>JBKJSN010000158.1:0-2591 GCA_046595815.1 Mycobacteriales bacterium
GAGGTACAGGCGGCGATGCCCTCGATGGTGAGGACCTCGTTGTTCGTAAATTCCTCGCGCTGGTCGGCGTAGTCCACGACCAGCGCGCCGAGGATCTCGCCTTGGGTGACGATCGGCGCGAGCAGTAGCGACTTCAGACCGAACGCCGTTCGCCAGTCGGCCGGGACGAGCTGCGACGCGGTCACCTCCGGGATCGCGATTGCTTGGGGTGTCGAGAGGAGCTCAAGAGCTCGGGGGATTGACGCCAGCCTGACCGGGAGCATCCCGCGGAACCGGGCCAGAGCCACCGGGTCGTCGATGCGCCCCACCGACACCGCGGGCGCGAGGCACTGAGCATCGTCAAGGAGAAGGATCGTCGCGCGATCGGCCTGGAGCACCTCGCACGACAGCCCCACCACGGTGCGCAGCACCTCGTCCAGCCGGAGCGAGCTGTTGACGACGAGCGCCGTGTTGGCGAGCGCGGTGGCAGGGCTGAGGCGCGTGCCCCCGTCGGGCACGACCGACATCGCCGTCATTCCCACGTGGACACCTCCCCGACTCCTCTGGTTGTGAGTGGTGTGCGGATCCGGGGGCCGCTGGCGACGTCGAGCGTCATGAACTTCCCTCAGATATGCATCCGCAAGGAGTACGTCGCTCGAGGGTGAAGTGTGACGGTGTGTGAGGACCTTTTTTCCTGACGCTGAGCCCGGATCCACCGCTGAAGCGTGAGCGCGGGACGAGCGGCGCTGATGATCTTGTAGTCGGGTGTGGGTGTGCTTGACCGTTGATCCGGGCTTAGGGAACCTAGGACGCAACTTGACCCCGAGAGAGCCGTAGGTCATCCTGCTGAAACTCGACCAAAACTCACCACCCAGCCCTCGACCGAGGTCTTGTACTGCTCGCCCAGCCAGAGCAAACGGATGTCCCCCATGACCGGCCATGGCCAAATCAGGGCCTCAGCCCCTCCGCTCAGCGAGGAGGTTGAGTTCACGGATCTGTTTCGGCAGTACTACACGCGCGTGCGGTGTTACGCCGAGAAGTGCTTCAGACATGGCGATGCGGACGAGATCGCCCAAGAGACCATGCTGCGAGCCCTGCGCCAGCCGTTAGCGCACGATGGCTCCCGCGATGTCTGGCCCTGGCTCATGGTGACCGCACGCAACATCGGCCGAGACTCTCATCGCCGCAGTCAGCGCATTGGCTGGGTTTCAGATGAGATCTTGACGCGACGCGAATGCCTGGAGGCTACGTTCGCCTTCGACAGGATTCTGGATGACGATCGGCGACTCGCACTCAAAAGAGCGGTGGGCGAGCTAACACCATCCCAACAACGCGTGTTCCTCATGCATGTTTTCGAGGACATGAGTTGCGCGGAGATCGCTCGGGAACTCGGGCAGACACCTGCCGGCGTGCGGCAGATGCTCGTCCGCGCACGTCGCAGGCTGGCGTTTGAGTGCCGAGCAATGCACCTTGCGCTCACCTGGCCGTTGATCCCCTGTCTCGGGGGAGTCAAGTCACTTTGGCGTCAGCGACGATCCTCAAGCAGCACCGTTACCAAGGGGGCTACCGCCAGCGGCAACACATTCGCGCTGCAGGTGGCTGTTTCCGCGACCCTGTTCCTGGGCCTTGCGATTGCCTCCTCGGCTCAATCTGCCTCCCCCGGGGTGAGTGGGCCCCGCCCCCCCTCCCGACACGAGGTTTCCGCATCCTCAAGCATAGAGGCCCCTCCAGCAGCCCCGGCCCGGCGAGCCAAACCTACTCTTGCTGCCCACACGCCCCCCCTCCGTACAACGATCCGACTGCCGCGACCTCGGGATCTCACCCGCCCTGATCCCTCGCACGATGCCGTCATGATCCTTGACACCCCGCTCGGACCAATCACGGTCGAAATGCATGGCCGCCGAACCCCTGGGGACGGGGTCATCTGCACCTCCGGGGTCGTCCGCTGCGAGCCCTCCTAACAGTGTCCCTGCGATCACGATGGGGCATTCCATCCCGACAACGCTCGCTGCCCCGTCACACTTTGGGTGTCGGCGTCGTATTCCTTTCGGAAAACACCCAGAAGTCGTTGACGGAGGTCAGGTTGCGTACCAATCGAACAGCTGCAGTGTTGTGTGTCACCGCCATGGTCATGACGATGCAGTTGCTGGGCATGTCAGCAGCAGCAGCGGCAGGCGATGACGACATCTGCCTCTACGGCAACGTTGCGGGCACGATAACTGGTTACCGAACCTTCGGACCCGGCTGCTTCATCTATGGGCCAGCGGTCTTCTGCGAGAAACCACATGTCGGCTTCTCCACGTACTTCGACTTGTATCTCACCGCTTGCGTGCCGGCACCCTAGCCCGCAGCATCCCCCCGGACGCACGAGGGCTCGTGAGCAGGAGTGCTCCCGAGCCCTCGTGGCGAATGGTGCTCCTCGCCACTTCGAGCTGAAAGAGTTGGAGCGAGCTCCAGGTGAGCTCGTGGGAGGCAGCCGGATGCCGCCGGAGGCACTGCGGTGCCGGAGGAGCTCGCCCGGGTTGTTGTGAGGGGTGTGCGGATCGGGGCTGGCTGGCCCTGTGTCCGCATCTGCCCGATCGGGCAGCTCAGAGGTGCCCGATCGGGTAGCA
>JBKJSN010000162.1:0-2660 GCA_046595815.1 Mycobacteriales bacterium
CCGTGGGATCGGGGAGGGAGAGGCGCTGCTGGTGCCGCGGTCACGGACCAAACGGCTGCACGACGCCCTACAACGCCTCCTGCAGCGCTACCTCAGCACGGGTTTGGGTGGCACCAATGGCAAGGTCCCCGTCCAAGCCAGCGCCGTCATCAACGCCCGCACCCTGGAAGGGCAGCCCGGCGCGCCGCCCGCCCGGGGCGGCACCGGCCGGCCGCTGGCCCGACCCTGGTCCGGCGCTGGTGGTGCGACGCCCACGTCACCACCCTGCTCCTCGATCACGGCTGGACCCCGCTCGGGATCATCCACACCGCCCGGACCCTCACCGGCACCGAACTCAAAGCCGCCCGCGTCCAGTTCGACAACCGCTGCGCCGGCGACGGCTGCTGCCCCGGCACCCCCGACCCCCTCATCCCCCTCGTCCCGCACCACGTCATCGGCCACGCCAAAACCGGCACGACCAGCCTCGGCGAGACCGTGCTGTGCTGCGAAACCCTGCACCACGACCTCCACACCGGCAAACGCACCATCCGCCTCCGCAACGGCCCCCTCCTCAACGAAGACGGCTACCTCAGCGAGGAGCAGTAGCAACTCGCCACGGGACCGTCGAGTCCGGTGGCGAGGGCGAGCATCAGGCGCCGGGTGGCCCGAACCGTTTGGGCTGCGAGTGAGCGCCATCGTGCTCCTGATCTTCGCCTGGCTGCCGACGGCCGTCTGCTTCACGCGATGGTCGCTATCCGGTGCACAACTCCGACTGCCACGATCTGGAAAGGACTGGCCACCGCACTGGACCCGCGATGCCGCCGCCGTTGACTCGGCATAGACCCTCCTGCCAGAGCACATGGCTAGCTCCGCATCACGTCAGACTCCGAGGATGAGGCGTAGTCCTTGGTCCACCTCGGCCATGAGGTAGTCGGCAACTCGCCCTACAGGGTCCGCGAGATCTGTCTTGTTCACGGTCAGCAACTGGCTCACGTTGATGACGGAGTCCTTTGCCAGACCGCTCGCAGACGCAGGAACGAAGACGTTCCCGCCGACTGCAGCAAGGCCGGTGTTCGAGGTGATCACGGCGACGATCGTGGTAGCGAGCCGGCTGGCGTTGACCGCATCGTCCTGTACGACCAGGACGGGCCGCGTCTTCGCCGGACGGCTTCCTCGCGGCGCTCCAAGCTCGACCCAGCAGATACTGCCTTTGCCGATCACCAGTCGTCGTTGGCCGCGAGGCGCCGTCGGCTGTACGACGTCACAAGCGACTCGTCAGGGTCCTCGCCGACTCGCGCCAGCGCATCGTTGATCTTGGCAGTCAACGAGTTCCGATCGAGGTCTTTCAGGTAGCGCGCGGCAGCAGTTGCGTAGAACTGAGAGCGACTGACGCCAAGCTCAGCAGCGCGGCGTTCCACTCGTTGAAAGGTCTCGTCAGGCACAGAGATCGCGGTCTTCATGGCGAAAGTATAACCCGGTAGGAAGGGAGGGCAACCGCGCTCGAACAACGGGGATCGCGCCTAGGTGCCCCAAGGCAGCGAGGTCAGGATGGACTCCAGCACACCAATTTGGGCAAGACCGGATGCAGCTTTGCCGAGTTCGAGCGCCCGGATCGCTTCCCGTTGCCGCTCCCTGCGCGCCCGGTCGAACCAAGGCTTGTTGACCCAGGCCAGGAGTGCGGACCGCTCGGACTCACTCAGCAGGTTCCACGTCGCCCGCGCGTCATCGCTGACGAGCAGGTCGTCGGGGACGACTGGCAAGCGGCCCATACCGTCAAGGTAACCGCCTACGCGGGCGCTCAGGTGTCGCCGAGCTCCGGGGCAGCTGGCGTGATGCGTCCGTCGCGGAGGCGATAGCGCTCCACTGCCTTCTCCGGCACGTCCGCAGCCACGTCGCCACGACGGGCCAGCGCGGACAGCACCGCAACGGTGATCGACTCGGCGTCGATGTGGAAGTGCCGACGCAGGGCAGCGCGGGTGTCGGAGCGGCCGAAGCCGTCGGTGCCGAGCGAGGAGTAGTGCGTCGGCACCCAGCGGCTGATCTGGTCGGGCACCGCGCGCATCCAGTCGCTGACGGCGACCACCGGTCCGGTCGTGCCGAGCAGTTGCTGCTTCACGAACGGCGTTCGCACGTCCTCCTCGGGGTGCAGCAGGGCGTGCTCCTCGCAGCCCAGCGCGTCGCGGCGCAGCTCGTTCCAGCTCGTCACCGACCACACGTCGGCGTCGACACCCCAGTCGGCCTTGAGCAGCTCCTGCGCCTGCAGCGCCAGGCGCACCGTGATGCCGCTCGCGAGCACTTGGGCCTGGGGTGTCGCCGTACCGCTCAGCCGGTACATCCCCCGCAGCACGCCCTCGCGCAGCTGCGGTACGTCGGGAAGCGGGGGCTGCGGGTAGGGCTCGTTGTAGACGGTGAGGTAGTAGATGACGTCTTCGGGAGCCTCGCCGTACATGCGCCGCAGGCCGTCTTCGACGAGGTAGCCGATCTCATACGCGTACGCCGGCTCGTAGGACACGACGGCGGGGTTGGTCGAGGCGAGCAGCAGCGAGTGGCCGTCCTGGTGCTGCAACCCCTCGCCGTTCAGGGTCGTGCGGCCGGCGGTCGCGCCGAGCAGGAAGCCGCGGCCGAGCTGGTCGGCCATCTGCCAGATCTGGTCGGCGGTGCGTTGGAAGCCGAACATCGAG
>JBKJSN010000001.1:0-7491 GCA_046595815.1 Mycobacteriales bacterium
CGCAGCACCTTCGAGGAGGCCGGCATCGGCCCCAAGGAGGGCGCCGGCGTCCTGCGGCGACTGACGGAGCTCGGCGTCGTCCTCGGCGGCGAGGCCGACAAGCCCACCAAGACCCGCCGTACCAGCAAGGCCACGGCGACCACCCGACCCACGACCCGGAGCAAGGCCGCGACCCGGCCTGCCGGACGTACCGGAGAGAGCACTGTGACCCTGACCGAATCCCCCACTGTCGAGACGGTCCTCGACACCCCTGTCCCTGCAGCCGGTGAGAGCGCGCCCGCTCCCAAGGCTCGCGCCAGCCGCAAGAAGGCTGAGCCCGCCCCCGCGGCCGCGCCGGCCCCCGAGGCCGACGAGGACGACGACGATGACGACGTCGAGGCCGCTGCGAAGGCGATCACGGCCGAGATGGCCGAGGAGGACAAGCCGCTCGCGCTGGACGAGCCGCCGCCCGGCATCGACCTCGTCAAGGCCTACCTGCGCGAGATCGGCCGCGTCGCCCTGCTGACCGCGGTCGAGGAGGTCGACCTCGCCAAGCGGATCGAGGCCGGGCTGTTCGCCCAGGAGAAGCTGCGCATGTCCGCCGAGGAGGGCCTGAAGCTCACCCCGACGATGAAGCGGGACCTCACCTGGGTCGCCCGCGACGGCGACAAGGCCAAGCGTCACCTGCTCGAGGCCAACCTGCGCCTCGTGGTGTCGCTGGCCAAGCGCTACCAGGGCCGTGGCCTGGACCTGCTCGACCTGGTGCAGGAGGGCAACCTCGGCCTGGTCCGCGCGGTCGAGAAGTTCGACTACGCCAAGGGCTACAAGTTCTCCACCTACGCCACCTGGTGGATCCGCCAGGCGCTGCAGCGCGCTCTCGCCGACCAGGGCCGCACGATCCGCGTGCCCGTGCACATGGCCGAGCTCATCACCAAGGTCACCCGCGTCCGCCGCGAGCTGACCCAGTCGCTGGGCCGCGACCCCAACGCCGAGGAGATCGGCGCGCAGCTGGAGATGACGGCCGCCAAGGTCGAGGAGATCATCGCCTTCGGCCGCGACACGCTGTCGCTGCAGAGCCCGGTCGGCGACGACGAGGCGACCCTGGGCGACTTCATCCACGACACCGAGTCGGTCGACCCGGTGCAGGCCGTCGAGACGCAGATGCTGCAGAGCCAGCTCAACAGCATTCTCGACAGCCTGCCCGAGCGGTCCGCGATCGTCGTGCGCATGCGCTTCGGCCTCGACGACGGCCGCCCGCGCACCCTCGACGAGGTGGGCCGCCACCTGGGCCTGACCCGCGAGCGGATCCGCCAGATCGAGCGCGACACCCTGGCCGAGCTGCGGACCGAGGGCCGCGCCGACGGCCTGAAGGAGTACGTGGCCTGAGCGCCACTCACGGTGAGATCCCGTCGTACCTCGTGCGACGGGGTCGCACCGGCCCGACCTCACGAGCCGCTCACGACCGGCTGTGGCCCGTCCACGGCATTGATCCGCCGTACGACGGGAAGCTGACCTCGACGCACCCACTGGTGCTGGAGATCGGCTTCGGCATGGGCGAGGCGACCGCGCTGATGGCGGCGGCCTCACCCGAGACTCACCTGATCGCGGTCGACGTGCACCCGGCGGGCGTGATGGCGCTGCTGCGCCGGATCGAGGCCGCCGAGCTCACCAACGTGCGCGTGGTCCAGGGCGATGCCGTCGAGGTCCTGCGCGCTCTGCCCAGCGGCTCGCTGGCCGAGGTGCGCGTGTTCTTCCCCGATCCGTGGCCCAAGACACGGCACACCAAGCGCCGGCTGCTGCGGCCGACGTTCGCCGCGTTGCTCGCCGATCGCCTTGCACCCCAGGGGATGTTGCATCTGGCGACCGACTGGCCGGCGTACGCAACCCACGCCCGCGAGGCACTCCACGGCTGGGACGTGCAGCAGGTCCCGCGACCGGCGAGCCGACCACCGACGGCTTATGAGCTACGTGCGCTGCGGGTCGGACGGAGCGCCGTCGACCTGCTCTGCCGCCCTCCCCGCTAGGCGCGGACCCGGCGGGGCAGCAACAGGCTGACGGCCGTCGTGCCCAGGGCGAGGATCCCCGTGGTCAGCCAGGCCTGGTGGAAGGCAGGGAGCACCTGCTCCGGAGCTGGTGCGCCGAGTACGGCGATGACCAGGGCCACGCCGAGCACCGCGCCGAGCTGACGCGACGCCGAGCTGACGGCCGAACCGGCGCCGAACTGCGCGGGCGGCAGCGACTGCGAGGCTGCTGCACCGAGGGTGCTCATCGTCGTACCGATGGAGATGCCGATCGCCAGTTGAGCCGGCAGGAAGTGCGTGAGGTACGCCGGGTCGCCAGGCATGAGGCCGGCCATGACGAAGGCGCCCAGGACGAACAGCGCAGCGCCGGGTGCGACGACCCAGCGGTAGCCGTAGCGATCGGCGAGCCTGCCGCTCAGCGGTGCGGCCACCGCCGCCATGAGCGGTCCGGGCAGGATCGCCAGGGCAGTTCGCAGGATCGAGTAGTCCCACACACCTGCCAGGAAGAGCACGTTGACCAGGATCTGGCCGTAGAACGCGGCGCCGTAAAGCATCGTGCTGCTCGTGGCTGCGGAGAAGGCGCGCACCCGGAACAGCCGCACCGGCATCGCGGGGTGGGGGTGGTGGAGCGAGCGCAGGATGAGGACCGGCGCGAGGATCGCGGCGTTCACGAAGACCCCGACGGTGCGGTAGCTCGTCCAGCCCCAGTCGCCACCCTGGACCAGACCGAGCGACAGCAGCCCGAAGACCGCGGTGACGAGAAGTACGCCGAGCAGGTCGACCCGGCCGGGTGCATCGCCTCGCGACTCCACCAGCACCCGGCGGCCGAACCACACCGCGGCCAGGCAGAACGGCAGGTTGACGAAGAAGACCCAGCGCCAGCCGGGACCTTCGATGAGCAGCGCCCCCAGGGAGGGGCCGGTCGCGCTGGCGATCGCGCCACACGCTGACCACAGGCCGACAGCGGTCGCCCGCTTGGACACGGGGAACTCAGGGAGCAGCAGGGCGAGCGACGCGGGCACCAGCAGGGCGCCGCCCACCCCTTGCACGACGCGGGCGGCGATGAGCAGCGGGGCCGACGGGGCGAAGCCGCACAGGGCGCTGCCGAGGGCGAAGACGGCCAGCCCGAGCAGGAAGACGCGCTTGCGGCCGTGGTCGTCCGCGAGCCGTCCCGCGGTCACCAGGAGCGCGCCGAAGACGACGGCGTAGCCGTTGAGCACCCAGGACAGGCCGCTGCGGGTGACGTCGGAGAAGTCCGCGCTGATCGCAGGGAAGGCGATGTTGACGATGGTCGCGTCCAAGAACACGACGTACACGGCGGCGGCGGACACCGCCAGCACCCGCCAGGCGTGGGGGGTGATGGTGTCGGCGGAAGCGGTCATGACAGGTGTATAACAGCGTTATGACGTTGTTGGCAACAGGCCGCTCGGCCGCCATGATGTGGGCGTGACCACACCCGCGACGCCCCACGCGCTCACGACGACGTTCGAGAACGGCGACGAGCGCCGGCGGCCCGTGCTGGAGGCGGCGGCGCGGCTGCTCGCCGAGGAGGGGCCGCACGGGCTGTCGCTTCGCCGGATCGCCGCTGCTGCCGGGGGCTCGACGCAGCTGGTCTACACCCTGTTCGGGGGCAAGCCCGGTCTCGCCGACGCGCTCTACGCCGAGGGCTTCGGCCGGCTCGCCGCGGCCTGCCGCGAGGCCCTTGCCGACTGCCCACCCCCCGGTGCCCCCGAGCGGCTCGTGGCGATCGGACGCGCCTACCGCGCCTTCGCCCAGCGCGAGCCGGCGTTCTTCGCGGTGATGTTCGGCAAGGCCATCCCCGACTTCGTCCCGACCAGCGCCACGAGCGGGCGGTGCCGCGCCAATACCTTCGGGAACCTGGTGTCCGAGGTGCAGGCCTGTCTCGAGGCCGCCGGGATGCTGCGCGCCGAAGACCCCGACGCCTTCGTCGACGAGGCTCTGCGGACCCCCCTGCTGGCCCACCGCCCCTGACCGGTGTAGGAACCGGAGATGGACAACCCACTGCAGAACGTGACGTTCGCCAGCAACGGCGGCACCGCCCACGGTTACCTCGCCACGCCGCCATCAGGCAGCGGGCCGGGCGTCGTCGTCATCCAGGAGTGGTGGGGGCTCACGGACCACATCGCCTCGATCACCGACCGCCTCGCCGCGGAGGGCTTTGTGGCCCTGGCCCCTGACCTGTACGGCGGGAAGACCACGCACGACGCGGACGAGGCGGGGGCGTTGCTCATGTCCTTGCCGGTGGACCAAGCGGCCCGCGACCTCGCCGGCGCAGTCGACTTCCTGCTCAGCCATGCGGCGGTGACCTCGACGACCGTAGGTGCCGTCGGGTTCTGCATGGGCGGCGGTTTCGTGCTGCGCCTGGCGGCCCAGCAGGGAGCACGCGTCAGCGCGGCCGTGCCCTTCTACGGCGTCGGCCCGGGTGTGCCCGAGGCGTACTCAGGCCTGAGCGCCGCCGTACAGGGTCACTACGCCGAACAGGACGGCTTCTACCCGGTCGAGGCGGCCCGGGCGCAGGAGGCGCAGATCCGTGAGGAGTCAGGGGCGTCGGTGGAGTTCCACTACTACGACGCCGGGCACGCCTTCCACAACGACGAGGACCCCTTGGGCACCTACGACCCGACCGCTGCGAAGACCGCGTGGGAACGAGCCGTGGCCTTCCTCAGAGCCCACGTCGAAGCGACAGCCAGCTAACCGTCGGCGCGGACCCAGGCGGTCGTCGACTTCTTCGCCGAGCCCGCGCCGACCACGGAGGTCGGCTCCTCAGGCGCCTGCGCCGGGGCGCCGGCCTGCGCGAGCCACCCGCGCTGGGTCTCGAGCTGGGCTTCCAGCTCGCCCGTCGGGCGCCCCGCGGCCTGGGCTGCGGTGAGTTTCTTCTCGAGGTCGGCGACCTTCTCGCGCAGTCTCAGCACGAAGGTCGACTCGGTCGCGCGCACGTGGCCGGTGTCGGCGCTGCCGCGGAACTTCTCCTCGACCTTGCCGAACCTGTCCTCCAGGGACCGCATGACCTCGCGCGGCACCTTGCCCGTTGCTTCCCACTTCTCCTGCAGCTGGCGCAGCCGCGCCTTGCCCCCCGGAGCTTCGAGAGCCTCGGCCTCGGCGAGGATCTCCTCCTTGACCTTCTGGTTCGCCCGCAGCTCCACGTCCTGCTCGGCGAAGACCGCAGAGCGCGCCTGGAAGAACACGTCCTGGGCGGCCTTGAAGGCGTCCCAGAGCGTGTCGTCGACCTCACGCGGCGCCCTGCCGGCAGCCTTCCAATCGGCCATGAGCTGCTTGTAACGGTCGGCCGTGGCCTTCCAGTCGGTCGAGCCGGAGAGCTTCTTGGCCTCCTCGACCAGTTTCTCCTTGCGCTCCTGCGACACCGTGCGCTGCTGCTCGAGGGCACCGAAGTGCGCGGTCCGGCGGTCGTTGAACGCCTTGCGGCTGGCCGCGACCCGCTCCCACAACGCGTCGGCAGCCTTCTTGTCCACGCCGGAGATGCGCTTCCAGTCCTGGCCCAGCGTCCGCAAGCGCTCGCCGGCGTCCTTCCAGGACGCGCTCTTGGCCAGCTCCTCCGCCTCCTCCGCCAAGGCGGTCAGCTTCGCGAGCGACTCCTCCTTGGCAACGGCGCGGGCAGCCTTGTGCTCCTCGACGGCCGCGGCGGTCTTCTCCAGGAGAGCGTCGACCCGCTTGGCCAGCCCCTCCAGGTTGCCGACGGCCGCAGCCGTGGGCAGTGACTCCTTGAGCCGTTCTGCGCTCGTCGCCACCTGGCGCGGGTCGCCCGCACCGCTGCGCAGGCGAGCCTCGAGAAGCGTCACCTCCGTGGCGAGCTGCTCGAACCGGCGGACGAAGTGCTCCAGCCCCTGCTCCGGCGCGCCGGCGTGCCACGACCCGACGGCACGCTCGCCGTCAGCCGTCCGCACATAGACCGTGCCGTCGTCGGAGACCCGACCCCACTCACTCATGCCGCTCCCTCTCGCAACCTTCTGGCTACACCATCCTGCCGTACGCCGGAACCTGCTCCCCTTTCGGCGCCGCGTCATTGACAATGGAGGCAACGACGGAAGGCCGAAACAACCCCATGACCAGCACGCTGCGCCGCGGGCGCCTGCTCTTCACCCTGCTCGCGCTCGTGGCTGTGTCAGCCACCGCGGCCTGCCAAGCCGGTCGCACCACGACCCAGGCGGCCGCCGCCGCCACGACGCTGCCGCGCCTCACCGCGACGACCACGCCCGCCGGCCTGCTCGACTGGGCCAAGCCGATGGCCCTGGCGGTCACCGACGGTGCTCTCACAGCCGTGACGGTCACCGACCCCCAGGGTTACCCCGTGGAGGGGCGCCTGGCGGAGGACACCTGGTCCTCGACCGCAGGCCTGATCCCCGACAGCGGCTACCACGTCACCGCTTCGCTCAAGGACCGTGCGGGTACGGCGAGCAGGGTCGAGCTGACCCTGCGCACCACGTTGGCGACGAAGGTCCTCACCGCCACCCACTCACCGCGCTCGGACCGCATCGTCGGCATCGGCCTGCCCGCGATCATCACGTTGAACCGGCCTGTCCGAGGAGCCGCTGACCGTGCGGCCGTCGTGCAGCGGCTGCGCGTCCAGACCGAACCACCCGTCGAGGGTGCCTGGCGCTGGATGAACGACAAGGAGCTGCACTACCGCGGTCCGACGTACTGGGCCAAGGGCACCCGGATCAGCGTCCACTCCCACCTCGAGGGGCTGCGCCTGTCGCACGGCGTCTGGGGCAAGGGCAGCGTGGACACGGAGTTCCGCGTGGGCTCGGCGGTGATCTCCACGGTCGACGTCGCGAAGAAGGTGATGGTGGTGACCGTCGACGGCAAGGTGCTTCGCACGGTGAAGGTCTCCACCGGCCGTGACGAGTACCCCACCCGCGGCGGCGTCCACCTGGTGCTGGAGAAGTCCAAGCTCGAGATCATGGACTCGGCGACCGTGGGCATCCCCCGCAACGACCCGGACGGCTACTACGAGAAGATCCCGAACAGCGTCCGGATCTCCTACGGCGGCGCGTTCGTCCACTCCGCGTCCTGGTCGGTGCGGGACCAGGGCGTGCGCAACGTGAGCCACGGCTGCGTGAACGTCTCCCCCGCCGACGCGGCGTGGTACTTCGACGTGGTCAAGCGTGGCGACATCGTGAACATCATCAACGCCAAGGCCAAGCCGCGGCTCTACGACCCGGGCACCTCCGACTGGAACATCCCCTTCAGCAGCTGGGCGAACTGACCGGAGCCCTTTCGCCTAGGAGCCCCAGTCCGGTCGCAACGGCATGCCGCTGTGACCGTCCACCGTCTTGGTGACGAGGATCTGGTGCAGCTCGATCTCATCGCGCTCGAAGGCAAGTCGGGAGCCGGCGAGGTAGAGGGCCCAGACCCTCGCCGTACCCACGCCGACCTCCTCGACCGCCTCCTCCCAGTGCGCGTCGAGGTTCTCGCTCCAGCCAGTGAGGGTCTTGGCGTAGTGCACCCGCAG
>JBKJSN010000015.1:0-14354 GCA_046595815.1 Mycobacteriales bacterium
ACCGCCCACCGCACCGGCTCCGCGGCGGCGTCCGGGAGGTCAGGGAGCACCGGGGCGGGCGCCCCGCCACAGGCACACCCGCCGTCACACACCGGCGGCTCGTCCCAGTCCAACGGCCCTTCCAGCAGCCACGCCGGAACCTCCGGCACCAGCTGCGGCGGCAGATCGTGCTCGAAGACCTCAGGCATCAGGCCAAGCGGATCGCAGTCCACAGACACCGCCTGACCTCCTTGCCCTCGATAGCGCGTTCGAGGACAAACACTAACCGCCAGCACCGACAACCGCAGCCCCGCTGTGGACGGAAACCCCTGTCAACACTGAAGAAACCTGTCAGGCACGGAGCCTCGTCGTCGTCTCGCCACGCGAACGCGGCGTGGGAATCACGAGTCGATCCAAGGGCTGGGGCTCGCCGAGGTGCCATCCCTGCGCCGCGTGCACCCCGAGGTCACGGGCTGCGGTCAGCAGGCCGGCCGTCTCGACGGCGCCGACGACGACCGTCGCGCGCAGCGACTCACCCAGGCCGACCAAGGCGCTCACGGTGGAACGCGCTGCCTTGCCCGTCACCAGACCGCGGGTAAAGCCGGCGTCGATCTTGAGGATGTCCGGCTCCAGCATCGCGACCTGCAGGAGCGACGAACGCCCGATGCCGACGTCGTCCACGGCCAGCCGGGCTCCCCGTGCGCGCATCGGACTCAGCGCCCGGCTCAGCGCGGCGTAGTCCGCGGAGTCGCCGGCGGATGGATCGTCGCTCAGCTCGATGACCACCCGCCGTACATCGGTGCTGGCCATCAGGGCGCGGAAGCGTTCTGAGAGCAGGGTGCAGGGCGAAGCCTTCACCGCCAGGTACGGCGAACGGCCGGGCAGTGAGCCGAGGCTGAGCAGGGCGCGGCGGATCGCCTTGAGTTCGAGCTCCTCGCGCATCCCGAGGGCGGCGGCCTCGCTGAACCACTCGACGGGGCTGCCGATGCTGAAGCGGGACAGGGCCTCGTAGCCGCTCACTTCGCCTGTGCTGAGGACCACGAAGGGCTGGAACACGATCTGCGGCGAGTCGCGGCCGTCGAGCACTCGCTCCATCCGGGCCCGCCTGGTGCGCAACCGGTCGGCGCGTTCACGCGCGTGGTCCAGGTGTTCGGCGAGAGCTGCAGCGTCGGCCTGGGCACGCCGCTCCGCGCGGCGGGTGAGGGGCTCGAGAAGGACGGTCGTGACGGCCATCAGAAGGGCGGCGAGGGACAGCGCTCCCAGCAGGGGCGTGGCCGGCGCGTTCCCGCGCAGCACCTGCTCTCCGAGGGCGAGGATGCCGAGCGGAAGTAGCACGCACGCTGCGGTCAGCCGTAGGCGTGCGAGCCGGGCGTGGGAGGCCGCTGTGCTCATCGCCCTCCCATCGGACGGTGACCGCCACCGATGAGCCCCACCGGAGAGAACGAAATAGTCATTTCATGTCATGCGGGTCATGTGGTGCGCTCTGCACACTCCGCCCATGCCGCTCGCACTTGTAGTGGACGACGAGTCCAGCATCCGGTCCCTCATCGAGATCACGCTGCAGATGGAGGGCTTTGAGACCATCGGCGCACCGGACGGTGAGACCGCGCTGCGGCTCGTGGCCGAGCGGCGTCCCGACGTCATCACCCTCGACGTGATGATGCCGGGGATGGACGGGTGGGAGGTCGCCCTCCGGCTGGAGGGCTCGGGGATCCCCATCGTCATCGTGTCCGGCAAACCAGTCTCGGACCTCGAGAGCGCACCGGGCCGCCATCGCGCGTCGGCGGTGCTCAACAAGCCCTTCGACTTCGCCACGTTCGTGGACGTGGTTCGCGGCGTCCTCAAGATTGAACCCGAGGTCCCGGCACCGCGAGAGGCCGAAAGCGACGTGCAGAACGGCGCCTCGGCCCACTAGCGCGGACTGCCGGGACTGACCCGCTCAGAGGGCGTAGGAGATGCCCGTCTGCTGCTGCGACCACTCCCACAGCGCCGCCGCGAGGACGTCGTCCTGCGCGCTCTCGCTCAGCCTGGCCGGGCCGGGATGGCCGCGCCACTCGTTGAAGCGCTGCGGGCCGCTGTAGGAGCCAGGTTCGGCCACGGAAGCGGCGTAGAGCACCGGTTCCGCGCCTGCACGCGCTGACTGCAGGACGAGCGGAAGCACCACCGGGCCGAGCAACCGCACGAGTCGGCGCGAGCCCATGCCCTGCGGGTTGGCGAACAGCCTGGTCGCCGCCACGCCGGGGTGCGCAGCCGTCGAGGTCACCGTCGTACCAGCCGCGCGTCGCTGCAGCTCGCGGGCGAACAGCACGTTGGCGAGTTTGGAGTTCCCGTAGTACCGCTCCGGGTGGTAGCCCTCAGGGGGATTGCCCGCAAGGACAGCCGGCGTGCCGCCGTGATGAGCGACCGACGCGACCGTCACCACGCGGGCTGCGGGCGCCGCCAGTAGCGCAGGCAGCAGCTGCCCGGTGAGGGCGAAGTGCCCCAGGTGGTTGGTGCCCAGCTGCAGCTCGAAGCCGTCCTCGGTCGGGGTCCACCCCGGAGGGGCCATGACGCCCGCGTTGTTGACCAGCAGGTCCAACGGCCCCGACCACCCCAGTGCGAACGACGCCACGGAGGCCAGCGAGGACAGGTCCAGCCGCTCGACCCGGACAGTTGCAGCCGCGGTCCGCGCAGTGATGCGATCCGCCGCAGCCTGCCCCTTGCTCAGGTCGCGACAGGCGAGCGTCACCTCGGCGCCCCGTCGGGCCAGCGCGTCCGCCGTGTGGAAGCCGATACCTGAGTTGGCCCCCGTGACGAGGACCCGCTTTCCCTCCTGCGACGGGAGGTTCGCGGGTGTCCAGTGGCTCACCGTCGCCGCGGCAGGACCAGGGGAACGCGGCGGGCATCGGCGTACAGGATCGCGTTGAGGAGCTGTTCGTCCGCCAGGTCGTAGGTGCTGAAGTCCAGCAGCGCCGACTCCTGCGCCCCGATCGCTCCGGGTTCGTTGAGGTTGAACGGCACCCGAGCCTTCACCGCGGTGTACGGCGTGAGGTTGGGCTTGTTCGACAGCGACGGCAAGAAGGCCTCGTGCATGGGCATCGCGAGCCGGTCGAACAGGCTGATCGGCGCGACGCCGAAGACCTGCTCGATCGTCCGCAGCACTGACGGCATCGAGCCGACCTGGTGGTTCGGGCCGGGCTGCGCCCAGGGGCTGGAGACCTGCAGGTAGTCCCGCAGCGCCGAGACGTGGTCTCCGGCGACCTGGGTGTCGTCCTCGGTCTGCAGCACGGCCGTCGAGCCCCAGAACGGCGAGTGCGACAGAGCATCGACGAGCAGGCCGACGGCGTAGTCGTTGTCGGCCACCATCGACTGCGGCGTCGGGTTGCCGACTGTGGTGGCAAGCGTGTGGTTCTGGGGGAGCGAGATGTACAGGAAGCTCGGCATGATGTCGCGGCCGGTCTTTTTGTAGACCTCGGTCCAGTGCTTGAGGGTGAAGGCCGGGGCCAGCTTGCGGCCGTCGCAGTCACCCGCGGCAACACCCGCCGGCGGCCGTCCCTGCGAGAAGGCGGGGGAGGGACCGTCCGGTGCCACACCGTCGCGGAAGGTCAGCACGCGGCAGGTGTCGGAGTAGGCGATGTCGCCGTCCTTCCAACCCGGTGCCTGGAACGCGTCCATCGTCTTGCCCGCGGCGCGGGACGTGCCCTCGCCGTAGATCGCCATAGACAGCGGCCCGGGGCGGTCGCTCGGTGGCGTCGCGCCGGCGCGCTTGAACGCCTCGAAGATGTAGCCACCCTCGGGGTCGTCGAGCTCGTCCTCACCGGCCTGGATGGCCTCGCCCTGCGCGCCCTGCAGCGAGCCCTTGAGCGGGTCGCCGTTGCCGTGGCTGCCGCGCACCCCCTCGTCGTAGTCCGCCGCCCAGGTCCGCTCGTTGTGGTCGGTCGCCACTGCACCGGAGGTCCACGAGTGGCCGGTCACCGACACCTCGGCGTCGGAGAAGAAGTTGTCTCCGAGGCTGTAGGGCTTGACGAGCTTGTGGTGGTTCGGCGTGACCTGCTCGCCGTACAAGGTGTGCGTGGGGTCGGCGTTGTAACCGCCGTCACCGGTGGGGAGGTCGCCGAAGTACTGGTCGAAGGTCTTGTTCTCCGTGACGACGAAGACCATGTGCTTCAAGGGGGAACGCTTGCCGGCCGGCGGGCAGAGCACGGTCGAGATCCGCACGCCGCGTCCCGGGTCGCAGGCGCTCATCGAGACGGCGTCGAGGCTGTCGTTGCGGATGACGGAGGTGGTCCACTCGCTCGCAACGGCCGCGGGGGCGGGCAGGTCGATCACCGAGACCGTGCCGTTGGTCTTGGTGCCGTTGGCGAAGACGCTGCCGTTGTAGCCCATGCTCGGCCCGATGCCCTTGGCGTTGGTCACCCAGAGGCGGTACTTCGCCGCCGTACCGGTGACGGCCAGCGCTGACGGGTACCAGCCGGTGGGGATGTACGACGGCTGCTTGCCCAAGCGCGCTCCGCTGCGGCCGTCGCGGACCTCGACCGCGTTCAGGCCGGCAAGGGCGACGAACAGCTTCTTGCCGTCGGGGGACAAGACCATGGCGTCGGGGTGGGCGCCGACAGCCAGGCCGGGGGCGGGGCGCAGGGACTGCGTCGCGATGACCCGGGCCTTGCCGGAGACGTCGAGGACGGACAGCGAGTCGTCATTGGTGTTCGCCACGAAGAGCTTGCGCCGGTCCGTCGACAGCACGACGGCGGAGGGGTGGTGGCCGACGCGCACCGAGGTGATCTCCGCAGGCTTGGCCGGGTCCGCGAGGCTCACGACCGACACGGTGCCCAGACCCAGGCCGCGGCCCGCCTCGTCCGCCCAGTTGCTGACGTAGAGCAGCTTGCGCACCGGGTCGATCGCCATCCCGAGCGGGTCCATGCCGAGCGGAGCCCGGCCGATGACCGCATCGGTGGTGCTGTCGATGACGGAGACGAAGCCGCAAGCCGGGCGCTTGCCGGGGCAGGCGGTGCTGGCCTCGCTGAGGGTGCCGGCAGCGATGACGTACTTGCCGAAGGGCAGCAGCGGGCCCGGGTAGGACGTGACCCGGATGCCGTCGACGACGGGGACGACCTGACCGGTGCCGCCCGCACGCCCGGCGGCACCGTCGATGGCGTTGTGCAGCGGCAAGGTGGCGTCCGAGGTCGCGTCCTGGCTCTGCAGCGTGTTGCCGGCGAAGGTGTAGCGGAAGACGCGGTTGGCGTTGCCGCCTGCTGCGTAGACGCGGTGGTCGGCCGTCTCGGCCACGCCCATGAACAGGTTGGCGGCCGTGGTCTGGCTGGTCTGCAAGGTGGCCTGGTCGATGACGGTCAGGCCCTGCACCCCACCGCTGTTGGAGGTCACGACGACCTTGCCGTTGGAGGTGGGAGTGACGCCGAGCGGGAAGCGCAGCACCTCGATGTTCGTCCCGGCGGGGCTCAGGCACCAGCCGTTCGGCAGGATGCCCACCGTCGCGCGGCTCTTGGCGCAGTTCGCCTGCGTGATGGCGGCGGCCGGCTGGGTGGTCGGAGTCTGGGGGCCGTGGGTCGCGCCGCTCGTCAGGCGCAGGAAGCGGGCGGCGTCGCCGGTCTCGGTCGTCGCACCTGCCGGGGTGGACGCGGTGCGACTCGCCGCGGGGGTGAGTGCTTGGACAGTCACCAGCGCCCCGGCGAGGAGCGCGGTCGCGGCAGTGCAGGCGAGCAGACGGCGGTGCGCAGACACGAAAGCTCCTGGGGGTAACGGTGGGTTACTGATGAGTTTCGTCGGGGCTCGCGCGAATCCTGCCCCCCGATCGCCACCCGCCATTGTGTCAATGGTCGATGTGAAGATAAGGTCGCGCCGTGAAGAGCTTCCGGGGCAAGGTCGCAGTGGTCACCGGCGCGGCGAGCGGCATCGGCCGCAGCCTCGCCCTTGCGTTGGCTCAGGAGGGCGCGCGGCTCGCGCTGTGCGACGTCGACACCGTCGGCCTCGCGCAGACCGCGGAGCAGGCGCGGGCGCTGGGCTGTGAGGTCCACGAGCAGCGCCTCGACGTCTCCCAGCGCGAGGAGGTGCTGGCCTACGCCGAGGTGGTCGCGGCGCACTTCGGGGCGGTGCACCTGGTCGTGAACAACGCGGGCATCGCCCTGACCGCGGACGTGGTCGACCAGAGCTTCAAGGACATCGAGCGGATCATTGACGTCGACTTCTGGGGCGTCGTGCACGGGACGATGGCGTTCCTGCCGCACCTCGTGGCCAGTGGCGAGGGCACGCTCGTCAACATCAGCAGCCTGTTCGGCCTCATCGCGATGCCGGGACAGAGCGCCTACAACGCGGCCAAGTTCGCCGTGCGCGGCTTCACCGAGGCGCTTCGCGAGGAGATGCTCATCAGCGGCGACCCGGTCACCGTGACCTGCGTGCACCCGGGCGGCATCCGCACGAACATCGTCCGGAACTCCACGGCCGTCGGCGGGCACGACGCCCAAGCGCTGTCGGAGCTGTTCGACAGCAAGCTCGCGCACACCACCCCGGAGAAGGCCGCGCGGGTCATCCTCACCGGAGCGCGCAAGGGACGGGCGAGGGTCCTCATCGGCGCCGACGCGAAGGCGCTGGACCTGCTCCAGCGGCTGACCGGCTCCGGCTACCAGCGGATCGTCGCCTCCGCCGCCCGTCGCGTCATGCCGAGCAAGAGTGCGACGATCGCACCATGACCGACCTCGACATCGTTGTCTTCGGCGCGACCGGCTTCGTCGGCGCGCTCGTGGCTGAGCACCTGGCCCAGTCGGCCCCCGCGGGGGTGCGCATCGGCCTCGCCGGCCGCTCCAAGGAGCGCCTCGAGCAGGTCCGGGACGGGCTCGACCGTGACTGGCCGCTGCTCGTGGTCGACGCGCGGGACCCCGCCGAGCTCGTCGACAGCGCACGGGTGGTCTGCACCACCGTCGGTCCCTACGCCCGCTACGGACGGCCGCTGGTCGAGGCCTGCGCTCGCTCCGGCACGCACTATCTGGACCTCACCGGCGAGGTGGTCTTCGTCCGCGAGGTCATCGACGAGCTGCACGACATCGCGGTCGCCAGCGGTGCGCGCCTCGTGCCGTCCTGCGGCTACGACTCGATCCCCTCCGACCTGGCCGTGCTGATGCTCGCCGAGCAGGCGCGCCTCGACGGGGCCGGCGAGCTCACCGACACCACCCTGCTCGCGTCGTTCAAGGGCGGGGTGAGCGGTGGCACCGTCGACTCACTGCGTAACCAGGTGGACACCGTCAAGGCCCAGCCGCAGCTGCGCTCGCTCATCGAGGACCCCTACTCCCTGAGCCCCGACCGAGCCGCCGAGCCCCAGCAGGAGGAGCTGCCCGATCGGGCTCGCGTCGGCAAGGACGCCGAGGGCCGCTGGACCGGTCCGTTCGTCATGGCGCAGTACAACACCCGCGTCGTACGGCGGAGCAACGCGCTGCTCGGCTACGCCTACGGCCACGGGCTGCGCTACCAGGAGCGGATGACCTTCGGCAGCGGCCCCTTGGCACCTGTGCTCGCCGGGGCTGCTGTCACGGTCCTGCCTCTCGCTGAGCCCGCCATGGCCTTCGGCCCTACCCGCGCGCTGCTCGACAAACTGCTCCCCAAGCCCGGCCAGGGTCCGAGTGAGAAGGCCCGCGCGGCCGGGTGGTTCCGGATGGACGTCGACACGACCACCTCCACCGGGGCGCGGTACCTAGCCGTGGTGGCGGGTCAAGGAGATCCCGGTTACGCCGCGACCGCCGTGATGATGGCCCAGTCGGCGCTGTGCCTGGCCATGGACGAGATCCCTGACCGCGCAGGCGTTCTCACGCCCGCGACCGCGATGGGCAACGCGCTCGCCCAGCGACTTCGCGATCAGGGGATGGAGCTCGGCGTCACCAGGGTGTGACGGTGAGGCTGTCGAGTCGCACCCAGTTGCCGGAGGAGCCACTGCGGTGCGCGCCGACCACGATGAGGGTGACCGTGTGCCGTGCTGAGGTCGCCCAACTGCCGATCCGGACCTGTTGGCGTGCGCGAACCGTGGAGGCGAAGGTGTCGAGCCGGGTCGTGCGCCGCCCGTCGACGTAGACGTCGACGTACCCACCGGTCGGGGACTTCACCAGGCCGAGGGTGACCGTGCGCCCCGTGACAGCGAGCGACAGCCGGCTGGAGCGCGTCGCGGAGGACAGGTGCGTGCCGCGGTAGTCGGCAGTGAGCGCCTTGCGCACCCAGGTGCCGCTGCGTGCGAAGGAGGCGTCGTCGAAGGGCACCGCGACCCGCGCGGTCGCGGCGGTCCCGAGGTTGCCGGCGAGATCGCGGGCCCGCGCCGTCAGGACGTAGGACCTCCCTGCGGTGAGCGTGATGACCTGGGAGGTGCTGCCGGTGGTCGTCGACCACAACGTGCCCCCGCCGACCTGGGACACCCGCACGCTGTACGACGCCAGTCCGCTGCTCGGGGAGGCATCGCGTCCGCTCCAGGTGAAGCGGGCCCGGCTGTCCGTCCCGGTCGCGAGCCCGGCCGCCGCGGTCGCGGTGGGAGCGATCGTGTCGTTCACAGGTGTGGCGCCCGTGAGCAGCGGCGCGAGGGTGGACCACTTCGGTACGCCGAGGCCGGTGGCGAGGTCGTGGCCGGCCGTCGCGGCGTACCCGTTGCTGCCGGCGCTGATGTCACCGAAGGCCTCGGGGTGCGCGTACAGCGTGGTGTGGATGTCGCCGAGCCCGGTCGTGCGGCCCGCTCCTGACAGCGCAGCGGCGGTCAGACCGGCCCAGGTGGGAGCACCGAGCGAGGTGCCGCCCCCGAGCCACCAGTCGCCGGCGTTGTACATCCCGAAGCCCGTGCTGGGGTCGGCGACGGAGGCGACGTCGGGCAGCACCCGAGCCGTGCCCGTGTGGCTGAGGGAGGACTGCCAGGTGGGACGCGGGTAGGTGCCGGAGCGCCCGCCGCCGCTGCCGTTGCCGGCGTACGCCGTTCCCGGGCTGCTCGCGACCGAGCCCCAGGCCGTCTCCGTCTGGCCCACTGTGGTGCCGCCGACGGCGACGGTGCCGGGGTAGCTCGCGGGGAAGTCGACGGCAGCGGTGTTGTCGACGGCACCGGGTGTCGAGCAGTCGTAGATGCCCGCGTCCCCGGAAGCAGCGAACAGCGTCACGCCGGCCGCGAGCATGCGGTCGATGGCAGCCCCGACCGCGTCCCGATACCAAGCGGGGGAGTCGGGCTCGCACAGCCCCCAGCTCGTGGACGCGACCTGGAGCAGTCCGGCCTGCCCGTCGGCGGCCATCTGGTCGAACACGTCGATGGTGCCGACGCCGTTGTTCGGTGCGAAGTACATCCGCTGCTTGGCCGCGGGCGCGGTCGCCAAGATCGCCTCAGCGTCCATGGCGACCTCGAAGTCGTCGCCGCTGCCATCGGGCTGTAGCGGGTTCGGGGGGTTGTCCACGGAGACGGTCGTGATCTGGCCGGGAGCGATCGTGATCCCCGCTGCCTGCGCGTACGTCGTGAGGTCCGTCGGGTTCCACCCCGTGAGGTTCAGGGTGCCGACGGTGATGCCGGCGCCGGTCCAGCCGACGAGGGGGGTGGCGTACTGCTCGCGCAGCGCAGGGCCGGTGAGCCCTGCTGGTACGGCGTGAGCCCGCATGACGGGTCGGTCGTCGAGGCCGTGGGCGGCCGAGACGACGGCACGCAGCTCGTCCGGAACGGCGAGCGCAGAACTCGCGCGGCCGTGGGCCAGCCTGGTGGCGAACAGCCGCGCGAGGTCCTGGGCAGGACCGGCGACGGTCACGGCCCAGTCGTCGGCGCGCAGCACGGTGAGGTCGTGTGCCTGCGCCCAGGCGGTCGCGGCGCGACGTGGCGCAGCTCCGGGGGCCAGGTCGGCGAGGGCGTCCCGACGGGCCTCGACGGCGACTGCTGACTCACCACGCAAGGGGGTGCGGGCGAGCCGGCGCACCTGGCCCGCCGTACCCGACTCCGCGGCGAGGGTCAGGCGCACGGAGCCCGAGTCCTCGGACGGCAGGCTCAGGGCCGCGGAGGGTCGCAGCAGGGTTCCGAGCACGAGGACGGCCGTGAACGCCGTGATCGTGCGAAACCGTGCCATGACGATGTCTCGACCGCGCGCGGTCCGGTCAGGTCACCCGGAAGAGTGAGAGCCAGGTCACCCACCCGGAGACTTGTGCTTGCAGCCAACAAATAGTTGCCTGGTGCGATGGACGAATACGGCCGGCTGGCGATGGAGCTGACCACGTTGCTGCGTGGCATGAAGGAGCTGCACACCCGCGTCGTGGAGCAGTCCGACCTGCCCTGCGAGGTGGCTGGCACGTTCGTGCTCGGTCGGCTGGCGGTGCTCGGCCCCGTGCGGCTCACGCAGCTGGCCCGCGAGCTCGGGCTCGACCCGTCCTCGGTCAGCCGTCAGGTCTCCTCGCTGGAGCGGCACGGGCTGGTCGCCAAGGAACAGGACCCGGACGACCTGCGGGCGCAGCAGCTCGTCCTCACCCCCAAGGGGGAGCAGGCCGTGGCCACCCTGCGGCAGGCGCGTGCGAAGGAGCTGGCCCGGCTGTTGCCGGCGTGGCAGCAGACAGAGCTGGACGGGCTCACCGCCTTGTTGGAGCGACTGAACAACGACATCGCGGCGCAGCGGGAGACCCCCGGATCGTCCCGCCAGGAGAGCGCATGAGCAGCAAGGCCGCCCCCGCCACCGACGCCGCGCAGCACCGGCAGATCCTGGTGATCCTCTCCGGGCTGATGCTCGGGATGTTCCTCGCCTCGCTCGACCAGACGATCGTCTCCACCGCGATGCGCACCATCGCGGACCGCCTCGACGGTCAGACGGCGCAGGCCTGGGCCACCACGGCGTACCTCGTGACGAGCACTGTGACGACACCGCTCTACGGCAAGCTCTCCGACATCTACGGGCGCAAGCCGTTCTACCTGTTCGCGATCGTGGTGTTCGTCCTGGGCTCGGTGCTGTGCGGCCAGGCCCACTCCATCTACGAGCTCGCCGGCTACCGCGCGCTGCAGGGCGTGGGCGCAGGTGGCCTGATGTCATTGGCTTTTGCGATCATCGGCGACCTGGTGGCCCCTCGAGAGCGGGCCCGCTACCAGGCCTACATCATGAGCGTGTTCGCCACCTCGAGCGTGCTCGGACCGGTCATCGGTGGGTACTTCGCAGGCCAGGACAGCCTGCTCGGGATCGACGGCTGGCGCTGGATCTTCTACCTCAACGTTCCCGTCGGGATGGCGGCGTTCGCGGTGGTCTGGCGCAACCTGCATCTGCCGAAC
Organism: Mycobacteriales bacterium; assembly: GCA_046595815.1. Taxonomy (GTDB): domain Bacteria; phylum Actinomycetota; class Actinomycetes; order Mycobacteriales; family SCTD01; genus RYN-111. The sequence goes on from JBKJSN010000015.1 coordinate 11,213, forward strand.
CGGCGCGCCGACCATGGCATCGACTACCTCGGCGGAGCGGCTCTGGTGTCCTCCGTCGTACCCGTCCTGCTTGTCGCTGAGAAGGGTCGCGAGTGGGGCTGGACCTCAGGCGCCACCCTCGGCCTGCTCGCGCTGTCCGCGTTGTCGCTCGCCTTCCTCGTGCCCTGGGAACGCCGGCTCGGCGACGACGCCATCTTGCCGTTGCGGATCTTCAGCAACAGCGTGTTCCGCGCGACCTCGGTGGTGGCCTTTCTGCTCGGCGCTGGGATGTTCGGCGGCTTGGTGCTGATGCCGCTCTACCTGCAGATCGTGAAGGGGTCCTCGCCGACCGAGGCGGGGTTGCAGATGATCCCGTTCATGGTCGGGATGATGGGCGCCTCCCTGCTCACGGGCCGGGTCATGCGCCGTACCGGCCGTTATCGCACCTTCCCCATCGTCGGTACGGCGATCGGCCTGGTGGGGAGCCTGTTGTTCTCGACGATGACGGCCGACACCCCGCTCCCGCAGGTCATGTCCTACATGGTGGTCATGGGCGTGGGGCTCGGTCTGTCCATGCAGATGCTCATGATCGCGGCCCAGAACGCGCTGCCGATGAGCGACATGGGCCTGTCCACGGGGACGACGACGTTCTTCCGCGCGATGGGGGGGACCTTCGGCGCGGCCGTCTCCCTGGCGGTGCTGTTCGGCACGGTCCTGGGCAACATCCGTGACCGGATGACCGAGGCGGGGCTGTCCACCGCGTTCACCAGCCAGGTGAACGCCAAGTCCTTGGACAACACCGAGAAGCTCTTCGCGGTGCTGCCGCCGCCGGTGCGTCACATGGTGCTGCAGGGCTTCGCCGACAGCGTCCACACGGTCTTCCTGGTGACCGCCGGGACGATGCTGCTCGCCTTCGTGGGCACGTGGTTCGTCAAGGAGGTCCCGCTCCGCGAGCACAACGCGATGCAGCCAACCCAGCCTGAAGAGGCGTCAGTCCTGTGAGGCCGGCGCCGCACGCGTCCTGAAGAAGGCGCGGACCACCGCCACGCTTCCCAGGGCATAGGCCCAGCCCAGCAGCACATCGACCACGTAGTGCTCGCCTGAGTAGACCAGCGTGAGCCCCATGGCGAGGGCGTAGACCGCGAGCACACCCTTGAGCCACCAGCGCGCCTGGGACCAGAAGAACAGGGCCAGCATCATTGGGATCGCGGCATGCAGCGAGGGCATCGCCGCGACGGGGTTGGAGTAGGCCGCGCCCTTCTCGACCGCGGTGTTCACCGTCGAGCCCCCGAGCACCGACAAGGTCGCCTGCACGACCCGGTCGACGTCGGGGAGCTTGCCGTTGAGGGCGGCCATCCACGGGGGTGCGGCCGGGTAGATGAGGTATGTCGTGAGCGTCACCAGGGTGAGCGTCACGAACGTCGCGAGGAACCGACGGAAGAGCGCGTAGTTCACGCACCACAAGGAGATGGCGATGATCAGCCACACCAGGAAGTGCGAGAGGTAGACCGGCACCGCCAACCGGTCCCACCAGTGGGCCACACCGGGGTCGTAGAAGTGCTGCTGCAGCCACACGGTGGGGTCGTTCCCGCCGAAGAGCCAGCGGTCGGCGTCCAGCGGCTCGGTGAGGTGGGCACGCGCCTCCGACAGCGGGTTGTTGGGGTTGCTGCGCCAGCGCTCGAGGTCGAACAGCGCGCCGCCGACCTCGTTGGAGATGCCTCGGATCAGGTCGTAGGCGAACAGCACCGCGAGCAGCGGCAACCAGTCCCGCACCACCGCCCGCCGCCACACCGCGACGTCTCCACCGACGGCGGCGAACAGCGTCACGAGCACCCACAGGGTCAGCCACTCGCGGCCGGTGGGCACGCCGGCGAAACCGACGAACAGGGTGAAGGCGACGACGACGCCGAGCAGCAGCCGGCGACGGCGGTGGCGCGTACGCACGTCCGCCTGGCGCCACGGGGAGAGGTCAGATCCCTCGGGGAGGGTGTCCTCGAGCTGCGCGGTCATCTCGACAAGGCTACCGGCGCGCGCTGGGCCAGCCACCCGTCGTACCATGCAGGCGTGCAGGACCTGCTTCTTCCCGAGCCGCGCTGACCCCGTCAGGACCAGCGCGGCGCCCTCGTGACCACGAGGGCTTTTTTCTTGCCCGGAGCAGTTGAGGAAGGACGAGCGATGACCGAGGAGCCCGAGGGCTACGACCCGCATGCCGTGCAGGACCGCTGGCTGCCGGTGTGGGACGGGCTCGACCTCAACCGCGCCGGGCGCAGGGAAGGCGCCGAGAAGCGGTACGTGCTCGACATGTTCCCCTACCCCAGCGGTGACCTGCACATGGGTCACGCCGAGGCCTGGGGCATCGCCGACGTCGTCGCGCGCAGCTGGATGCGCCGCGGGTACGACGTGCTGCACCCCGTCGGCTGGGACTCCTTCGGACTGCCCGCGGAGAACGCCGCCATCAAGCGCGGTGAGCACCCGGCGACCTACACCTACGGCAACATCGACGTGCAGGCAGAGAGCTTCCGCCGGTACGCCGTGAGCTTCGACTGGTCGACCCGGCTGCACACCTCGGACCCGGAGTACTACCGCTGGACGCAGTGGCTGTTCCTGCGCTTTCGGGAGCGTGGGCTGGCCTACCGCAAGAACTCCGCCGTCAACTGGTGCCCGCAGGACCAGACCGTGCTGGCCAACGAGCAGGTCGTCGGCGGCAAGTGCGAGCGCTGCGGGGCCGAGGTCACCAAGCGCGAGCTGACGCAGTGGTACTTCAAGATCACCGACTACGCCGACCGGCTCCTGGACGACATGGCGCAGCTCGAGGGCTCCTGGCCCGAGCGGGTCCTGCTGATGCAGAAGAACTGGATCGGCCGCTCCACCGGGGCACACGTGGACTTCGTCGTGGCCGGACGCCCGGTGACGGTCTTCACCACGCGCCCCGACACGCTCTACGGCGCGACGTTCTTCGTGGTCGCTGCGGACGCGCCGCTAGCGGAACAGCTGTGTGCCCCCGCCCAGCGTGAGGCCTTCGAGGCCTACCGCGAAGGTGTCCGCAAGCTGTCCGACATCGACCGCCAGTCGACCGAGCGGCCCAAGACCGGTGTGTCCCTGGGGGTCACGGCGATCAACCCGCTGAATGGCGAGGAGCTGCCGGTTTTCGCGGCGGACTACG
>JBKJSN010000203.1:0-9783 GCA_046595815.1 Mycobacteriales bacterium
GCCGTTGGCCGCCCGGACGACACTGACGATCTCGCGCATGATGTCGGTCAGTTCGTAGTCCTTGGGCGTGAAGACCCGCGCGACGCCCTGGTCGATCAGCGCCGCGGCGTCCGCGTCCGGGATGATCCCGCCGACGACGACGGGGACGTCTCCGGCGCCGGCCTCGCGCAGCCCGGCGAGTACTGCCGGCACCGCCTCCATGTGGGAGCCGGACAGGATCGAAAGCCCGATGACGTGAACGTCCTCCTCGACAGCGGCCGCCACGATCTGAGCCGCCGTCAGCCGGATGCCCTGGTAGACGACCTCGAACCCGACGTCGCGTGCCCGCACCGCGATCTGCTCCGCGCCGTTCGAGTGCCCGTCGAGGCCGGGCTTGCCCACGAGCAGTCGCAGCCGCACGCCGAGCTCGTCGCCGGTGCGCTTGACCTCGTCGCGTACAGCGGCGAGGGCGGAGCCCGCAGTGCCGCTTCCGCCGGTCGCGCCTGACACCCCGGTGGGCGCGCGGTACTCGCCAAAGACGTCGCGCAGGGCCTGCGCCCACTCGCCCGTCGTCACGCCGACCCGCGCGCAGACCAAGGTCGCGGCCATCAGGTTCTCGTCCGTCTTCGCGGCGTCCCGCAGGGCTAGCAGCGCTTCATCGACGGCAGCCGCGTCGCGGCCGGCGCGCCAGGTGCGGATCGCGTCAATCGCGTGCTGCTCGACCTGCTTGTCGACGACGAGGATTGAGCCTTCGACATCGCTGGTCAGCGGGTTCGGCTCCGTCGTCGTGAACTTGTTGACCCCTACGACGACGTCCTCACCGGCTTCGATCCGGCGCCGGCGCTCGGCATGCGAGCCGACCAGCGCGCTTTTCATGTAGCCCGACTCGACCGCGCTGACCGCCCCGCCGAGCGCCTGCACCCGGTCGACCTCCTGCTGCACCTCGGACATCAGGGATGCGACCTTGCCCTCGACGACTACCGACCCCTCGAACAGGTCGTCGTACTCCAGCAGGTCGGTCTCGTACGCCAGCACCTGCTGCAGCCGCAGCGACCACTGCTGGTCCCAGGGCCGCGGCAGGCCGAGCGCCTCGTTCCACGCGGGCAGCTGCACGGCCCGGGCCCGGGCGTCCTTGGACAGAGTGACGCCCAGCATCTCCAGCACGATGCGCTGCACGTTGTTCTCCGGCTGCGCCTCGGTGAGGCCCAAGGAGTTCACCTGGACGCCGTAGCGGAACCTGCGCTGCTTGGGGTCGGTCACGCCGTACCGGTCCTGCAGGAGCTGGTCCCACAGCCGGTTGAAGGCGCGCATCTTGCACATCTCCTCGACGAAGCGCACCCCGGCGTTGACGAAGAAGGAGATGCGCGCGCAGACCTCACCGAAGCGCTCGGGCGGCACCTGGCCGCTGGCCTGGACCGCGTCGAGGACGGCGATGGCGGTCGACAGGGCGTAGGCGATCTCCTGGACGGGCGTCGCCCCGGCCTCCTGCAGGTGGTAGCTGCAGATGTTGATCGGGTTCCACTTCGGGATCGCCGTGACGGTGTAGGCCACCATGTCGGTGATCAGTCGCAGCGACGGCCCGGGCGGGAAGACGTAGGTCCCGCGCGAGAGGTACTCCTTGATGATGTCGTTCTGTGTCGTGCCTGCCAGCAGGGCGGGCGAGGCGCCTTGTTCCTCCGCAACGACCTCGTAGAGCGCCAACAGCCACATCGCGGTGGCGTTGATCGTCATCGAGGTGTTCATCTCGGCGAGCGGGATGCCGTCGAACAGCGCCCGCATGTCGCCGACGTGGCTGACCGGCACGCCGACCTTGCCGACCTCACCGCGCGCCAGCTCCGAGTCGGGGTCGTAGCCGGTCTGGGTCGGGAGGTCGAAGGCCACCGAAAGACCGGTCTGGCCCTTGCCGAGGTTGGTGCGGTAGAGCTCGTTGCTCTTGGCGGGTGTGCTGTGACCGGCGTAGGTCCGCATCACCCAGGGCTTGTCGCGCTCGGTCACAGCAGGGCACCTCTCGTCGCTTGCTCCTGAGCGTAACGACGGTGTTGCAGGGCGCCAGAGGCGAGGGGCGTGATCTCGGTTACGCGCACTCCGACGAGCGTCGCGTCTGCAGGATCTTGTCGAGCCGGGTCAGCAGCAACAGCCGGGCCACCGGGTCGGGCACGTCCTCGAGCACCAGGGTGCGCCCCGCCCGCTGCGCCCTGCGATGGGCGCCCACCAGGACCCCGAGGCCGGTTGCGTCCACCGCCTCGAGCGCTGCGAGGTCCAGGACCAGCTCTCCCTCGCCATGGTCGACTGCATCCGCGAGCTCCAGTCGCACGTCGGCAGCGGCATGCACGTCCAGCCTGCCGACCAGAGCGACGAGGTGTCCGTCGTTCATCTGCCCTCCCCCACGACTGCAGCCGTCAAGGGGAAGACGTCGGACCGCGCCGTTCGGTTGCCTTCACGGTGGTCACGTTCTGGTCACGGCACGTGGAGCCACGCCGGGGGATACTCACAGATGTGCCGACTGCGACAGGGTCAGAGAGCCTCATCGCTCTGCTCGCGATGCTGTTCATCACCCTGCTGTGCCGATGGGTCTTCTCCCCCACCCGCCCCCAGGTACGTCGGGAACCCGAGCCTGAGCACTACGGACTGCTCGCGGTGGTGACCCAGGCGTCCTCGGCGCAGGACGCAGCGATGCTGCGCGATCACCTTGTCGCGCAAGGGATCCGGGCCTCGGTCAACGCCGCGCACCAGGTGCTGGTGTTCACCCAGGACCTCGACCGCGCCCGCTCCCTCGTCACCTGACCAGTCGGGGTCAGAAGAGGGGGTCGGGGCCGGTTTCCCGTCGTACGTCGGCACCCAGCCGGACGAGTGAGGCCAAGAACCCGTCGTACCCGCGATCGATGTGGTGCACCTCGTGCACCTCGGTGATGCCCTCGGCGACCAGGCCGGCGAGCACAAGGGCGGCCCCCGCGCGGATGTCGTGCGCCGCGACGGGGGCACCGGACAGGAACGGCTTGCCGCGCACGACCGCGTGGTGACCGTCGGTGCGGACATCGGCCCCGAGACGCACCAGCTCGTTGACGAACATCCAGCGCGCCTCGAAGACGTTCTCGGTCACCATCGCTGTGCCCTGCGCGACTGCGTTGAGGGCCAGCACCATCGGCTGCAGGTCGGTTGGGAAGCCGGGGTAAGGAAGCGTCACGACGTCGACCGCCCGGGGCCGCTCGGCCATCCGGACAGCGAACCCGTCGGGGTGGACGTCCACCACCGCACCGGTGCCGACCAGCTTGTCGAGCGGAATGTCCAGGTGGTCGGCACACGCCCCTCGTACCCGGACGTCGCCCAGCGTCATGCAGGCGGCGACCGCCCACGTCCCGGCCACGATCCGGTCGGGCACGGTCGCGTGCGTGACAGGGGCGAGGGCCTCGACACCCTCGATCGTCAGCGTCGAGGTGCCGACCCCCTCAATCAGTGCGCCCATCGCGACCAGCATCTGGCACAGGTCGACGATCTCCGGCTCGCGGGCCGCGTTGTCGATGGTCGTCACGCCCTGCGCGAGTACGCCCGCCAGCAGCAGCGTCTCGGTCGCGCCGACACTCGGGAAGTCCAACCACACCGGGGCACCCACCAGGCGAGGCGCCTTCGCCACGAGGTACCCATGCTCGACCCGCACCTGCGCGCCGAGCTTCTCCAACCCGGCAACGTGCATGTCCAGGCCCCGGGAGCCGATGGCGTCGCCGCCCGGCAGGGCGACCTTGGCCTCCCCGCACCGGGCGAGCAACGGGCCGAGGACGGTCAGCGAGGCGCGCATCCGGCGTACCAAGTCGTAGTCGGCCTCGTGCCCAGGACGGTCGGGTACGGCGAGACTCACCTGTGCGCCCTCGCGCGTCACCTCGCAGCCGAGCCGCTCCAGCAGCTCGCACATGATGGCGACGTCGAGGATGTCCGGGACGTTGGTGATGGTCGTCGTGCCTGGTGCGAGCAGGGCAGCCGCCATCAGCTTCAGCACGCTGTTCTTGGCGCCCGGCACCGTCACCTCGCCCACGAGCCGAGCACCACCGCTGACGACGAACCGCTCCATGACCTCGCAGCCTAGGAGGGCGGGTCGCCTAGCGTGGGGGGATGCGCGCCCGGACCCTCGCCCTGCTCGTGCTGCTCCCGTTGCTCGCCGCGTGCGCCGGCACCGACGCCCCAGCACCCCGCGCCACCCGAACCATCGTGGAGACGCAGTCCCCGCTGCCCGCCCCCACGCTGGAGGGCAAGCCGGTCGCGTTCAGTACGCCGGATGGCAACGTGGCCTGCGACCTCGAGGCCGCGTTCGTGGAGTGCCAGGTGCGCACGCACACCTGGACGCCGCCGAGGAAGCCCGGTGACTGCCACAACTCCTGGGGCACCCGGGTCTCTGTCGCGAGCGGCAGCAAGGGCGCGTTCATCTGCTGGTTCGGCGAATCGCTGCTCGGCGCCAAGCGGGTGCTCCCCATGGGACAGGCCCTGAAGGTCGGCCTGGTGACCTGCCGCGGGATCGCCGGCGGGGTCGAGTGCAGCAGCGAGGGCAACGGGTTCGCCCTCACCGAGGCGAAGTACCGGCTGTTCTGACGCAACCTTCTCGTCAGGCTGGGCGTCTTTAAGAGCTGACGAGAGGAGCACGCCGTGGACGCAGCAGGACGCGAGGCCTTCGGGGCCTACGTCGCCGGTCGCTCGCCAGCGCTGCTGCGGACGGCCTACCTGCTCACCGGCAGCCGGGTGGACGCCGAGGACCTGCTCCAGACCGCCCTGGCGAAGACCTACCTCGCCTGGGACCGGATCCGCGAGCACGAGGCGCTGGACTCCTACGTCCGGCGCGTGCTCGTCACGACGCAGACATCGTTCTGGCGCCGCCGCCGTCCCGAGTCCCTGTACGACGAGGTGCCCGAGGTCGCCGGTCGGGACCGCCTCGCCGACAGCGACCTGCACGACGCCCTCTGGACCGCCCTCGGAAGGCTGGGCCGCAAGCAGCGGGCCGCCGTCGTCCTTCGTTTCTACGAAGACCTGTCCGAGGCCGAGACCGCCCGCGTGCTGGGCGTCTCGGTCGGGACGGTCAAGTCCACGACCTCGCGCGCGCTGTCGCTGCTGCGCCAGGACCCCACGCTGCGCGACGACCCCCGCGCGGCCCTGCCTCTCGGAGCGATGTGATGACGCCCCTCGACGACGAGCTCCGCCAGACCCTGTCTGCCCGGGCCGCGACGCTCGCGCCCGCCCCCGACCCGATGAGCGGCATCGAGGCCCGCGTCTCGCGGATCCGCCGCCGGCGGGCTGCCATGGCGGTCTCCGGTGCGGTGGCGGTGGTCGCCGCGGTGGCACTCGCCGTACCCGGGCTGGTGCCGGACCGCGACGCGACCCGGGTGGTCCCGGGGACGACTCCGAGCGCGTCGACGAGCAAGGCGGTGCTGGACCCGGCGCACCCGTGGCCGTTGCGAGGGGACGAGATGCTGCTGTCCGGCGGCACTCAGGACAGCCTCCAACGCAGCTGGACGGCCAGGCACCCGGGCAGCTCGCTCACCCCGTTGTTCGTGCAGAGGTGGGAGCCCTCGGGGCAGACCGAGGTCGCGTTCTTCGGCAGCGGCGACGGCACCCTGCGGATGGGCTGGGCGACGATCTTCGATCATGGACCGGAGTTCGTGCAGGACGAGGCCGTCCGCGCTGAGGCGGCCTATCAGTTCGCGATGGCCGGCGACGAGGGAGTGACCCGTCTGTACGTCGTGGCGGCGCCGGACAGCAAGGTCGAGTACTCCCCCGACGGCGTCACCTACCGCGACATCACCCAGGTCTTCGTGGAGCACAAGGACGGGGTGGGCACGTCCACGACCACCTCGCGCGGCGGCATCGGCGTCACCGCCGTCGAGTCCGCCGACGGGCACGTGCGGGTCAAGGCTGCCGACGGCTCCGTGGTCTACGAGAACGATGCGAAGGGCGGCGTGGTCGGCACGCCGGCGAACGTGCTCGACTGGCCGTCGCGCGGCAACGCCTCGGTCGGTCCGGACCTGCACGACCTCGAGGTCGCCTTCACCCGGGCCATGGGCCGCTCGGACGGGACTCCCGTCGGCTACCGGCCGCTGTTCACCGGCGACACCGACAGCGGCGTGCGGTTCACGCTGGGCCAGGCCTGGTTCGAGGGCGACACCGTGGCCTACACCGTGTCGTACGCGACGAGTGAGCGGTCGACGCAGCTGTTCCTCGGGCCGGTCACACCGGACGCGCCACCGGTGCTCGCCTTCGTGCTCGGCGACCTGCCAGGGACCTCGGTGGACCTTCTCGTGGTCGTCCCCACACCGCGGGCCGGCCAGGTGTCCTACGACGCCGACGCGACGGGCTCGTTCCGGCCGATCACCGGGCAGGACTACCTCGGCGGCGTCGTGCTCATCGACCGGGCGAAGGACGCCAACGGCGACCGGTTGGAGATCTTCGACGGCAACGGGAACCTCGACAAGCCGCTCTTCCGCGGACCGGTGGCCCCGCTCCTGTGCGGCGTGAAGGAGTGCGGCTGAGGGGTAAGGGCCCTCAGCGGACGAGCCGGATGTCCACCCCGACCGAGCTGGGCAGCTCTGCCCACGCCCGGTCGGCCGTGAGCACCGGCTCCCCGCGCTGCCTGGCGAGGGCCAGGCAGGCGCGATCTCCGAGCCCCAGGCCATGCGGCGCGGTAGCCAGTAGGAGCGCCCCCACCTCGGCGGCGTGAGTCGTGTCGAAGGGAGCGATCTCGACGCTGAGCTGTACGGCGGCCAGAACCTGTGCCGCGTCCTTTCTTCCGCGCCGCGCCAACACGGTCGCCAGCTCGGCCAGGTTCACCGCGGACATGACCATGCGCCCCGCCGCGAGTTCTGCGAGGACGACATCGGCACCTGGCTCGTCACCCAGCCACGCAACGACCGCAGAGGTGTCGGCGACGGTCACCGATCCTCGTCGCCCGCTTCGGGCGCATACCTGCGCAGGAACGCCTCCTCCTTCGCGAACTCCTCACGACGCATCGCGAACAGGTCGTCCATCAGCCCGACCTCGTTAGACAAGATCCCGATGAGAGCTCGCGCCTTGGCCTCGCGGGTCGTCAGGTGCAGCGAACCGTCGGGCTCGACCTCGATCACCAGCGCCGTCCCCTCCTTGAGGTCGAGCCGAGCACGCAGGGCTGCCGGCAGCACGACGCGACCCCGCGCGTCGACGTGGGTTATCTCCTGCATGACCCACATCGTTGCCCGCTCCCCACTCAGCAGTCAACCGCCCATCTTCCACCGCGTGCAGGGGTGGCGGATGAGCCGCACGGGCACCTGCACTGCCCTCGCTGACTAGGCTCCGCGCATGGCTGTGCACCTGACGCGGATCTACACCAAGACTGGCGACGACGGGACGACGGCCCTCGGCGACATGAGCCGGGTGCGCAAGACCGACCCGCGCCTGACGGCCTACGCCGACGTCGACGAGGCCAACAGCGCCATCGGCGCGGCCATCGCCCTCGGAGCGCTCCCCGCCGACGTCGCCGACCTGCTCCGCCGCATCCAGAACGACCTGTTCGACGTCGGCGCCGACCTGTGCACCCCCGTCGTCCCCGACCCGCAGTACCCACCGCTGCGGGTGCTTCCGGCGTACACGCAGGTGCTCGAAAAGGCCTGCGACCACTACAACGAGCGGCTCACCAAGCTGAGCAGCTTCATCCTTCCCGGGGGCACGAAGGGCGCCGCGCTGTTGCACGTCGCCAGGACGGTCGTACGGCGGGCAGAGCGCGGCGTGTGGGCGCTGCTCGAGGTCGAGCCCGACCGGACGAGCACCGAACCCGCGCTCTACCTGAACCGGCTCTCAGACCTGCTGTTCATCCTCGCCCGCGTGGCGAACCCCGACGGCGACGTGCTCTGGAAGCCGGGCGGCGAGAGGTAGTCAGCCCGGAGGCAGGGTCGCGCCCGGCGGGCGGGACTCCAGCCACGCGAGGAAGCCGGTCAGCATCGCGCTGTCGAGGCCGATCTCCACCGTCTTTCCGGCTGCGGCCAGTTCCACGACCTCCATGCCCTTCATGAGGGCGAGCGACTCGGGCCCGGTGGGCGCGCGGCGCGCCCGAACGTCGAGGTCGCGCCGACTCAGGGTCCTTCGTGGCCGCGTGCTGAGGCTGAACACCCGGAACCACTGCAGGTCATCCCCGACGAAGCGCCCGAGGCCCAGGACCCAACCGCGGCCCTGGCTACGTGGCTTCAGGCGCAGCGACATCTCGATCGCCCCACCGGAGCGGGACAGCCAGCGCCGGCGAGCGCTGACGGTGAGCAAGGGGACCGCGAGGACCAGGACAAGTCCTGCGATGACCTCCAGCGCCGGCACCTGGAAGGGGACTAGGCCGGGACGCTCTCGCCAGGCAGCGTGGCCGCCTCGGCGAGGATGGTGACACCGGCGTCCGTGACAGACAAGAAGCCACCCGAGACGGTGACCGCGAGCTCGGCTCCACCCGTCTGCTGGATGCGCACGTCGTACCCCTCGGCCAACTGGCCGAGCAGCGGCGCGTGGCCCGGGAGGATGCCGATCTCGCCCTCGGTGTGCGGGCGACAACCATGTCGGCCTCGCCGCTCCACACCTCGCGCTCGACCGAGACGAGCTCGACCTGCAGACTCACTGTGTCCTCCGTTGTTGTCCGTTGAACCCATCCTACCGGCCCCACCGCTGCGTCCTCACGAAGCCTCCGACGGCCCCGCGAGGGGGTGATGACGTTAGGAGAGGGAGGGTTGGAGCCGGGAGCGGAGGTCCGCGGCGGCGGCGAGGACCTCCTCCTCGGTTGCCCGCGGCAGGATCTCCTCCCACTCCACCAGCACCGAGCCGCGCAGGTCCAGGTAGCCGAGCGGACGCGGGATGAACCACATGTGCAGGTGCGCCCCGCCGTCGTTCCACAGGTGGCCGTGCACCCGGGCCACGCGACCGTCACCGAAGCCCGCAGCGCCCTGCGGTCGGTCCTGCAGCGCCTGACTGATGCGCGCGACCATCGGTCCGAAAGAGGCCAGCTCGGCCTCGTTAAGCCCGGACACCCCGTCCACGTGGCGCTGCGAGACGAGCATGCAGGCGCCTGCGAAGGCAATGTCCTTCAGGACGAAGACACGCCACAGCTCATCGCGGTAGACCACCCGCTCCGGTGCGACATCGTCCAGGCACGCGCGGCACGGGCCCCCGTCGAGCTCGCCGTTGCGCGACGGCTCAGGGATGACCGGCTCGTCGAGCCGGTGCACCGGGCTCCCCTCGCCGACCCCGATCCACGGGTGCCTCATGACGTCCCTCCCTATCGTGCCGCTGGGTACGGCGAAGGGCGGGCCCTTGCGGACCCGCCCCCGTCGATCGTTTTGGTGTTGCTCCTGCTGGCTGCTACTGAGCCAGCTTCTTGGCGTTGGCCTCGACGTCCTCAAGCCCACCGCAGAGGAAGAACGCCTGCTCCGGGATGTGGTCGTAGTCGCCCTGGCAGAGCTTCTTGAACGCATCGATCGTCTCGTCGAGCGGCACGAACTTGCCGGGCTGGCCGGTGAACTGCTCGGCGACGAAGAACGGCTGCGATAGGAAGCGCTGGATGCGACGGGCCCGGTTGACCAGGACCTTGTCCTCCTCGGACAGCTCGTCGATGCCGAGGATCGCGATGATGTCCTGCAGCTCGTTGTAGCGCTGCAGGATCCGCTTGACCTCCTGGGCCACGTTGTAGTGCCGCTCGCCGATGTACTTCGGGTCGAGGATGCGCGACGTCGAGTCGAGCGGGTCGACGGCCGGGTAGATGCCGAGCTCGGAGATCGACCGCGAGAGCACCGTGGTGGCGTCGAGGTGGGTGAAGGTGGTGTGCGG
>JBKJSN010000070.1:0-22572 GCA_046595815.1 Mycobacteriales bacterium
TAGGTGCGCGGGTAGCCCTGGCCGGGTCGGGTCTCGACGTTGTTGAACCAGACGTATTCGGTGCCGGGGCGGTTGGTCCACGCCTGCTTGCACGTGACCGAGCAGGTATGGCAACCGATGCACTTGTCCAAGTTCATCACCATCGCAAGCTGCGCCATGACCTTCATCAGTAGGTCACCTCCTGGCTGCGCCGCCGTACGACCGTGACTTCGTCACGCTGGTTCCCCGTGGGCCCGAGGTAGTTGAAGGCGAAGGACAGCTGGGCATACCCGCCGATGAGGTGCGTGGGCTTGACGAGTACCCGGGTCAGCGAGTTGTGGATTCCCCCACGCTTGTTACTCGCCTCGGCAATCGGCACGTTCACCACCCGCTCCTGAGCGTGGTAAACGAAGACCAGCCCTTCGGGCAGCCGATGGCTGACGATGGCGCGGGCCACGAGCACGCCGTTGCGATTCACACACTCGACCCACTCGTTGTCCCGCACCTCGATCGCGTCGGCGTCCTGCGGGCTCATCCAGACAGTCGGGCCACCGCGGGACAGCGAGAGCATGAGCAAGTTGTCCTGGTACTCAGAGTGGATCGACCACTTCGAGTGCGGCGTGAGATAGCGCACCGCGACCTGCTTGGCGCCGTCCGGTCCCAGCCGCGGCTCACCGAACAGCTGGTGCATGTCCAAGGGAGGCCGGTACGTCGGGAGCGACTCCCCAAGGTCGTGCATCCAGTCGTGGTCCAGGAACAGGTGCATCCGGCCGGTGAGAGTGTGCCAGGGCTTGAGCCGCTCCACGTTGATGGTGAAGGGCGCGTAGCGCCGCCCACCCGTCTCGCTGCCGGACCACTCCGGGCTCGTGATGACCGGCACCGGTCGCGCCTGGGTGTCGGCGAAGGTGATCCGCCTCTCCTCCGAGCCCTCGGCGAGGTCGGCGAGGCGAACCCCGGTGCGCTCCTCGAGGCGACGGAAGCCCTCGACGGCGAGCCGGCCGTTCGTCGTACCCGACAGAGCCAGGATCGTCTCGGCCATCTTCGCGTCGGTGTCCAGGGCCGGGCGCCCCTCACCGGCACCATCGGACATCACGCCGTTGAGGCGTCCCAGAAACTCGACCTCGCGGTCGGGCACCACCGTGACCGCCTTCGTGGTGAGCCCCAGCCGCTCCACGAGAGGCCCCAGGCTTGCGAGCTTGTCGGCGATCGCGCCGTAGTCCCGTTCCACCACCGTGAGCGCCGGCATGGTCCGACCCGGGACAGGCTCGACCTCTCCGGTCGCCCAGTCGCGGACGACTCCACCCGGCTGGGCCACCTCCCCCGGCGAGTCGTGCTGCAAGGGCGTTGCGACCAGGTCGCGCCGGATCCCGAGGTGGCCCGCGGCCAGGTCGCTGAAGCGCCGCGCGATCGCCTGGAAGGCGTCGAAGTCCGAGCGGGTCTCCCAGGGCGGGTCGATCGCGGGCGTGAAGGCGTGCACGAACGGATGCATGTCCGTCGAGGACAGGTCGTGCTTCTCGTACCACGTGGCCGCGGGCAGCACGACGTCGGCGAGCAGGGTGGAACTGGTCATCCGGAAGTCCAGCGCCAGGAGCAGGTCGAGCTTGCCCTCCGGTGCCTGCTCCCTCCACGTGACGTCGCGCGGACGCCGGTCCGGCGGCGTCTCCTCGGCACGCACCGATGAGTGCGTGCCGAGCAGGTGCTTGAGGAAGTACTCGTTGCCCTTCGCTGACGAGCCCAGCAGGTTGGCCCGCCACAGGGTGAGGACCCGGGGCCAGTTCTCCGGCGCGTCCGGATCGAGAGCGGCCCACTGCAACCTCCCGGCCGCGAGCTCGTCGACGACGAAGGCCCCTGGCTCCTTGCCCGACGCAGCGAGGTCGTCCGCGAGGTCGAGCGAGCTGCGGTCGAACTGCGGGTACGACGGCATCCACCCGAGTCGGGCAGACAGCGCGATCGTGTCTGCCGTGTGCATTCCCGTGAAGGACCCGTTGCCGAGGGGGGAGGCGAGCGCGTCGGCGCGGTAACCGTCGTAGCGCCACTGGTCGGTGTGGGTGTACCAGAAGGCCGTGCCGATCATCTGGCGAGGCGGGCGCACCCAGTCCAGACCCATCGCCATCGTGGCGTGGCCGGTGAGCGGGCGGCACTTCTCCTGACCGACATAGTGCGCCCAGCCCCCGCCGTTGCGGCCCATCGACCCCGTGAGGATCAGGAGCGAGAGGATCGCGCGGTACGTCGCGTCGCCATGGAACCACTGGCAAACACCGGCCCCGAGGATGATCATCGTGCGGCCCTGTGACTGCTCGGAGTTGCGGGCCATCTCACGCGCCACGCGGATGCACTGCTCCGCGGGCACCGACGTCAGCGCCTGCTGCCAGGCCGGCGTGCAGGGCTGGGTGGCATCGCCGTACCCGGTCGGCCAAGAACCCGGCAAGCCGTCGCGGTGCACGCCGTACTGGGCGAGCATCAGGTCGAAGACGGTGGTGACGAGTCTGCCCGCGACACGCCGGACCGGGACCCCGCGCCGCAGCACTAGTCCTGAACCGTCGGGGGTGTCGAACCGAGGGAGGAGCAGCTCCACGGGCGTCTCGCCGGCGGGGTCCCCATAGGAGGTGAGCTGGGGAGCGATGCCCTGCAGGTCCAGGTTCCACAAGCCTTTGCCTGACTCGGTGTGGCGGAAGCCCAGCGACCCGTTCGGCACGACCGGCTCCCCGGTGCGGCCGTCGATGAGCACCGTCTTCCACTCCGCTCCCTCGGCAGTGTCCCCGAGGTCCGCGGCGGTGAGGAACTTGCCCGGGACGTAAGCACCATTGCGCTCGACGAGGGTCACCAGATGCGGAAGGTCGGAGTACTGCGCGACGTAGTCCACGAAGAACGGCACCCGACGGTCGACGAAGAACTCCTTGAGCACCACATGCCCCATCGCCATGGCGAGGGCGCCATCCGTGCCCGGCTGCGCGGGCAACCACTCATCAGCGAACTTGGTGTTGTCCGCGTAGTCCGGGGAGACCGTGACCACCTTCTGACCCTTGTAGCGCGCCTCCGCCATCCAGTGCGCATCGGGTGTGCGTGTGACGGGGACGTTGGAACCCCACATCAGCAGGTAGGTCGCGTTCCACCAATCACCTGACTCCGGTACGTCGGTCTGGTCCCCGAAGACCTGCGGGGAGGCGACGGGTAGGTCGGCGTACCAGTCGTAGAACGAGGTCATCACCCCGCCGAGGAGCTCGATGAACCGAGCACCCACAGCGTGGGAGACCATCGACATTGCCGGGATCGGTGAGAAGCCCACGACACGATCCGGCCCGTGCTCCTTGATGGTGTGCACGTGAGCCGCTGCGACGATCTCCACGGCCTCGTCCCAGTCGATACGAACGAGCCCGCCTTTGCCACGGGCCTGCTGGTACCGACGACGGCGCACCGGATCTCCCACGACGTCCGCCCAGGCTAGGACCGGATCACCGAGCCTTGCCTTGGCCTCGCGGTAGAGCTCTACGAGAACCCCTCGGGCGTAAGGGAACCGCACCCTCGTCGGCGAGTAGGTGTACCAGGAGAAGGCCGCGCCGCGCGGGCAGCCGCGTGGTTCGTACTCCGGTGAGTCCGGCCCCACCGAGGGGTAGTCGGTCTGCTGGCTCTCCCAGGTGATGATCCCGTCCTTGACGTAGACCTTCCACGAGCACGAGCCGGTGCAGTTGACCCCGTGCGTGGATCGCACGACCTTGTCGTGGCTCCAGCGGTCACGGTAGAACACATCGCCCTCGCGGCCCCCAGTCCGTTCGACGAGCCTCAGGTCTTCGGACACCGTCGCATCACGACGGAAGAACCGGCCCAGCCGCAGCAGTGCGTCGGCAGCGCCCCCATCGAGGCCGGCACTCACGATGCGGGCCCCTTGGACCGCCGAACCACGGTGAAGGCGAAGGCCGATCCCACCGCGGCGACACCGGACAGCAGGGCCAGCCCGAGTCCGTAGTCGGCGTAACGGCCGTAGATGACGCCCATCAGCAGCGGAGGCACGAACCCCCCGAGCCCCCCTGCGGCGCCCACGACCCCGGTCACGGACCCGACCTTGCCCACGGGGGCGCGTTGTGCCACGAGGGCGAAGGTGGCGCCACTTCCAGCACCGAGTGCCGCGGCCATCGCGAGGAAGGCGATCGTGCCCAATGGTGCCAGGTCCGGGGTGAACGAGGCGATCGCTGCGCCGACCGTTACAACGGCCAGCGCGGAGCCTAGGACCGGGACGGGACCGATGCGGTCCGACAACCAGCCTCCGAGGGGCCGCATGACGACTGCGACGAGAACGAACCCTGCCATCCGGTTCGCAGCGTCGGTCTGGGTGAGCGCATAGCCCGTCCTCAAATAGGTCGGGAGGTAGACCGAGAAGGCGACGTAGCCGCCGAAGGCCAACGCGTAGAGGGCACTCGCCTGCCAGGTAATCCGCAACGTCAGCGTGGTCGCGAGCCGGCGCAGCACCGGCTCCGTTGGCGTCACCCGCCCCGGGGCGTCGCGCAGGAGGAGGGCAGCGAGAGCGCCATAGGCGACGAGCACGGCGGCAGTCAGCAGGAACGGCGTCGCGATTCCGTGCGCCTTCACGAGCCGCACGGTCGTCAGGGCGCTGATCGCCGTCCCGCCCATGCCTGCGCCGAAGACTCCGATAGCGGTGCCTCGCCGTTCGGGCGGGAACCACGCGCTGACGAAGGGCACCCCGACCGCGAACGCCGTACCGGCGATCCCGAGGAAGAACCCGCCGACGAGCAGGCCAGCGAACGATTCGTTGCCGGCAAGCCCCAGATACAGGATCGGGACGACCGACGCTAGGGAGACGATCGGGAACATCACCCGCCCGCCGTACCTGTCTGTGAGGGCCCCGACGGGGATGCGCCCGAGGGCCCCGACGATTACCGGCACCGCGACGAGCAGCGCCTGTTGGAAGGAGGTGAGGCCCAGGGAGTCCTTCAAGCGCGGGCCGAGCGGGCTAAGCAGGGCCCAAGCCCAGAAGTTCACGGCGAAGCCCAGGGTGGCCAGCCCCAGCATCAGCAGGGGGCGGCGACTGCTTCCGGGCAGGTTGTCCAGGCGCGTCGGGATCGTCGCGGTCATTACCCGACCATGTGTGATCGGCGGCTGCGACAACAGGGACTCTGGTCCCTATCTGGGCGCCTCTAAGGTCCCGGTTCTGAGCGACCCCCGGGCCCGGGTCAGGTCGTCGGGGGTGTCGCAGTCGAACCACGGCGCGGGCTCCCCCACCAACGTGATCCGGGCCAGGTCGGGCAGCGCGGTGAGGAGGACCTTCATCGGCGCGCCCTCGACGTCACCAGGCAGCGCCGCACGAAGCGCAGCCACGTCATAGGCCGCCAGCAGCGGCTGGTCCCGACCGTCCTCGTCCAGCGCCACAGCCCCACCGGCACGTACGGCGAGCACCAGCTGGGCGACGTGGGCCGAGGTGACGAACGGTAGATCTGCGGCCAGAACGACGCAGACCGGCGCGGTGACCCGCGACAGACCCGCCGCGAGCGCCGCGAGCGGTCCACCACCGATCGGCTCCTCGACCACCCGCAGAACGCCGGCCGGCAGCTCGTGAGCCCCACCGACGACGACACGCAGGGAGGCACCCTCGACCGCCTGGAGCGCCACGTCGAGCAGCCGCCTGCCCTCCACCAGCAGCGCCGGCTTGTCGAGCCCCGCCATCCGCCTGGCTCGGCCACCGGCGAGAACCATCGCGTCGTAAGGGGACGGGCTCATGTGCCTCATCCTGCACGAATGTGTCCTTCAGGGGTCACGGCGGCGGCGGTCCAACGGGGGCGGAGGACCGTCGCCGCCGGAGTCCTCCCCTGAAGGAGACCAGAACACCATGACCAGCGCATCGGGGGCGCCACCAGAGCAAGACGGGTGGTTTCTGCCATAGGCAATGTGCCCTACAGAGGCACAGCCTCGGCAAAGGTCGCCTGCATGCGCTCGAGCGACGTCGAGAGCACGACGGGAGCATCCGGCAGCCCCACCGAAGCGAGCTCCTTGGCCACCGGGTGCGAGCCGAGAGCGAGGGTGATCCCCTCGCCGCCCAGGGTCAGGAGCGATCCAGCACCGCCCTGGGTGAAGGCTGTCGCGCACGGCACGCCGTCGCGCAGCGTGTAGCTGATCATCTCCATCGTCGGCATGTCGTCGGTCCCCCCGGCGGGGACGGTGATGTCCAGGACCAACTCAGCGTCCATCGTGAGCACCCAGCGCTGCGAGGTGGGGGTCGTGGTGACGTCGATCTGCTGCACCGACTTGGGGAAGCCCCAGATCACGTTGCCCGCGACGTTCGTGAACTCCCCGTCCACCGGCAGGTGACGGATGTAGTTGCCGGCCTCGCGACCCTCGGGCTGCACGAAGAAGATCACCCCGACCTCGCGGTAGGCGCCCAGGTCGTTGTCCCGGTAGTCCACCAGGGCCAACGCGAGTTGCGCGCGGCCCGGCTCGCTCTCGATGACCGGGAACGGCGACAGTGCCTGCGCGGCAGCGTGGTCGACGTCGAAGATCACGGTGGCCGCGGAGGCGTCACGGACCAGCACGGGCAGGGTCACGGTCTTGCCGAGGATGTCGAAGCTCGTCATGGCCGTAAAGTAGAACACGTTCCAGCAAACAAGCGCTAGCGGGGTACGACGGTCACCGACGCTGGACCCGACTTGGTGCTGCGGAGCAGCAGGATCGGGGCACCGGGACGCGACACGACCCGGGCACCGTTGACCGTGACGGTGTACCCCCTCGGGAAGTGCCGAGCCGGCAGGAAGACCTCAGTAGTTCCGGGCTTGGCCAGCCAGGAGAACCTGAAGAGCGCAGGGCTGACGAACGCCATCTCGCCTGGCACTCCGGCGATCGCGCGTGCGTAAGGGCGGATCAGGATGTCTGCCTTCGCCTTCTTCACAGTGCGCAGGTCCTTGTCGTCGGCGAACATCCCCTGCCCGCCGCTCTCATTGGACTCCGTCGTCGGGTCGGACCACTCCTTGTACTGCCAGTACTGCCAGCCGGTCAGGTGGTCATCGGCGGTGGCCACGAGCCGGGCCACGTCTGGCAGGTCGTCGGAGGCACCGAACTCGGTGAGCAGCGAGGCCCACCTGGTCCCGATGGTGGTGTCGACGTTGTCGAAGACGAGCTCGCCCTGCGGCTGGCACTCAGGTCCCGCCTTACCCCCGCTGGAGTGGGTGAACGCCGCAGCGGTGCAGTACTGGTGGAACGACAGGCCGAGCGCGCGGTCCGTGAGCCCGCCGAGCGCACCGAGCTGGGTCTGCGCCCCGTTGTTGAAGATGACGTTCGGCTCGATCCAGACCAGTCCGGTCTTGTCGACGGCGCGGATCGCCGCGATGACCTTCTCGTAGAACGGCTGCAGGGACTGGGTGTCGAAGACCGGGCAGCCGACAGGGTTGGTGCAGGTCGCGACCTGGCTCCCCGGCCACGGCTCGTTCATCACGTCATAGCCCAGCACGTACGGGGTGGCACGGAAGCGCTTCGCCACGGCCGCCCAGCCCTTGGCGTAGAGGTCGACCAGACCGTCGACGTTGGCGTAGAAGTTGTCGAAGGCCCGCGACGTCGCCGGTTGGAAGTAGTTGCCGGGGAAGCCCGCGCTGACCGGCATCGGGATCCCGTCGTCGTGCACGGCCCAAGCCGGAAAGCCCTCCCCCGCGAAGCGCTCGCTGTACATGTCCTGATGGAAGTCCAGCAGCACCCAGATCTTGCGCTTGGCGAGCAGGTCGACGACCCGCGCGATCTTCTCCAGGTACGCCGGGTCGATCACCCCACGGCGAGGCATGACGCCCGCGAAGATCACCCCGAGGCGCACGGTGTTGAAGCCCTGCGAGGCGATCCAATCCGCATCAGCAGCTGTGAACCCCGCTGCGGTCGCCGGCGGCGCGTACGGCGGGAGCTTCCACACCGCGTTGACCCCGTGCAAGATGACGACCCGCCCGGAGGAGTCGACCAGCCAGTGCCCCTCGCGGTGCAGCCGCTCCGGCCCTTTCTTGCCACCCGCCGCGCTCGCAGCGGGGAGCAGGGCGAGGGCGAGCAGCACGACCAGCAGACGACGCATGCCTGCTCGGTTCTGCATCGGCGCACCGAACCCTGCCCCCGTCATGGCAGCATCCGATCCATGCCCGCCGTCGAGGTCCGCGACCTGCACGTGACCCGCGGGCGTCACGAGGTCCTGCACGGGGTGTCCTTCGACCTGACAGCCGGCTTGGTCACGGGACTGCTCGGCCCGAGCGGCTGCGGCAAGACCACCCTCATGCGGGTGCTCGTGGGCGTGCAGAAAGGGGTGCGGGGCACGGCAACTGTGCTCGGTCTCCCCGCCGGCAGCCCGCCCCTGCGGCACCGCGTCGGTTACGTCACGCAAGCGCCGGCCGTCTACGGCGACCTCACCGTGACGGAGAACCTGCGGTACTTCGCCTCCCTGCACGGGTCTGCGACCGGCACCGTGATCGAGGACGTCGGGCTCGCGGCGCAGCGCAACCAGCTCGTCTCGACCCTCTCCGGCGGTCAGCGCGCCCGGGTGTCGCTCGCCACGGCACTGCTCGGATCACCCGAGCTGCTGGTGCTCGACGAACCGACCGTCGGGTTGGACCCAGTGCTGCGGCGCGACCTCTGGGCGATGTTCGCAGAGCTCGCTTCCCGCGGTTGCTGCCTGCTCGTGGGCAGCCACGTCATGGACGAGGCGAGCCGCTGCGATCGACTGCTCCTGCTCCGCGACGGGGTGCTGGTCGCGGACGACACCCTGCCCGACCTGCTGGCGCGCACGCGCACCACCGACGTCGAGGCCGCCTTCCTCTCCC
Organism: Mycobacteriales bacterium; assembly: GCA_046595815.1. Classification (GTDB taxonomy): domain Bacteria; phylum Actinomycetota; class Actinomycetes; order Mycobacteriales; family SCTD01; genus RYN-111. The sequence goes on from JBKJSN010000070.1 coordinate 8,769, forward strand.
TCGCCGAGAGCGCAGCATGAGGACGCTGGCCACCGCCGGCCGCGTCCTGGCCCAGCTGCGGCGCGATCACCGCACGATGGCGCTGCTCCTCGTCGTACCCATGCTGCTCCTGACGCTGCTGAGGTACGTCTTCGACTCCAACCCCCTGCTCTTCGACCGGGTCGGCGGATCCCTGCTGGCGCTGTTCCCCTTCAGCACGATGTTCCTGGTGACCTCGGTCGCGATGCTGCGCGAGCGCACGTCCGGGACCCTGGAACGCCTGCTCACGCTGCCGATGCGCAAGGGCGACCTCCTGTTCGGGTACGCCCTGGCCTTCGGTCTCGTCGGACTCGTCCAGACCAGCCTGGCGAGCGCCCTGGTCCTCGGTCCCCTTGGGCTGGACATGGGGGCCCCGCCGGCCTACGTCGTGCTGGTCGCGGTCCTCGACGCGCTGCTCGGGATGGCCCTGGGGCTGTTCACCTCCGCCTTCGCGCGCACGGAGTTCCAGGTGGTGCAGTTCCTGCCCGCGCTGGTCTTCCCCCAGCTGCTGCTGTGCGGCCTGTTCGCCGCGCGCGACACCATGGCAAGGCCGTTGGAGCTGGCCTCGAACGCCTTCCCTCTCACCTACGCCGTCGACGGGATGCAGCGGCTGACTCGCGGCGACACCGGCAGCGGCTTCGTGCGCGACCTGGCCATCGTCGCCGGCTGCTCGGTGCTCGCCCTGGCGCTCGGCGCCGCCACCCTCCAGCGCCGCTCCGACTGACCCGCCAAAGGTGGCTGCTACAAGTCGATGCCGGTGAGGATCAGCACCTTCTCCTGGGTGAGGTCGTGCATCGCGGCCAGCACTCCCTCGCGTCCTGACCCGGAGTCCTTCACCCCGCCGTACGGCATCTGGTCGGCGCGGTACGACGGCACGTCCCCGATGACCACTCCCCCGACCTCGAGCTCGCTCGCCGCGCGGAAGGCGACCTTGAGGTCACGGGTGAACACCCCGGCCTGCAGGCCGAAGCGCGAGTCGTTGACCGCCGCGAACGCCTCGTCCACCGAGGCGACCCGCGAAAGCACCACGACCGGTCCGAAGACCTCCTCGTCCAGCACCTTCGCCCCAGCCGGTACGGCGGTCAGCACCGTCGGCGGGTAGACCCGGCCCTCCCGTGCTCCCCCGCACAAGGCGACAGCTCCCCCAGCCACCGCCTCGTCGACCCAGGAGGAGACCCGGACAGCCGCCTCCTCGTTCACCAGCGGGCCGATGTCAGCAGGGACCGACAAGGCCGCGACCTCGGCGAGCAGTCGCTCCTGGAAGTCCTCGAACACCGCATCGAGCACGTACACCCGCTGCACCGCGATGCACGACTGCCCCCCCTGGTACATCGAGAACAACGCGGTCCGCTGTGCAGCCCAGGCCAGGTCGGCGTCCTCGCAGACGACGACCGCGGCATTCCCACCGAGCTCGAGCACCACGTGCTTGCGCGGCACCGCGTCACGGATCGCCCAGCCGACCGGCACGGACCCGGTGAAGGACACCACCGGCAGTCGCGGGTCGCGCACCAGCTCCTGCGTCGCCTCGTTGGAGACCGGCAGCACCGCAAACGCCCCGGCGGGCAGGTCGGTCGACGCCAGGATCGACTCCAGCAGCAGGGCGACCCGCGGCGCGGCAGGGGCCGGCTTCACCACGATCGGGGCGCCGACCGCCAACGCCGGTGCGACCTTGTGCGCCACCAGGTTCAGCGGGAAGTTGAACGGCGCGATACCCAGCACCGGCCCCCGTGGCACCCGCCGCACCAGGGCCAGCCGCCCGGTCGCCGCCGGGTCGGTGTCGAGCCGCTGCAGCTCCCCCGACCAGCGGCGCGCCTCCTCAGCGGCGAACCGGAACGTGCTGACCGCCCGGTTCACCTCAAGTTCAGACCAGCGCAGCGGCTTGCCCATCTCCTCGGTGATGAGCGCCGCCACCTCGGCTCTGCTGTCGGCCAGCGAACGGGACACGTGGTCCAGCGCCGCCGCGCGCAGATGGGCGGGCGTCGCGGCCAGCTCCCGTCGTACCGACCATGCGGAGGCGACTGCTGCCTCGACCTGTTCCGGAGTCATGATCCCCACCCTCTACCCTCGGCACATGCGCCGCAGCACCGCCGCCTATCTCGCCCTGGCCGCCACTGACACCTTCCTCGCCGCCACCGGTCGCGACAAGCAGCGGCGTGCCACCAAGCCGCTGCTGATGCCGACCTTGCAGCTCGGCAAGGACAAGGCCACCAAGCGCGCCCTGGGCCTGGGCACCGCCGGCGACGTGGCCCTGCTGTCGAACTCCGACACAGCGTTCACCGCCGGCCTGGGCTCCTTCCTCGCCGGGCACGTCGCGTGGATGACCGCGATCCGCCAGCGCGGCGAGGGTGGACTCCTGCGCCGCAAGCCCGTGGCGGCCGTCCCCTACGTCGCCGCGTTCGCCGGCCTCAACGCCTACCTCTGGCCGCGCACCGGCAAGGACCGCCTGCCGGTCCTGGTCTACTCCGCCGCGCTGCTGGGCACCGCGCTGGTCGCGCTCGACTCCGGCAAGGCCCGTACGGCGGCCGGCGGCGCGCTCTTCATGCTCAGCGACACGCTGCTGGCCCTGGAGAAGTTCGCCGACGTCCACCTGCCGGCCCACGAGGGCCTGGTGATGGCGAGCTACACCGGCGCGCAGGGCCTGCTCGCCAGCGAGTAGTCCCTCAGCGCCGGCCGAACCGCCGCCACAGCAACAGTCCGACGCCGGCCACCAACAGCCCAGAACCCCCCGCAGCCGGTACGGCGGAACGCCCCGCGCACGAGCGGACCCGGGAGTTGTGGGCACTCACCTTGGTGACCTGCGACTCATGCCCGGCCTTCCAGTCGGCGAGCACCTGCTCGCGCTGAGCCCTGTGCGCCGCCTGCACCTGCTTGGCCTCCGCCAATTGGGCCTGCAGCTCTGCCCGCCCAGCCGGTGCCGACGCGGGCGTCGGCGTACCAACCGGCCGTGGACTTGCCGAAGTCGTGACCACGACGGTCTTGGTGCGGGACCGGGCCACGGCCAGCGTCCGCCTCGCCTCGTCCAGCCTCGCGACGGCCTGGTCGAGGTCCTCGCGCGCAGCGGCGACCTGCCCGTCGTACTGGCCCGGGTCGTCGGAGGACTCCTGGGCTGCAAGGAGCCGGTCCAGCTCGCGCTGGGCGCTTCGCGAAGCCGCCGTCGCCGCATCGACGGACTCCTGGGCAGCCTGCACCTCGCGGGCGTCGACGGCGCTCACCGTGACCCGCTTGCTGGTGCTCGCCGCGGACGACTGCGTAGTAGTCGGGGAAGAAGCCGGGGAGACCGCCGCATGGAAGGAGGCAAGGGCGGCCTGTGCTGCTGCGACGGCCGCGGCGTCATCGGCCGCCTCGGCGCCGTCGAGGGCCGGCGGGGCGTCGGCGGGCATCGGCAGCGGCTCCGCCGCCCAGGCGCCGATCGCCGACCCGCACTCCCCCAGCGGCACGACCAGCATCAACAGCCCGGCGACGACCGCAGCCAAGGCGCCGCGCACCAACCCGATGCGCGGCAGCGATCCCCCGCGCTGCGTCGGGGGTCGAGGTGGCAGGCCGGTACGCGTCGGCGCAGGCGGGCCAGCCGGCCAGCTCGACAGGTCCAGGAGATTGTCGTGTCCCACGGTGGGGCTTTCGTCCCGCCCGGGTGCCGATCTTGAGCCTTGCGGCGTAGCGTCCGGCCTATCTCCTAGGAGGCAACCATGTTCATGCAGATCATCCAGGGACAGATCAAGGACCCGAAAGCGGCCCGCGCCACGATGGACCGCTGGCTCACCGACCTCAAGCCCGGCGCAACCGGCTGGCTCGGCGGCACGTTCGGCATCACCGACGACAACCTGCTCGTGGCCTGCGTCCGGTTCCAGGACAAGGCCGCTGCGGACGCCAACGGCGCCCGTCCCGAGCAGGGCGCGTGGTGGCGGGAGATGGAGGGAAACTTCAACGGACCCGTCACCTTCCACGACTGCGACAACGTCTCGCTGCTGCTCGGTGGCGGCTCCGACGACGCGCAGTTCGTGCAGGTCATCCAAGCCCGGGTCACCGACCCGGATCGCCTGCGGCAGTTGATGGAACGCAGCAGCGAGATGCTGGCGCAGTACCGCCCCGACGTACTCGGCGGCACCCTCGCCATCGACGCCGACGGCATCGTGACGGAGACCATCTGCTTCACGTCCGAGGCGGCGGCCCGCGCGGCGGAGCAGCAGACGATGCCGGCAGAGGCACAGGAAGCGATGGCTCTCCTCCAGGACGTGCAGTTCCTCGACCTGCACGAGCCGTGGTTCGCCTCCGCTCGCACCTGACCTACTGACCCGGGGGCAACATGACCAACTACGCCGTCATCACCGAGGGCCAGCAGAAGATGTGGGCCACCGGTGACTTCCACCGGATCGGCGTCGGCCAGATCGTCGTCGGGGAGCGGCTGGTCCGCTCCCTGCACATCCACTCCGGCGAGCGCGTGCTCGACGTCGCGGGGGGCGCGGGGAACACCGCGCTCGCCGCGGCCCGCCGCTGGGCCGACGTCATCTGCACCGACTACGTCCCGGATCTGCTGGTCCACGCGGTCGAGCGTGCGAAGGCCGAGCAGCTGCCGCTGCGGACCCAGGTGGCCGACGCGCAAGCCCTGCCCTTCCCCGACGCCGCGTTCGACGTCGTGACGTCCACGTTCGGCGCGATGTTCGCCCCCGACCAGAGCCGCACCGCCGGGGAGCTGCTCCGGGTCCTGCGTCCTGGCGGGCGGGTGGGCCTGGCGAGCTGGACACCGCAGGGTTGGATCGGCTCGACGTTCGCGCTGAGCGCGGAGTTCCGGCCGCTGTCCGAGGGCGTGCGCTCTCCCCTGGTCTGGGGGACCCGCGAGGGCCTCGAGGAGCTGCTCGGCGGCGGCACATCCTCGATGACGTTCCGCGAGCGCACTATGGACTTCGTCTACCACTCCGCGCCGGCCCTGTTCGACATGTTCGCCGAGTTCTTCGGTCCGACGGTCACCTTGCTGGCGGCGCTGGACGCGGAGCTGCGGGAGGCCTTCCGCAGCAAGTGGATCGCCCTCGCCGAGGAGAACAACACCGCCACCGACGGCACCCTGTGCGTGCCGTCGACGTACCTGGAAGTCGTGGCCGTCAAGGCCTAACGGCGGCTACTTCCCTGTCCGGTAGGTCGAGAACTGGGCGTCCATCCGGGCGTCCTGGCCCGCGGAGAAGCGGTCCATGCAGGAGTCGTAGGTGTAGTCCATGAAGTTGGTGATGGGGTCGGACCCGCCGCCGCGGCAGCTGTCCCGACCGACCGGGCAGGCGTACGCCGCGGACTTCTCCGGCGGAGTGTCCGCGACGTAGTCGCCGGTCTTGGAGCAGCCACCTTGGAAGGTGTGGTACAGCCCCATCCAGTGGCCGACCTCGTGCGTGGCGGTGTCGCCCGCGTTGTAGTTGGTGGCCGTGCCGCCGGGCAGCGAGTCGTCGAGCACGACGACACCGTCCATCGTCGGCTGCGAGGCGTAGCTGCTGGGGAACGTCGCCCACCCGAGCAGCCCACCGCCCATGTGGTTGAGGTAGACGTTCAGGTCGTCCGCACTGCCCTGGTGCAGCGCGTTCTTCATCGCGCTCTCGGCCGCCGTACCTGGCTGGGCGGTGTACCACGCGTCGTTTCTGCTCTCGTCGGTCGCGATGACGTTAAAACTCCAGCCCCAGGGCGCGTAGGCGGCATTCAGGACACCGATCTGATCGGTGACCATCTGCGGCGTGACGCTCGTGGAGCCCGCGGATGAGCGGATCACGTGGACGTAGACCGGGATGACCCCGCCGGTGACCGTCGCTGCCATCGTGTATCCCGAGCCCCGCAGCGCTTGCTTGTCGCCCCTGGCGAGCCGCGACTGTTCATCGGCGTAGGCCTTCTCCGCACCGTCGTCCACCTTCGCGCCGGGCTTGGCACGGGCGCCCTCAGCGGCGACCACCACGGAGGACGACACGCAGCCAGCAGCGAGGGCGCTGCCGGCGACGGAGAACGGCGAGAGGACCGGGAGGGCGAGAGCCGCTGCCCCCAGCGTCCTGCGGAACCGTCCGATCATGAGCCCTCCACGGTGCCTTGAACTTCGGCGTTGAACTTCGGCGTTGAACTTCGGTGTCGCACCGAGGATGGCCCAGGTCGGCAAGTTGCGCACTCGTTCGTTCGGTCAGAACGTCGGCGCGGCCATCGGGCCGCTTGTCACCCTTCCGAGGGTCCGAGGACCAACTCGCCGAAGAAGATCACCTCGAAGGCATTGCGCAGAAAACCGCTGCAACCGTGCTCCAGCACCGCGACGCGGTACGCCGGGAGGCCGTCCAGGTCGGCCCGGATCGCCCGCCAGCCGCGACGGAAACTGTCCCCGACGAGCTGGTCAGCAGCGGCGAAGTAGACGTCGTCGTCCTCGAGCAGCGCGGCGACGCGGTCCACGTCGTACGGCAGGCCGGTCGCGGCGTCACGCAGGCAATGGCCGAGGAAGCCGACGGCGAGCGCGGTGGCGGCGGACGGGAGGGCAAGGGACGGCTGCGGGATCGTCATGGGCGCCACGGTGGACCCGCGACCGGTTCACTGGCGTGAGGGCCTGTGGAAAACCCTCAACGCAGCCGGCCGCGCAGGTACTGCTCGGGCCACCGGATCTCCCCGCCCAGTTCGTGCGCGGCGCTCAGTGCCCAGTGCGGGTCTCGCAACATGGCGCGGGCCAGCAGCACGACGTCCGCCGCGCCCTCGACGAGCACCTGCTCGGCCTGCGCCGCGCTCGTGATCAGGCCGACCGCGCCGGTGGGCACCTTCGCGCCCTCGCGGACCGCGCGCGCCAGCGGCACCTGGAACCCGGGCCCCGCGGTGATCTGCTGCTGCGGCACGTTCCCGCCGCTGCTCACGTCCACCAGGTCCACCCCGTGCTCGCGCAGCCAGCCGCAGACCTCGACGCACTCTTGGACCGTCCACCCACCCTCGGCCCAGTCCGTGGCGGACACCCGCACGAACACAGGGGTCTGCTCGGGCACCGCGGCGCGGATGGCATCGACCACCTCGAGCAGGAAGCGGGCCCGGTTCGCCAGCGTTCCGCCGTACTCGTCGGTCCGGGTGTTGGTGAGGGGCGAGAGGAACTCGTGGGCGAGGTAGCCATGGGCACCGTGCACCTCGAGGACCTCGAAGCCCTGGGCGAGCGCGCGCACGGCAGCGTCGGCGAAGGCCCGCACCAGCCCCGCGATCTGCTCGGTGCTGAGGGCGCGCGGGGTCGGCAGCTCGCCGTACCCGATGGCCGAGGGGCCGACGGTGTCCCAGCCGCCGAGCTCGGCGGGGACGTAGGCGTGCCCCTCCCAGGGCCGCTGCACGGAAGCCTTGCGACCCGCGTGAGCGAGCTGGATGCCGGTCGTCGCGCCCTGCCCGCGGACGAAAGCGGTGATGCGGCTGTAGTCGTGCTCGTCCGACCAGATCCCGGCGTCGTACGGCGAGATCCGGCCCTCCGGCGTGACCGCCGTTGCCTCAGCGAAGACCAGGCCCGCGCCGCCGCGGGCGAAGGAGCCCAGGTGGACCAGGTGCCAGTCGCTGGGGTGACCGTCGGTGCTGGAGTACATGCACATCGGCGAGACGACGATGCGGTTGCGCAAGGTCGTGCCGCGCAGGGTCAGCGGGGTGAAGAGCAAGGTCACGCACCGATCCTGCCAGCCTCAGGTCGCGGCGACGGCCCTGCCTTGGTAGACGCAGGCGAAAGGGCGAGGTGTCTTCGGCAGGTAGGAGCGCTCGAGCAGTGACACCGCGAAACCGCCCTGCTCCAACACCCGCGGGATGTCCCGGTCGAGGTGACAGCCTCCGGCCACCCGGCGTTGCACCGGCGTGAGGCGGTGTTGCCAGCGTTGAACGCTGGCGTCGGGGGCCAGCCCGTGCTCGACGAAGTGCAGCTGGCCACCGGGCTTGAGGACCCGCCGCATCTCGCGCACTGCGGCGACCGGGTCGGGGATCGTGCAGAGCGAGAACGTGCACAGGACTGCATCGGCGCTGGCATCGGCCAGGGGCAAGCGCTGGCCGTCCAGCCCGACGACCTCGACGGCGAAGGGGACCTCAGCGATGCGGTGCCCGGCGAGCCGGACGGACAGCGCACTTGGCTCGACGGCGAGCAGCCGGGTGACCGTCTCGGGGAGGTAGGGCAGGTTGTGCCCCGTCCCGAAGCCGATCTCCACGACCTCTCCGGCCAGGCCTTCGACGGCCCGCCTGCGCAGCGGGTGCAGTGCCTTGTTGGCCATGGCGCGGTCCACGAGGTGCGGCAGCAGCCGATCGGCGTACAGGCTCATGGGTTGACCGTACTGGCGAGGGGTCCATCGCGGGGACTAGCATCGGACAGAACAGGAACACGTTCTAGTTCTACGAGCAGGGAGCGGCGATGTACCTCGCCTACACGGCCGAGCAGGAAGCGCTGCGGACAACGCTGCGGGCGTACTACGCCGAGCTGCTCGACCCGCAGACCCGCGCCCTGCTGGAGGACCACGGCACGAACGACGGCGCCATGCGTCGAGTGGTGAAGCAGATGGCCGACGACGGCTGGCTCGGCCTCGGCTGGCCGACCGAGTGGGGCGGCCAGGGCCGCGGGCACATCGATCAGTGGATCTTCTTCGACGAGTCGATGCGCGCGGGTGCCCCGGTGCCGATGCTCACCATCAACACCGTCGGGCCGACCCTGATGGAGCACGGCACCCAGGAGCAGAAGGAGCGCTTCCTGCCCGCGATCCTGCGTGGCGAGATCCACTTCTGCATCGGCTACTCCGAACCCGACGCGGGCACCGACCTCGCCTCGCTGAAGACTCGCGGAGTCATCGACGGCGACGACCTGGTCATCGACGGCACCAAGATCTGGACGTCGTACGCCGAGACCGCCGACTACTGCTGGCTCGCCATCCGGACCGACCCTGAGGTGAAGAAGCACCGCGGCCTGTCGATCGTCGTCGTGCCGATGGACACCCCCGGGATCACCGCGCGGCCGCTGGAGCTCATCGGCGAGCACCCCATCTGCGAGGTGCACTACGAGGACGTGCGCGTGCCGCTGTCCAACGTCATCGGCGGGCTGAACAACGGCTGGGGTCTGATCACCGGCCAGCTCAACCACGAGCGCGTCACGCTGTGCACCCCCGGCATGGTCGACAAGAGCCTCACCGAGGTCCGCCGCTGGGCGCAGCAGACCCTGCTGCCCGACGGGCGCCGGATCATCGACCAGGAGTGGGTGCAGCTCAACCTGGCCCGCGTCCACGCCGGCTTCGAGTTCCTCCGCCTGCAGAACTGGTACGTCGCCTGGGACGCCGAGCAGGGCAACCTGTCGGTGCAGGACGCGAGCACCACCAAGGTGTTCGGCACCGAGCTCTACCTCGACGCCTGCCGGCTGCTCATGGAGGTCGTCGGCCAGGCGGCGTACCTCAAGAAGGGCTCCCCCGGGGCGGTCCTCGCCTCGCGGCTCGAGCAGATGTACCGCTCGCTGGTGATCCTCACCTTCGGCGGCGGGGTCAACGAGGTCCAGCGCGACCTCATCACCGTCTTCGGCCTCGGCATGCCGATGGTCAAGCGCTAGAGGAGATCGACATGGACTTCGCCCTGACCGAGAGCCAGCGCACCGTGCAGGACCTGGCCCGCCGCCTGCTCACCGACCACTGCACCCCCGAGGCGCTCCGCGCTGCCGAGCAGTCCGACTCCCCCGGCTTCGACCGGGTCCTCTGGGCCACCCTGGCGGATGCCGGCCTGCTCGGCACCGCGGTCCCCGAGGAGCACGGTGGCCTCGGGCTCGGGCTGGTGGAGCTGGCGCTGCTGCTGGAGGAGGCGGGCCGCGCGGCCGCGCCCGTGCCGCTGCTCGCCGGCCTGGCCCTGGGGGCGCTCGCGGTGTCGCGCCACGGGACCGCCCAGCAGCAGGGGCACGTCCTACCCGGCGTGGCCGCGGGCACGCACCTGGTGACGGCGGCGCTCGTCGAGCCCCTCGGTGAGGAGGCCGCACCGTCCACCACCGCGACGCAGGACGGCGACTCCTGGCTCCTGCACGGCACCAAGGTCTGCGTCCCGGCGGGTCTGTACGCCGACTCGCTCGTCGTGTCCGCCACGACGCCCGACGGTCCCCGGCTGTTCTTCGTGAGCCCGACCGGTGAGGGCGTCACCCTGGAGCGGCAGGACACCATCTCCTTCGCCCCCGAGGCGATGCTCCTGCTCGACGGGGCGCAGGGCTGGCCGCTCGGCGGTGCCGACGCGCTCACCGACGTGCTGCAGGTGGCGACGGTGGCGACCTGCGCCCTGCTGTCCGGGATCGCCGAGCAGGCCGTGCGGCTGACGGCGTCGTACACGATGGCCCGCGAGCAGTTCGGGCACCCGATCGCGCACTTCCAGGCGGTCGGCCAGCGGGCGGCAGACTCCTTCATCGACACCCGCACCATCCGGCTCACCATGCTCCAGGCCGTGTGGCTGGTCGCCGAGCGGCAGCCCGCCGAGCAGCAGGTCGCCGTGGCGAAGTACTTCGCGAGCGACGCCGGTCAGCGGGTCGTCCGCGCCGCGGCGCACCTGCACGGGGGCATGGGCGTCTCGCGGGAGTACCCGCTGCACCGCTACTACGTCGCGGCCAAGCAGCTCGAGCTCACGCTCGGGGGCGGCACCCGGCAGCTCGTGGCGCTCGGCCGGATGCTGGCGAACGAACCCGTCTGATGCTGGACAGCGCAGCGGTCCAGGCGGCGCAGCTGCAGGGGCAGGACATCCCCTGGCTGCTGGCCCACTGGGCCCAGGTGAAGCCCGAGCATCCTTTCCTCGTGTGGGAGCCCCGCAGCGGCGAGGGCGCGACATGGACCTACGCGTCGTTCTGGACAGACGTGCGCCGGCTCGCCGCAGGGCTGCACGCGCGCGGCATCGGCGTCGGCGACAAGGTCCTCATCCACGCCGACAACTGCCCCGAGGCCCTGCTGGCCTGGTACGCCTGCGCGGTGCTCGGCGCGGTCGGCGTCACCACCAACACCCGCTCGGTCGCGGCCGAGGTGCGCTACTTCGTGGACAAGGCGGCGTGCGTCGCGGCCATCACCCAGCCGCAGTACGCCGCGCTGGTCCGCGAGGCCGGACCGGACCTCGCCTGGGTCGCCCTCACCGACACCGACAGCGGTGCGCCCGCCGACTCCGACGGGTCGTTCGCGCAGCTGTTCGGTGAGGAGTCCGACTGCCCGCAGCGCGTGCCGGACCCGATGCTGCCCGCGGGCATCCTGTTCACCAGCGGCACGACGTCCAAGCCCAAGGCGGTCGTGCACACGCACGCGAACGCGATCTGGTCGGGCCGCGTCGGGCCGCGCAACATCGACCTGTCCGGCGACGACACCTACCTGGTCTACCTGCCGTTCTTCCACGTCAACGCGCAGTCCTGGTCGATCTGGTCGGTGCTCGGGGTGGGTGCCACCGTCGTGCTCACCCCGAAGTGGTCGACGTCGACCTTCTGGCCCGTGGTCACCCGGCACGCCGTGACCCACATCAGCCTCATGCCGTTCGTGTTCGCGGCCTTCTCGCTGCCGGACCGGCCCGCCGAGCACACCCTGCGTGCAGGGGTCTTCGGGCTGATCCTGCCCGAGGTCGACGCGTGGCTCGGCCTCAGGGTCTACGCCTGCTACGGCATGACGGAGACGGTCACCCACGCGATCACCGGTCGGCCGCAGGAGGGCTGGCCCCGCTCGTCGATGGGACACCCCACCCCCGGGTACGAGATGGCGGTGGTGGACAAGCAGAGCGGTGAGCTGGTCGCGGCCGGTGAGACCGGGGAGCTCTGGCTGCGGGGCACCCGCGGGATCCAGCTGTTCCTGGAGTACCACGACAACCCCGAAGCCAACGAGGCCTCCTTCACCGCGGACGGCTGGTTCCGGACCGGCGACATGGTGAAGGTCGTCGAGGGCGGCAACGTCGTCTACACCGACCGCGACAAGGACCTCATCAAGGTCGGCGGCGAGAACGTCAGCGCCCGCGAGGTCGAGGACGTCGCGCGCACGGTCGCCGGCATCGCCGACATCGCCGTCGTCGGCAAGAAGCACGCGTGGCTCGACCAGGTCGTCGTGGCGTTCGTGGTGAAGGCCCCCGGTGCGCCGCAGGACAGCGAGCTCGAGCAGCAGATCATCTCAGCCTGTGCCGGCCAGCTCGCCGACTTCAAGGTCCCCCGGGCGGTCTACGTCGTCGAGGACTTCCCCCGCGCGACGCTGGAGAAGATCGCCAAGAACGAGCTGCGCGACCTCGCGGACGCGCAGCCCCCCGTCTGACTACTTGGTGAGGTTCGGTCCGCCGACCAGCGTGCCGAGCACACCGGCGTTGTCGTCCAGCGTCTCGACCTTCGTCGCCTCGCAGGTCGCCAGGCAGGCGTCGACGTACGTCGCCCACGGCGCCCCGTCCGGCGCGATCTCGACGTCGATGAAGTCCAGGACCCGGCCGCAGCGACCGGGGCCGCAGCCGTTCACCTTCAGCGCGTGCTTCGGGTCGTTGACGGCGGCCGAGAAGAACACCGGCTTCGTGGACAGCACGTCGATCCCAGAGGCGAGGTAGCCGTTCCAGAACGCGCCCTTGTCGGTGGTGGCGGAGGTGCCGTAGTAGGCCAGGGCCACCTTGCCGGGGGCGCCGACGGTGAGCGTCGCGAGGTTGGTCCGCTTCACGCCCGGTGCGGCGACATCGATCGGCGCGGACCAGCTCTTGCCGCCGTTGGTGGAGGTCGCCAGGACGGGCTTGCGGTCGGTGTTGTTCCACAGCAGGTAGAGGTTGTTCTTGGCGTCGACCGCGAGGCTCGGGTCACCGCCGTTGACCTTCGAGCTGGGGGCAGGGCGGATCGAGGTCCAGGTGGTGCCCTCGTCCTTGCTCATCGCGATCGTCGGGGTGTTCCCGCAACCGGTGTAGGGCACGTAGATCCAGCCCCGGCTGTCGCTGACGCCGTGGCCGTTGAGCCCGGAGCACTCCGGGTTCACCGTGTTGGCCGTCGGCAGGAACGTCAGGCCGCCGTCGATCGACTTGGTGCAGTCGGTGTAGGCGAGCTTGTTGAAGCAGTAGTAGACGATCCGCGGGTAGAGCGGCGTCGGGCTGGTGATCGGCTTGCCGGTGAACAGGGTCTGGTGGTCGTTGACCGGCTCCCCGCACGACAGCGGGTTGGTGATCCACGTCTTGCCCTTGTCGTCGCTGTACGACAGCTCGTTGCAGGCGGCGTTGAGGTCGATGTCGAAGGTGCGGTCCACCTCGGACGCGTGGTCCACCAGGATGTAGGGGTCCAGGGACGTGACGTGCGGGCTCGCGCCGGCGGCGCCCGGGCTCACGTCCTGGAAGGTCTTGCCCTTGTCGCGGGTGAGGATGACCGCTCGGCCGCCCGGGGCGACGGTCTCCAGCGTGTTGAGGGACCCAGCGCACGAGGTGACGCAGCCGGCGCCGGCCGTCACGATGACCGTGCCGTCACGGGTGATGCCCAGGGTCGGCTCGCCCGCGTGGTGCTTGTAGTCGAACAGCTTCGGCGTCGGCGCCTTGACGCTGGTCGCGACCTGCTTGCCACCCGTGGTGTGCGCGGTGGCGGTCCTGCCACCCGCGGCCGTGGCCTGTCCGGCGGTGGAGACCGCCACGGCGGCGGCGGTGACGGCGGCGAGGCTCAGGAGCAGGCGGTGGCGCGAGGAGCGCTGCTGGGTCGGCATGGTGAGGGAGTTCGCCGCCACCGGAGCAAGTCCTGCTAGGCGGGGCCCGTCAGTCGCTCGCACTCGTCCCAGAGCCGCTGGCGATCGACCTCGGTCTCCTGGTTCAGGCCGAACAGGTGGGTCGGGCGAGGGCGGCGGTCGTGCCAGAACAGGCCGCTGGACTGCTC
>JBKJSN010000075.1:0-12421 GCA_046595815.1 Mycobacteriales bacterium
CCCGCAGTGCGGGCAGGGCAGGTAGCTCATGTTCTCCACGACACCGGCGATCCGCTGGTGGGTCTGCAGCGCGATCGAGCCGGCGCGCTCGGCCACCTCCTGCGCGGCGAGCTGCGGAGTGGTGACCACGAGGATCTCGGCACTCGGCACCAGCTGCGCCACGGAGATAGCGATGTCACCCGTGCCCGGCGGCAGGTCCATCAGCAGGTAGTCCAGGTCGCCCCAGTAGACGTCGGCCAGGAACTGCTGCAAGGCCCGGTGCAGCATCGGCCCGCGCCACACGACCGGGGTGTTGTCCTTGGTGAACATCCCGATGCTGATGACCTTCACGCCGTGCGCGCTCGGGGGCAGGATCATCTGCTCGACCTGCGTCGGTCGGTGCTCGACCCCGAGCATGCGCGGCACGCTGAAGCCGTAGATGTCGGCGTCGACGACGCCCACCCGCAGGCCCTTGGCGGCGAGGGCCACGGCGAGGTTGACGGTCACGCTGGACTTGCCGACACCGCCCTTGCCGGACGCCACGGCGAAGACGCGGGTCAGGCTGCCGGGCTGGGCGAAGGGGATCTCACGCGTGGGGTTGTCCCCGCGCAGCAGCGTCTGCAGAGCCTTGCGCTGCTCGTCGCTCATCACGTCGAGCTCGACCGCGACGGAGGTGACGCCGGGCAGGGCGCCGACGGCCTTGGTGACCCGCTCGGTGAGGGTGTCCTTCATCGGGCAGCCGCTGATCGTGAGGTAGATCGCGATCCGGGCGGTGCCGTCGTCGTCGACCGTCGCCGACTTGACCATGCCGATCTCGGTGATCGGTCGGCGGATCTCGGGATCCTCGACGGTCGCGAGTGCGGCGGTGAGCTGGTCCTGCGTGGGGAGCATGCCCCTCAGGCTAATCGCCCTCCTTGCGTCATCACCCCTGAGGGAGTTCAAGGGGGCACAAGTGATGACGCAAGGGGGGGTCAGGCGCGGGCGGCGATGGCCCCTGCCGTCGCGAGGACGCGCTCGGCGATGTCGCGGTGCAGGTTCTCCACCATCCGCCCGTCGACGACCACGACGCCCTTGCCCGACGCCTCGGCCTCGGCGAACGCCTCGACGACTTTCTTGGCGTGGGCGATCTCGTCCTCCGACGGGGCCCACACCTCGTTCGTCGGCTCGACCTGCGCCGGGTGGATGAGGGTTTTGCCGTCGAAGCCCAGGTCCTTGCCCTGCACGCACTCGGCACGGAACCCCTCGAGGTCCACCACGTCGTTGTAGACCCCGTCGAGGATCGACTTGCCGGCTTCGCGGGCACCAAGCAGCGCGGTCGCCAGGTGCGGCAGCAGCGGCGCGCGGCCCGGCACGATCGCGGCGCGCAGCTCCTTGACCAGGTCGTTGGTGCCCATGACGAGCACCGACACCTGGGGGAAGGCCGCGATCTCGCGGATCGCGAACAGCGCCGCCGGCGTCTCCACCATCGCCCAGATCGGGACATCCCCGGTGATCGCGGCGACCTGCTCCAGGTGAGGTACGCCGGAGACCTTGGGCACCACGACGGCGTCGGGCCGCGCGGCCGCCGCGGCGGCGAGATCGGCTGCACCCCAGGGGGTGTCGAGGCCGTTGCAGCGGATCGTCAGCACCTTCCCGCCGTACTCGCCGCTCTGGACGGCGGCGCACGCGGCATTGCGTGCACCCTCCTTCGCGTCGGGTGCGACGGCGTCCTCGAGGTCGAAGATGATCGCGTCGGCGGGCAGGGTCTTGGCCTTCTCGAGCGCCCGAGCGTTCGAGCTGGGCATGTAGAGGACCGAGCGCAGGACCATCACAGCTGGTACGCCTCCTTGAGCTCCGGGTCGCGCGCCGCCAGCTTGCGGGCGAGGTCGAGCACCACCTGGCACTGCTTGTACGTCGCGTCGTCCTGCATCTTGCCGTCGATCATCACCGCGCCCCGGCCGTCCTCGCCCATGGCCTCGACCACGCGCGCTGCCCACTGCACCTCGCCCGGGTCGGGGGAGAACACGCGCTTGGCGATCTCGACCTGCACCGGGTGCAGCGTCCACGTGCCCACACAGCCGAGGAGGTAGGCGTTGCGGAACTGGTCCTCGCAGGCCACGACGTCCTTGATGTCGCCGAAGGGCCCGTAGTAGGCGTAGATCCCGTTGCTGGCGCAGGCGTCGACCATCCGGGCGACCGTGTAGTGCCACAGGTCCTGCTGGAAGGTCGCCCGCGGTGACTCGTCGGCGTGCGGGTCCTCGCGCACCAGGTAGCCCGGGTGCCCGCCCCCGACGCGGGTGGTCTTCATCCGGCGGTCGGCGGCGAGGTCGGCCGGGCCGAGCGAGATGCCCTGCATCCGAGGCGAAGCGGCCGCGATCTCCTCGACGTTCGCGACTCCGCGGGCGGTCTCGAGGATCGCGTGGATCAGGATCGGGCGGGTCACGCCCCCCTTGGCCTCGAGCTGGGCCAGCAGCCGGTCGACGTAGTGGATGTCCTCGGGCCCCTCGACCTTCGGCACCATGATCACGTCGAGCTTGTCGCCGACCTCGGTGACCAGCGTCGTGAGGTCGTCGAGGACCCAGGGGCTGTCCAGGGAGTTGATGCGGGTCCACAGCTGGGTGTCGCCGAGGTCGACGCTCTTGGCCACCTGCACCAGGCCCGCGCGCGCGGACTCCTTGTTGGCCGCCGGGATCGCGTCCTCGAGGTTGCCCAGAAGCACGTCGACCTGGGGGGCAAGGTCGGGGATCTTGGCGACCATCTTGGGGTTCGACGGGTCGAAGAAGTGGATCATCCGGCTGGGTGCCCACGGGATCTCCCTGAGGGGAGCGGGAGCACCGACGGCGAGGGGGCGGAAGAAGTCCTTAGGGCTACGCACGACAACAATGTACGAACCGTTGCAGGAGCAACTATGATGGTGGCGTGACCACGACGCGCGCACGCCTCACCGAGGTCCAGCTTGGGGCCTGGCGGACGTTCATGCGCGCCCACGCCCAGGTCACCCGCCAGCTCGAGCACGAGCTGCTCGCCGAGCAGGACCTGCCGCTCGCGTCCTACGAAGTCCTGCTCCACCTCGCTGAGGCTCCGGAGCAGCGGTTGCGCATGACCACGCTGGCCGACCAGGTGCTGCTGTCACGCAGCGGGCTGACCCGGCTCGTCGATCGCCTCGAGCGCGAGGGCCTGGTGACCCGCGCCTCGTGCCCCAACGACGCCCGCGGCACCAACGCTGTGCTCACCGAGGCCGGGCGCGACCGCCTTCGGGCCGCTGCGCCGACCCACCTGCGTGGCATCGCCGAGCACGTGGTCGAGCGGCTCACTCCTGCCGAGCTCGCGCAGCTGCAGGACCTGATGACCAAGCTCCTGCTCGAGCCGGTCTCACCCCCCGAGGGCGGCTGCGGCGGGGCCGAGGGCCTCTAGCAGTTCGGCGATGGCCTCGGATGCCGGATCGAGGTGCTCGAAGTGCCCTCCCGGTACGACGATCAACCGGGCCGTCGAGGCTGCCGCGTAGGCCTGGGACTGCGAGAGCGGGACGACGTCGTCGTCCGCCCCGTGCAGCAGAACCGTGGCAGTGGAGGACGGCAGCAACGCGAGCGGGTCCGCGTCTGCAAAGCGCTGCGGGTGCGCCGTGGGCGTGCCGCCGACAAACAGCTCCACCGCCCCGTCGCCGAGGCCCTGCTCGTGGGCGAGGGCCAGGCAGGCGACCGGAGCTTGGGCAACGACGAGGGTCGGCACCACGGAAGGGGCGCCCCCCGGCGTACCAGGGCTGCGGGAGCCCAGCCACAGCGCAAGGTGACCGCCCGCTGAGTGCCCGACGACTGCGATGCGTGTGGTGTCCACTCGGGGATCGCGCGTGGCGTGGTCGTAGGCCGCGGCGACGTCGAGCAGGGTCGCCGGCCAGGGGGAGCCAGCGGGGGAGTACTCGACGTTCCAGACCAAGAACCCTTGCGCTGCAAGGGAAGCGGCGACCTCGTTCTCGAGGGTGAGGTCGTAGGCGGGACGCCAGTACCCGCCGTGAACCAGGACCACGAGGGGGAACGGGCCCTGGCCGGCAGGCACCCACCACTCGCCGTACTGGCGGGGGCCGGGGCCGTACCTATCCAGCGTCGGTCCCACCGACGAACGGCTCGCTCAGGCTTCCGGTGTCGGCGGTCTCGGCGCGCTTCTTGCGCTGCTCCGCCCGCCGGTCACGGTCCTCGCGTTCGTTCCTGGCCTGCTCGTCGAACTCCCCCTCGCTGGTGCGTGCCACCACCTCGTCGGCCAGGTCGCGCAGCTGGTCGCGCAGGAAGTCGCGGGTCGCGACCTCGCCGAGCGAGAGCCGCATCGCGGCGAGCTCCCGGGAGAGGTACTCCACGTCCGCCTGCAGCCGCTGGTTCTGCGCGCGGTCCTCCTCCTGGGTCACCCGATCGCGATCGGCCTGGCGGTTCTGGGCGAGCAGGATCAAAGGGGCGGCGTAGGACGCCTGCAGCGACAGGATCAGGGTGAGCAGCGTGAAGTGCGTTGCCTGGGCGTCGAACTGCCAGTCGCGTGGGGTGAAGGTGTTCCACGCGAGCCAGACCGCGCAGAACAAGGTGAGGTAGACCAGGAAGCGGCTGGTCCCCAGGAAGCGCGCGATCCGCTCCGAGAGCCGACCGAAGGTCTCAGAGTCGTAGTGGGGCCGGGGCATGAGCGAGGAGCGCTGCTCCACCGGCTGGTCGAGCCGGGCGCGGCGAGGTGCCCGACGTGGCGTCCGGTCAGCCATGCCGCGACTCGCGCCAGTTGGCAGGAAGGACGTGGTCGAGCACGTCGTCGACGGTCACCGCCCCCAGCAGCCGCTGCTCGGAGTCGACGACGGGGACTGCCACGAGGTTGTACGACGCGAGGTGCCGCGTCACCGCCGACAGCGGGACCTCGGGAGTGAGCGGGTCGATGTCGGTGTCGACCACCGCGGAGATGAGCGTCGAAGGCGGCTCACGGAGCAGCCGCTGGAAGTGCGCCGTGCCGAGGTAGCGGCCGGTCGGGGTCTCGTACGGCGGGCGCACGACGTAGACCTGCGCAGCCAGGCTCGGGTGCAGGTCCGGGTGGCGGATCCGGGCGAGCGCCTCGGCGACGGTCGTACCTGGGCCGAGGATGACCGGCTCGCTGGTCATCAGGCCGCCGGCCGTGTCGTCGCTGTAGGCCAGCAGCTGGCGGACGGGTGCGGCCTCCTCGGGCTCCATGAGGTCGAGCAGCCGCTGGGCATCGTCGGGCTGCATCTCGCCGAGCAGGTCGGCTGCGTCGTCGGGCGCCATCGCCTCCAGCACGTCCGCGGCGCGCTCGTCCTCCAGCCCAGCCATGAGCTCGACCTGCTCGTCCTCGGGCATCTCCTCGAGCACGTCGGCGAGCCGCTCGTCATCGAGGGCAGCCGCGATCTCGTGGCGACGCTTGTCCGACAGGTCGTGCATCACGCCGGCGAGGTCGGCGGGCCGGAGCTTCTCGAAGACCGCGAGCAGGTTCGCCGCGCCCTGGTCGCCCTCCCGCAAGGAGAACCCCGAGACCTCGTCCCACGCGACCTGCTGCACGGGCGCGCGGCGACGACCCTGGCGCACGGCGACCCGGGCGACCAGCCAGTCGGTGCGGGTCTGCTCCAGAGCGACGTCGACGACGGTGACCTCGACGTCCTCGGCGAGCAGGCTGACCCGGCGGTCGAGCAGCTCGGCGAGCACCAGGGTCTCGCCCGCGCGCTGCTCGAAGCGACGCAGGCTGACGGTGCCGGTGCTGAGGAGCACGGCATCGGACTCCAGCGAGGTGATGCGGCTCATCGAGACGAAGATGCGCCGGCGCTGCTGGATCTCCACGATCAGTCCGAGGGCGCGTGGCGCGTCCTTGCCGATGCGCAGCGCGACGACCACGTCTCGGACGCGGCCTACCTGGTCGCCGTTGGGGTCGAACACAGGAAGACCGGCGAGACGCGCCACGAAGACGCGGGTGCCGGAGCTCACTTTGCGAGGCTACCGCCGGGATACCTGCTTTTCCGCGTACGGCACGATGAGCCTCTCGACCTGACAGGAGGATCCGTGACGACGCTCGACCGTTTTCGGCTCGACGGCAAGGTGGCCCTGGTGACTGGGGCATCTTCGGGACTGGGCGTAGCCATCGCGCAGTGCCTGGCAGAGGCGGGCGCGGACGTGGTCCTCGGCGCCCGCCGCCTCGACCGCCTGGAGGAGACCAAGTCCCTCGTCGAGGCCGCCAGTCGCAAGGCCGTCACGGTGCAGACCGACGTCACCGATCCCGACCAGTGCACGGCCATGGTGGCCGCAGCGGTCGAGGCCTTCGGCAAGGTGAACGTGCTCGTCAACAACGCCGGGTTCGGCTGGGCGGCACCGGCGACCCGCGAGACGCCCGAGCAGTTCTTGAAGGTCATCGACGTCAACCTCAACGGGCAGTACTGGATGGCGCAGGCCTTCGCGCGCGCCGTCACCGAGGGCGGCTCGCTCATCAACATCTCCAGCGTCCTCGGGCTCAAGGCCTCTCACGTCCCGCAGGCGGCTTACTCCGCCTCCAAGGCGGCCCTCATCGGCCTCACCCGTGACCTCGCGATGCAGTGGACCGGCCGCAAGGGCATCCGCGTCAACGCCATCGCCCCGGGCTACTTCCCCTCGGAGATGACCGACGAGATGGCCGAGGGGACCGCCGAGATGATCAAGCTGGTCACGCCCATCGGTCGCCTTGGCGAGCCGCACGAGATCGGCGACGCCTGCGTCTACCTCGCCTCCGAGGCCTCGTCGTACGTCACCGGGATCACGCTGCCCGTGGACGGCGGGATGACCATGCCGTGAGCTCTTCGTTGTCCTACGAGGTCGTCGACGTCTTCACCGACAGCCCCTTCGCCGGGAACGCCCTTGCTGTCGTCCTCGATGCCGACGACCTCACCACCGCGCAGCTCCAGGCGATCGCGCGGGAGTTCAACCTGTCCGAGACCGCCTTCCCGCTCCGGGCTCCTGAGGGTGCGACGTACGCCCTGCGCATCTTCACCCCGACGACGGAACTGCCCTTCGCCGGCCACCCGTCCGTCGGCTCGGCGTGGGTCCTGCACCGTCGTGGCCGGATCCCGTCCGGCGACAACGTCCAGGCCTGCGGTGCGGGCTTGTTGGCTGTGCACCTCGCCCACCACGTCACCCTCACGGGAGGTACGGCGACAGTCGGCGCACCGCTGGACCCGGCCCCGATCCTGGCCGCCCTCCGGCTGGAGGAAGGTGACCTTGCTGGCCCCGCTCCGCGAAGGGCGGGAGCGGGTATCGAGTTCACCTACCTGCTGGTGCGGCCCGACGCCCTCGCACGGGTGCACCTCGACACCGAGGCGGTGGCAGCCCTCGGCAGCTCGGGCATCTGGTTGGGCGCGTGGGACGGCGAGAACGCCACAACCCGTGTGTTTCCAGGGGGAGTAGGCATCGTCGAGGACCCCGCGACTGGCTCGGCCGCCCTCGGCTTCGGCGTCTACCTCGCGGCCGCCGGACTTCTCACGGACGGCACCCACGGGTACGTCCTGCAGCAGGGCGCTGCGGTCGGACGGCCGTCGACGATGACCTGCACCGTCGAGGTGAGGGACGGGGCGGCAACCCGCACGACCGTCGCAGGATCGGTCGTCCCCGTGGCCAAGGGCGAGATCAGGGTCCCGTGAGGGTCACCTCGCGCGAGCTGCTCCTGCTCGTCGTCGCGGTGCCCGCCGTCTCCACCAGCGGTCCCCTCATCGCGCTGACTGCCGCCGTACCTGCCCTCGCCATCGCCTTCTGGCGCAACGCGATGGCCGGAGCCGTGTTGCTGCCTTGGACGCTCGCGCGGCGGCGGTCCGAGCTCAAGGCGCTGGACTCCCGCGAGCGGCGGCTGGCCCTGCTTGCCGGGCTCATGCTGGCGCTGCACTTCGGCACCTGGATCCCGGCGGTCTCCTACACCAGCGTCGCGAGCGCCACCGCGCTCGTGGCGACGCAGCCGGTGTGGGCGGCGATCATCAGCACGCTGCGCGGCGAGCACGTCGAGCGCCGGGTGTGGGTGGGGATCGTCGTTGCCCTCAGTGGCGCGCTGCTGCTCACCAGCGCCGACTGGGCCGTCTCCAGAGAAGCCCTGATCGGAGACGGGCTTGCCCTGCTGGGCGGCATCTTCGCCGCCGCCT
Organism: Mycobacteriales bacterium; assembly: GCA_046595815.1. GTDB lineage: Bacteria > Actinomycetota > Actinomycetes > Mycobacteriales > SCTD01 > RYN-111. Next base: position 8,081 of record JBKJSN010000075.1, read on the forward strand.
ACATGACCGCCGGCAGCGCGGTGCGTCGCAGCGTCAGCACCGTCACCTACACCACTGTCTGCTACACCACGACCGCCGTGCTGCTACTCGTCGTGTGCCTCGTCGGCCGCCAGGCCCTCACGGGCTACGACAGGCGCGACTGGCTGTTGTTGCTGGCGCTGACCGCCGGTGCTCAGCTGCTGGGGCACTCGCTGTTCAACGTGGTGCTGCGGACAGTGGGTCCGACGGTGGTCAGCCTGTCGATCCTGTTCGAGATCCCCGGGGCGGCGCTCATCGCCGCGCTGTTCGTCGCCGGCCAGCACGTCCCCGCGCTGGCCATCCCTGCGGCCGCGCTGCTGGTGACGGGGCTGGCGATCGTCATCAGCAGCGGGCAGCGAGAGAGCGTTCCGGTGGAGTAGGTCAGTCGCCGACCTTCACGCAGGAGGGCATGCCCATCACGTACGACGTGCCGGTGGCGTCGTCGAACGGGAGCAGGAAGCCGCCGAGCGGAGCGCGGGCGGGTCCGACATTCTGGGAGGGCACGACGCCCTGGCCGGCGAGGCGGTAGCTCGCAGCCGTCAGCCCGATCAGCTTCCTGCCGGGGGTGAGTTGGATCTCGGTGGCCTTGTAGCCGCTCAGGGGTGCGGTGATGCGCACCTCCTTCTTCGCGGTGTCGACGGTGCCGGTCCCCTGGCCAAGCGTGTAGCTGGTGTTGACGCCGGTGTTGGGGTCGGCAGCGGAGTAGCCGTAGACGAAGGTCGTTCCCTGGGGGTAGGTGCGCGCCGAGACGAACAGGTTCGTCTCGGTGCCCTTCGGCGTGAACTGCACGAAGTAGCCATGACCGAAAGGTGCCTGCGGGTCGGGCGTGGCGAGCGCGGCGAGCCGGATCACGCCGGTGACGTTCTTGGCGTCCGAGGCCACGTCGGCGGTCAGGATGTCGTCGGTGCCGTTGCCGGGCGCGTTGTTGTAGGTCGCGTCGCCCGTGTCGTCCTTGATGAGGTTGCAGACGGGCTTGGGCTTGGGCTTGGCCTTGGTGGCTGCGAAGGCGCCCGTGCCTGCGCACGAGGTGAGGAGTACGGCGGCGAGTACGACAGCGCGGATCTTCATCGAGCCTCCAGGCAGAGCGGACATTGCTCCTGAGGCATTCGCCGTACCCGCGCGATCTCCTGCCACGGGACGTGAGGGGCGTCACCCAACCCCGCGGGCTACCAGCGGGTAACCGGTGGGACACTCGTGGGAAACCGCCGCCCACGAGGGAGCACGACCATGGGACGCCTGGCCACCACTGACGGCCTGACCGAGATCCAGCAGGAGATCCTGTCCACGGTCCGCAGCTTCGTGGACAAGGAGGTCATCCCCCACGCCACCGAGCTCGAGCACAAGGACGAGTTCCCCGAGGCGATCGTCGAGGGGATGAAGGAGATGGGGCTGTTCGGCCTCATGATCCCCGAGGAGTACGGCGGTCTCGGCGAGTCGCTGCTGACCTACGCGCTGGTCGTCGAGGAGATCGCCCGCGGCTGGATGAGCGTCTCCGGTGTCATCAACACGCACTTCATCGTGGCCTACATGATCAAGCAGCACGGCACGGAGGAGCAGAAGAGCCGACTGCTGCCGTTGATGGCGACCGGCGAGATGCGCGGCGCCTTCTCGATGAGCGAGCCCAATTGCGGCTCCGACGTCGCTGCCATCAAGAGCAAGGCCGTCAAGGACGGCGACGACTACGTCCTGGATGGTCAGAAGATGTGGCTGACCAATGGAAGTCGCAGCTCGATCGTCGCGACGCTGGTCAAGACCGACGAGGGCGGCGACTCGGTCTACAAGAACATGTCGACGTTCCTGATCGAGAAGGAGCCGGGCTTCGGCGCTGTCGGCAACGGCATCACGATCCCGGGCAAGATCGAGAAGATGGGCTACAAGGGCGTCGAGACCACCGAGATGGTCATGGAGGGCGTCCGCCAGCCGGCCAGCACGATCCTGGGCGGACCCGAGGCCTCGGGCAAGGGCTTCTACCAAATGATGGACGGCGTCGAGGTCGGCCGCGTCAACGTCGCGGCTCGCGCCTGCGGCATCTCGATCCGCGCCTTCGAGCTGGCGATCGCCTACGCGCAGCAGCGGCAGACCTTCGGCAAGCCGCTGACGGGCCACCAGGCGATTCAGTTCAAGCTCGCCGAGATGGCCACCAAGGTCGAGGCCGCCCACGCGCTGATGGTCAACGCCGCGCGGCTCAAGGACGCCGGCAAGCGCAACGACGTCGAGGCCGGCATGGCCAAGTTGCTCGCCAGCGAATACTGCGCCGAGGTCACCCAGGAGTCCTTCCGCATCCACGGCGGTTACGGCTACTCCAAGGAGTACGAGATCGAGCGCCTCATGCGGGAGGCGCCGTTCCTGCTCATCGGCGAGGGCACGTCAGAGATCCAGAAGACCATCATCAGCCGCGGCTTGCTCAAGGACTACCAGCTCAAGGGTTGACGCCCAGCAGCGGGTCACCTTCGGCAAGACGCTGTCCGGCCATCAGGCGACCCAGTTCAAGCTGGCCGAGATGGCAACCAAGGTCGAGGCCTCGCACGCGATGATGGTCAACGCGGCTCGGTTGAAGGACGCCGGCAAGCGCAACGACGTCGAGGCGGGCATGGCCAAACTGCTCGCGGCGGAGTACTGCAACGAGGTAACGCAGGAGTCGTTCCGCATCCACGGCGGCTACGGCTACGCCAAGGAGTACGAGATCGAGCGGCTCATGCGTGAGGCGCCGTTCCTGCTTATCGGCGAGGGAACGTCCGAGATCCAGAAGACCATCATCAGCCGTGGCCTGCTCAAGGAGTACCAGCTCAAGGGCTGACGACGTACCGGCACGGGAGCTGTTCTCCCCGGAGGCCTTCTGCCCGTCCGCCGCTCCCTGCCCGCTCTGGTGCCTGCGGCAGCTTTGGCGCTGCTCGCCGTACCTAGGCAGCCCGCCCGCCCCGCTTGCCCGACCGGTGACTGCCAGTTCACGCCGGTCTGGCTAGCTTGCTGCGGGTGCAGGCTCGGGTCCGCCCGGATGTCGGCCGAACTGGCAGTCATTGCTCGGCTGGCGGCGCAGGGGTGGCTGGTGGTGCTGGCGGGGATGGCTGGTGGTGCTGCGGGGATGGCTGGTGGTGCTGGCGGGTGAGGCCGGCGGGTGAGCGTGGCTGGGCTGGGGGCTACTGCCGCGCGAGGGTCAGCAGGCCGGGTTGACGGTGCAGCTCGGCCGGGTCTTGTTCACGTGCATGGGACGCTTGATCATCTTCCCGCCGGACGTGGCACCGATGAAGATCGGGTTGCCGACCGGCTTGGGACCGCCGACGGCGTTGGGGATCGTGGTGTCCCCGCCGACGATGAAGAGCCGGCCGTCCTTGTCGTAGTTGATGGTGAGGAAGTCGCCGAGCCGGCGGTCACCCTCGGGGAAGGTCGGGCTGGCGTTGCACGTCGTGCCGCTCAGGCAGATCGGGCCCTTGTGGATCGGCGTCTTCGACGCGTTGGTGACCGACCACTGAGGCTTGACGAACTGCGTCGTGCCGTTGGCGCAGGTCACCGTCGTGCCATGGGCGTTGAGCGTCTGCGCGACGTAGTAGTAGAACTCGGTCGGCTTACCCGGCTTGCTCTGCAGCCAGGTGACGGCGACCCGGCCGTCGTCGCCGGCGACGACCCACGGCCAGAGCATGTCGCCCTCGCCGGACGGGATGGTCACCGGCTCCGGCGCCCACGCGTTGGTCTTGCGGTCGAAGTAGTTGAAGGTGACCGACCCGTCGGCTTTCGTGTCCTTCGGATTCTTGTAGCCGCCCGCTGCGGCGCGGTAGACGTTGCCGGCCTTGTCGACGGCGACGGCGCCGAAGAAGTCCACCGTCGGACCGAGGTTCGCTCCGTCGTACGCCTTCCAGGTCTTGCCCTGGTCGGCCGAGATCGCCACGCCCTGCGGGTTGTGCGGGCCGATCAGGCCGGTCTTCTTGTTGAGCGGGTCGATGTACATCTTGGCGTTGGGGCCAGCGGGGTTACCCCGGCTCTGCAGCGTCCAGGTGAGGCCGCCGTCGCCGGACCGGAAGATCTGCTGCAGGGTGTTGACGTAGAGGTAGACCTCCTCGGCCGCACCGGCAGTGAGCCAGGGCCGGTCGCCGCTGGTGACCTCGGGGTTGCCGCGGCTGTAGGTCTGGCCGTCGTCGCCGCTCGAGAAGACCGCGACGTTGGCCAGGTTGATCTCGGTGTTGTAGATGCGCCCGCTGGAGTCGATCGCGTAGTCAGGGTCGGAGAAGCCCGAGGACGTCGCGCTGTGCGGACCGGCGTTGACGATGGGGAGGCCGACGTACGACCAGGTCTTGCCGCCGTCGGTGGAGCGCCAGTTCAGGGTCTCGT
>JBKJSN010000089.1:0-24208 GCA_046595815.1 Mycobacteriales bacterium
GTGCCGACGGCACCACCGCGCGAAACAGGCCTACTTCACCGTCACCAAAGACCCCGACACCGGCGACACCATCTGGACCACCCCCGACGGACGCCAGTACCGCCGCCCACCCCCCACTTACTGAGCCGCGCTCGAGCGGGTTCGCATCATCCACAGACCAGCGGACGCCACCGGGGTGAGCCCTGCCGGTGCGACGTCCAGCGCGCGGAACCCGTGAGTCGGGTGGGCAAGCAGTTGCGCCCACCCGGTCTCGTGCACGAACACCCCTCCCGGCCGGAGCACCCTGACGACCTCACTGAGTGCCCGCCTGCCTGCGACCTGGCACGTCCCGAAGTCGATCACCACGTCGAAGCTGCCGTCAGCAAAGGGAAGGGCAGTCACATCCGCCCGGATCCCGACCGACGTCTGCAGGTCCACGCCCACCAGCAATGCCGGTCGTAGGCTGCGCTGCAGGGCCGAGAACGCGTTGCCAGCACCGCAACCGAGCTCCAGCACGTCACCGCCGCGCGGCACCCTCAACGCGGCACAGGCCAGCGGAACCTCGATCCGGCGCTGCAACAGCTCCCTCACACCACGAGTGAGACGCTCAGCCCTCAAGATCGCCTTCGAGCTCGAGGTAGGTGGCCTTCAAGCCCGCCAGCGTCGCGTCCTCCGGCGACTCCCACAGGCCCCTGTCGGCCGCCTCGAGCAGCCGCTCCGCCACCCCACGCAGGGCCCAGGGGTTCGACTTCTTCATGAACGCGCGGTTGGTCTCGTCGAAGACGTACGACGAGGCCAACTTCTCGTACATCCAGTCGTCGACCACGCCCGCCGTCGCGTCGTACCCGAACAGGTAGTCAACGGTCGCGGCCATCTCGAACGCGCCCTTGTACCCATGCCGCTGCATCGCCGCGATCCACCGCGGGTTGACCACGCGCGCCCGGAACACCCGGTGCGTCTCCTCCTGCAGCGTCCGGGTCTTCACGACGTCCGGCACGGCCGAGTCCCCGACGTACGCCTCCGGCGACTCCCCCGTCAGCGCGCGGATCGCCGCGACCATGCCGCCGTGGTACTGGAAGTAGTCATCGCTGTCGACGATGTCGTGCTCGCGGGTGTCCTGGTTCTTCGCCGCGACACGTACCCGCGTGTAGACCCGCTCCATGTCCTTGCGCGCGGGCGCGCCGTCCAGCCCGGTGCCGTAGGCGTACCCGCCCCAGACCGCGTAGACCTCGGCGAGGTCGGCGTCGGTCTTCCAGTCGCGGCTGTCGATGAGCGGCAGCAGTCCCGCGCCGTACGCCCCCGGCTTGGAGCCGAAGATGCGCGCCGTCGCCCGGCGCGGCTCGACCCCCGCAGCGAGGTCGGCGGCCACGTGCTCGTGCACGAAGTTCGCCGGCTCGTCCAGCCCTGCCACCAACTGCACCGCGTCGTCAAGAAGCGTCACCACGTGCGGGAACGCGTCGCGGAAGAACCCACTGATCCGCAGCGTCACGTCGACCCGGGGTCGCCCCAGCTCAGAGGCGGGTACGACGGAAAGCCCCGTCACCCGGCGCGACGCCTGATCCCACACCGGCTGAACTCCCAACAACCACAAGGCTTCTGCGATGTCATCGCCCGCCGTACGCATGGCCGAAGTGCCCCAGACGACGAGGCCCACTGAGGCCGGGTACTCACCGTGGTCGGCGAGGTACCGCGACAGCAGCGAGTCGGCCAGCGCCTTCCCGGTGTCCCAGGCGTTCTTCGAGGGGATCGCCTTCGGGTCCACGGAGTAGAAGTTGCGCCCCGTCGGCAGCACCCCTACGAGCCCGCGCGTCGGCGAGCCGGAAGGCCCGGCGGGCACGAAGCCGCCCGAGAGCCCGTGGAGCAGGTTGTCGATCTCGTCCGTCGTGCGCCGGAGCCGTGGCACGACCTCGGTGCACGCGAACTCCAGGGACGCGACGGCCCCCGGCACCGGCCGGTCGAGCACCTCAGCGCACACGGACGCGGCGTCGGTCCAGCCGCGGTGGGCGACGGCCTCCACCAGCGAGCGTGCCATCGCCTCCAGGGCATCGGCCTCCACGCGGTCATCCTCGGCCAGCCCAAACGCCTCCCCCAGCGCCCGGCGCAGACCTGGGATCGCGCCGGCTGCGCCGCCCCAGGTCTGCTGCGCCCGCAGCACCCCGAGCACCAGGTTGACCAGCGCCTCGTCCACGGGCGGTTGCCCCAGGATGTGCAGGCCATCGCGGATGAGGACGTCCTTGACCTCGCAGAGGTAGCCGTCGACGTGCAACACGAAGTCGTCGAAGGCGTCCTGCGACGGCTGCTCCCCCACGTGAAGGTCGTGGTGCAGCTGCGCAGCCGTCACCACCTCCCAGATCTGCGCCTGCAGCACGGGCACCTTCGCCGGGTCGAGGGCCTGCACGGTGGCGTACTCGTCGAGCAGGTGCTCCAGGCGAGCCATCTCGTCGTACGTCTCCGCACGTGCCATCGGCGGCACGAGGTGGTCGACGACGGTGGCGTGGCCGCGGCGCTTGGCCTGGGTGCCCTCGCCGGGGTCGTTGACGATGAAGGGGTAGAACAGCGGCAGGTCGGTGAGCACCGCGTCGGAGGCACAGGAAGCCGAGAGCCCCAGGCCCTTGCCCGGCAGCCACTCGAGCGTCCCGTGCTTGCCCAGGTGCACGACGGCGTCGGCGCCGAAGTCGGTGGCCAGCCAGCGGTAGGCAGCGAGGTAGTGGTGCGACGGCGGCAGGTCGGGGTCGTGGTAGATCGCGATCGGGTTCTCCCCGAAGCCGCGCGGCGGCTGGATCGCCAGCACGACGTTGCCGTACTGCAGGGCCGCCAGCACGATGTCGGTCCCGTCGACGTAGAGCGAGCCGGGCGGCGGCCCCCAGTGCTCCAGCATCTTCTCGCGCAGGTCCTCAGGCAGGGTCGCGAACCACGCCTCGTAGTCGGCCAGCGGCACCCGCGCGACCGCGGCCGACAGCTGCTCCTCGGTGAGCCACTCGACGTCGTGCCCCCCGGCTGCGATGAGCGTGTGCACGAGGGTGTCCCCGTCCTCCGGGAACTCACCGACGTCATAGCCGGCCGACCGCATCGCCTGCAGCAGCAGCACGGCCGAGGCAGGGGTGTCGAGGCCGACGGCGTTGCCGACCCGTGAGTGCTTGGTCGGGTAGGAGCTCAGCACCAGCGCGATCTTCTTCTCGCTGTTGGGCACGTGCCGCAGGCGTGCGTGGCTCACCGCGATGCCCGCGACCCGACCCGCCCGCTCCGCGTCGGCGACGTAGACCGGCACCCCGTCCGGCCCACTCTCCTTGAAGGAGAAGGGAACCGTGATGAGCCGACCGTCGAACTCTGGGATCGCGACCTGCATCGCCGCGTCGATCGGCGCGAGGCCGGCGTCGCTCGCCTCCCACTCCGCGCGTGAGGACGTGACGCACAAACCCTGCAGGACGGGTACGTCGAGTGCTTGGAGCGCACGGGCGTCCCAGGCCTCCGCGTCGGCGGCGTTCGAGCCGCCACCGGCGAGCACCGTGACAACGAGGGCGTCGACCCGGCCGGCGAGCAGCTCTGCGACCGCGGGGATCTCACCGTCGGCGTCGGGGCGCAGCGAGCCGACGTACACCGGCAGCGCGTTGGCGCCCTTGGCCTCGAGGGCGTCGCACAGGACCTCGACGAAGGCGGTGTTCCCCGACAGCGCGTGCGCGCGGTAGAACACCACGCCCACCGTGGGTCGCGCCGGGTCGATCGATCGGTCGCCGTACACGCCGTACGCCGGGATCTTGGTCGGTGCGGCGAAGCCGTGCCCGGTCAGCAGGACCGTGTCGGACAGGAACGCGACGAGCTCGCGGAGGTTGTCGACACCGCCCTCGCGGAAGTACTCCGCGGCATCGGCCACGACGCCGGCCGGCACCGTCGACAGCGCGGTCAGCTCGGCGTCGAGGCCCTCACCGCCGAGCAGCACGACCGGCACGGCGACCGAGGACAAGAACGCATCCAGGCCCTCCCACGCCCGGCGACCGCCGAGCAGGCGGACGACCACGAGTGAGGCGCCGGAGGGGTCGACCTCGTCGCGGACCGGGTTGGCCACCCGGATCGGCAGCGCCGGGTCGGGCACCGCGCGGGCGGCGAGCAGGTCGGTGTCAGCGGTGGAGAGAAGGAGCAGCACCCCGACAGTCTGCCGTCTCAGGGAACGGGGTCGACCAGGGCCTTCAGGACCGGCTCCAGGACCCGCTCGATGTCCTCGCGCGAAGCACCGGCGACGGCGGGGATCTCCAGCAGGTAGCGGGCGATGGTCGTACCGATCATGATCGCGCCGAGAAGACCAGCGCGCAGCTCGCCGTCCTCGCCGCCGATGGTCGCCGCGATCTTGGCGTGCCGCTCCTGCATGACCTCGTCCCGCATCACCACGCGGGCGCTCTCGTGCGTCAGGCAGCTGCGCAGCACCGCCTCGGCGGCACAACGCTGCTCGGGATCCTCCATGCCGGTGAGCAGGTCGGCGAGCACGGCCGCCGGCAGGTCCTGCAGCGAGGCGTGCGAGGCGGTCCGGCGGTCGGCGAACCAACGAGCGGAGGCGGCGAACAGGCCGTCCTTGCTGCCGTAGTACTGCATGACCAGGGCCGGATCGACCCCGGCACGGCTCGCCACCCCGCGGATCGTCGTCTTCTCGTAACCGACCTCGGCGAACAGGGCGCGCGCCGCCTCGACGATCGCACCCTCGGTACGGCGGCGCCGCTCCTCACGGGTGGGGCTGGTCGGTGTCACATAGATCACTCTACAAGCGTTGACCCTTTTACCGCGCAAGGGTCTACGGTCGTTGAGCGATCTGTTGCCCTGCGCCTGCCCACCCCATAAGGACCCCGCGATGACCGTCCTCGACGACGCCCCGCCCACCGTGCACCTCACGCGTGCGGGACGCCCGATCCACAAGAACCTGGTGCTGGTCACCGTCGCGATCGCCCAGCTGATGGTCGTGCTGGACGCGACCATCGTGAACGTCGCGATCCCGAGCATCGCGACGGCGCTGAAGGTCAAGAGCGACGCCGACCTTTCGTGGATCGTGACGGGCTACACCCTCACCTTCGGCGGGTTCCTGCTCCTCGGCGGCAAGCTCGCCGACAAGGTCGGCCGTCGCGCGGTCTTCATCGGGGGTGCGGTGCTGTTCGCCATCGCCTCGCTCGTCGGGGGCCTGGCCAGCGACCTCACGACCCTCGTCGCGATGCGCACGATCCAGGGCATCGGCGGGGCTCTCATGTCGCCGGCCGCCCTGTCGATCGTCACGGTGGTGTTCCAGGAGGGCAAGGAGCGCAACAAGGCCCTCGGCATCTGGGCCGCGATCACCGCCGGTGGCGCCGCGATCGGCCTGCTCCTGGGTGGGGTGCTGACGGAGTACGCCTCCTGGCGTTGGGTGCTGTTCGTGAACGTCCCCATCGCGGTGGTGGCGATCGTGGGCGCACTGCGCTTCGTGCCGGAGAGCCGCGACGAGCGCACCTCGGGCTTCGACATCCCCGGAGCGATCCTGGTCACCGGCGGCCTGATGGCCCTCGTCTACGCCCTCGTGAAGGGCAACGAGTACGGCTGGGGTGACATCAAGACCGTGCGCATGCTGGCCCTGGCGATCGTGCTGCTCGTGGCCTTCCTGCAGGTGCAGATCGTCTCCGAGCACCCACTGGTGCCCGTGCGTCTGTTCAGGTCGCACTCGGTGGCGGGCGCTGACCTCGGGGCCCTGTTCGTGGGCGCGGGCATCTTCGCGATCTTCTTCTTCCTCATCCTGTGGATGCAGCAGATCAACGGCTGGAGCCCGATCAAGGCCGGCGTGGCCTTCTTGCCCATGACCTTCCTCATCGGCGCCGGCGCGGGCATCTCCTCGAACCTGCTCGCCAAGATCGGGCCACGGCCGCTGCTGCTGTTCGGCCCCATGCTCGCCGGCTTCGGCCTGCTGCAGCTGGGCCTGCGGCTCGAGGTGCACTCGTCGTACTGGACCGTGATCCTGCCCGCCCTCGCCTGCGTGGCCTTCGGCATGGGCACGACCTTCGTCGCGCTGACCAGTTCCGCGATCGCGGGCGTTCCGCACGAGGACGCGGGCATGGCCTCGGCCCTGCTCAACGCAGGCCAGCAGGTCGGCGGCGCACTGGGCCTGGCCATCGTCACCGCGGTGAGCTCCACGCGCACCGAGCAACTGTTCCCGGGGCACCTGCAGGCGCAGGGTCAGGTGCAGCAGGCCATGCAGTCCGGCCAGCCGCTGAGCGCTGACCTGAGCGGGATCGTGGCCAAGCTCACGCACGACACCGTGGCGGGCTGGAGTGTCGGCTTCCTCGTCGGGGCTGCCCTGCTCGCGACGGCCGGCCTGATCTTCCAGGCGCTGGTCCGGGTCAGCAAGGAGGACGCCGCGGCCGCCCTCAAGGAGGCCATGGCCGGCGGTTAGCACCCGTTCCTCCCATGATCGTGGGAGACGGCGACAACGTGCTTAGGGGGCGCCGGGGGGGATGAAGGGCAGGCCCGCCGGGGCACCGTGCTCGAGCAGGCGCACCACAGCCTCGGTGTCCAAGTGGTCCGCCACGAGATCACCGAGGACGTCGAGCCTGGCCTGCCGCGCGTCCTCGAAGGACCGGGTCCCCGGCTCCCAGTCCCGGCCCGTCAGCGCGGCCACCTCGGACAGGAACGCCCGCCGGAAGCCATCGCTCTCCAGCGCCCCGTGCCAGACGGTCCCGAAGACCGCCCCCACCCGCACCCCGTCGAGGAAAGCCTCCCCTGACGATGCCGTGATCCGCCCGTGGTGGATCTCATACGCCGTGTCGACCTGCTCCCCGCGCCAGGCACCCACCGGCCGGGTGAGCACCTTGTCGGCCTCGAACACCGTCCTCACAGGCAGCAGCCCCAGTCCGTCGACCACGCCTGCCGCGGACTCGACCGCATCGTCGATCCGCCCGCCCAGCATCTGGTAGCCGCCGCAGATCCCCAGGACCGGGCCCTCCCGCCGCAACAGCGCCTGATCGAGCCCGCGCTCGCGCAACCAAGCGAGGTCGGCGACGGTCTGGCGGGTGCCCGGCAGCACGACCAGGTCGGCGTCGGCGAGCTCCTCCGGCGTCGTCGCGAACCGCACGAGCACACCCGGCTCAGTGCGTAGCGCGTCGACGTCGGTCCAGTTCGACAGGCGCGGCAGCCGGATGACGGACACGCGCAGGACGTCGGTCCCGACCGCCGGGACGGGTGCCACCGGCACGGACAGTCCGAGGGAGTCCTCGACGTCGAGCTCGAGCCCCTCCGCCCAGGGCAGCACGCCGTACGTCGGGCGGCCGGTCAGTCGGGTCAGCATCTGCAGCCCGGGCTCGAGCAGGGCCGGGTCGCCGCGGAACTTGTTGACCACGAACCCCGCGATCAGCGCCTGGTCCTCAGGGCTGAGCAGGGCGAGGGTGCCGAACAGCCCCGCGAACACCCCGCCCGGGTTGATGTCTCCGACCACCAGGACCGGCAGGTCAGCGGCGCGGGCGAGACCCATGTTGGCGATGTCGGTGGACCGCAGGTTGATCTCCGCGGGCGAGCCGGCGCCCTCGCACACCACCACGTCGAAACGGCTGCGCAGGTCGGCCAGGGAGTCGAGCGCCACCTCGAGCAAGGCCGCCTTGTGGTCGCGGTAGGACAGCGCGCTCACCTCGGCGTACGGCTTGCCCAGCACCACGACCTGGGAGGTGCGGTCGCTGCCGGGCTTGAGCAGCACCGGGTTCATCGCCGCCTCGGGCTCGACCCCCGCAGCAGCGGCCTGCATCGCCTGAGCCCGGCCGATCTCGGCACCGTCGAGGGTGACGGCGGAGTTCAGCGACATGTTCTGGGCCTTGAACGGCGCGACCTTCACGCCCTGCCGGGCCAGCCAGCGGCACAGCCCCGCCGTGAGCACGGACTTGCCGGCGTCGGAGGTGGTGCCTGCGACGAGCAGCGCACCCTTCACCTGCGCGACCGCCGTACGGCGAGACTGCGCACGCCGACGGCGAGCACACCCGCCGTCAGGCCGACCGCGCTGGACAGCCTGGCAGCGCGAGGGATGTCAGCGATCGTGGGCGCCGGGCCGTTGCCGAGCAGCGGGCGGTCCTCGACCCGGCGGGCGTAGGCGAGCCGGCCACCGAGGGTGCGGCCGAGCGCCCCGGCGAAGGCCGCCTCGACCGGGCCTGCGTTGGGCGAGGGGTGCTTGTTGCCGTCGCGCTGCCAGACCCGGCGCGCCTCGGCAGGTCGCCCACCGACCAGCGGCGCGAGCACGGTCGCGAGGGCGGCGGTCAGCCGGGCAGGGGCGAGGTTGACCACGTCGTCGAGCCGCGCCGAGGCCCAGCCGAACCGCTCGTACCTCTCGCTGCGGTGCCCGACCATCGCGTCGAGGGTGTTGACGGCGCGGTAGCCCACGAGTCCTGGTACGCCGGCGACCGCCCCCCACAGCAGTGGCCCGACGACGGCGTCGGAGGTGTTCTCCGCGACGGACTCGACGGTCGCGCGGGCCAGCGCTGCGGCATCCAGCCCGATCGGGTCACGCCCGCACAGGTGCGACAGGCGTTCCCGGGCACCCTCGAGGTCGCCGCGCTCGAGCAGGTCGTGCATGGCCAGGGCCTCGCGCCGCAGGGTCGTGCCCCCGACTACGGACCAGGTCACGGCCGCGGTCAGGGCAGCCCGCGCCGCCGGGTTGCGGATCCGCCCGGCGGCGAGTGCCCCCGCAAGCGAGGTGCCGCCGGACAGCAACGCGGCATAGGCCACGCCGGCAGCCCGGGAGTCGCGGTGCAACACCTTCTCGGTACGCGCGGCAACCGAGCCGAAGGCCGCCACCGGGTGGCCGCGCCGAGGGTCGCCGAGCAGCGCGTCGAGCCCGATCCCGCCTGCGAGACCGGCCGCGCTGGGCCAGCTACTCCGCAACCGGCGCCTCAGCAACAGGAGCCTCCGCAACAGGAGCCTCCGCAACAGGAGCCTCGTTGCGTCCTACCTCCTGAGCCTGGGAGCTCCCCCCCTCTGAGGACGTTGCGGGGTCAGCAGCGGCGGGGTCGGTGCGGGGGGCGCGCTCACCAGCGGGGCGGTCGCCGGGCTGGCGGTCACGGCCGCGGCCGCGGTTGCGGGTCTTCGGCGGGCGCGGGGTGCGGTCGCCGGCGAGGTCCTTCAGCGGCACCGTCATGTCCATCGCACCGGCGAGGGCGTACTCCTGCACGAGCAGCTCGATTGCCGGCACGTCGTCGGTCGAGGCGGTGAGCAGCTTGGACTCCGCCATCTCGCGCAGGTCCGACAGCCGTGTCAGGCGGCGCTGCGGGGTGTCAGTGGGGTGGGTGAGCAGGACCGCGTGTGCGATGCACGCCGCAGTACCCGACACGGAGGTGACCGCCTCGCGCACCAGGGCGAGGTCGGCGAGGCACGGCGCGCAATAGGTCGTCATGAGGGTCGAGGCTAGTCGTCCGCCGACTCGGGCGAGAAGGCATCGGCCCCGTCCTTGACCTGGTGATCGTCAGCCCGTACCCATTGGGGCAGTGCACGTCATCTGGAGGGGGTACCTCATGCGTAAAGCACACCAGGTCCTGGCCTATCTTCTGGCCGCCGAGGTCGTCGTTCAGATCATGGCGATCGCGTACGCGCTGGCTGGTCTCGGTCACTGGATCGAGGAAGACGGCGGCATGATCAACAAGGCCGTCTTCGATGCGTGGGAGGACACCCCGCCCACCTGGCAGGGATCGGGCGGCTTCGCCCTGCACGGCATCAACGGGATGATGATCATCCCGTTGCTCGCGATCGTCTTCCTCGTCGTGTCCCTGCTGGCGAACAAGCAGGTCGAGGGTGCGGCAAAGCGCGGCGGGATCCTGTTCGGGCTGGTCGCGCTGCAGGTCGTGCTGGGCCTGAGCCTGCACGGCATCGTCGTTCTCGCCCCCCTGCATGCCTTGAACGGCTTGGGGATCCTCGTCATGGCCTACATCACCGCCAAGAAGGCGGGCGTCGCCGAACCCGCCAAGGTCTGACCTGGCATCATCGCGAGGGCCATGACGCTGCGCCTTCGCACGGTCCTTCCCTACGCCGCCGCGCTGGCGATCGTCGGACCACTGGGCTGGATGTGGCAGCAGAGCCTGCTCCCTGACACCTACTCCGTCATGGACATGGGGTACGTCGATCTCGGCGGCGGACCGGCGATGTCGGGCCTGCACGGTGAGGTCAGCGTCGCCTCCCTCGTGGCCAGCCCCCAGAGGAAGGCCGACGTCCGGGTCGCGCTGACGGCGCGCCAGGAGCGCTTCCGCCTCGCCTCGGGCGAGCAGGTCGACGGCTACACCGTCAACGGCACCTCCCCCGGCCCCACGCTGCGAGCGATGGAGGGCCAGCTGCTCGAGGTCGCCTTGAGGAACGACAACGTGCGCGCCGGCGTCACCCTGCACTGGCACGGCGTCGAGGTGCCCAACGCCGAGGACGGCGTGGCGGGCGTGACCCAGGACGCGGTGGCGCCCGGCGCGACCCGCACCTACCGTTTCGTGGCGGGCCACGCCGGCACCTTCTGGTACCACTCCCACCAGGTCTCCCACACCCAGGTGCAACGCGGGCTCCTCGGCCCGCTGGTCATCACCCCCCGCACCCCGCTCGCGACGCGCGACGCGCTCGCCCTTTCCCACGTGTACGGCGGGCAGCCGACCGTCAACGGCCGGGTCGGGGTCGACCGGGTGCAGGCCCGGCCGGGCGAGAAGGTCCGGGTGCGGGTGCTGAACACCGACAACGGGGCGCTGCGCGCCTGGGTCAGCGGCTCGCCGTACCGGCTGCTGGCGGTGGACGGGTACGACCTCAACGAGCCGACACCGGTGACGGACCGCTCGGTGCTGGTGACCGCGGGCGGCCGGGTCGACCTGGAGGTCACGGCGCCGGCCAGGGTGGAGCTCGGGGCGACCGCGCTGGTCATCGGCTCGGAGGTCCCTGCCACCCAGCAGCCCACGCAGCTGCTCGACCTGCTCACCTACGGCACCAGCGCGCCCCTCGCGTTCGACCCCGAGAAGGCTGACCGGCAGTTCCGGTACTCCATCGGTCGGCGTCCGGGCTTCCTCGACGGCAAGCCCGGCATCTGGTGGTCGATCAACGGGCATGTGTACCCGGACGTGCCGATGTACGTCGTTGCCGAGGGCGATGTCGTCCGCATGGAGATCAGCAACCACAGCGGGAAGAGCCACCCCATGCACCTGCACGGACACCACGCCGTCGTGCTGTCACGCAACGGCGTCCGCGCCACGGGGAGCCCGGTGTGGGTGGACTCCCTCGAGGTCGGGTCAGGGGAGCGCTATGAGATCGCTTTCCTCGCCGACAACCCCGGCGTCTGGATGGACCACTGCCACAACCTCCCGCATGCCGCGCAGGGGCTGGTCGCGCACCTGATGTACTCCGGCGTCACGACGCCCTACCGCGTCGGGCACGAGGGCAACGAGCCCGAATGAGGCTGCTCCCGTCGCGGCAGGACCTGCCCCCCACGCCCCGCGCCTGGGGCCGCGATCTGCTGGCGGGGCTCACCGTCGCGGTCGTGGCCCTCCCCCTGGCCCTCGCCTTCGGGGTCGCCTCCGGGGTGGGTGCGCAGGCGGGCGTGGTGACGGCGATCGTCGCGGGCTTGGTAGCTGCGGTCTTCGGCGGCTCGGACCTGCAGGTGTCTGGTCCGACGGGCGCCATGGCCGTGGTGCTCGTGCCCATCGTGGCCCAGTACGGGGTCGCAGCGGTGCCTACGGTGGCGCTGCTCGCCGGGCTGATAGTCGTGGCCGGAGGCCTGTTGGGTGCCGGACGGGTGGTGGACTACCTGCCCTGGCCGGTGGTCGAGGGTTTCACCGTCGGGATCGCCGTGGTCATCGCCGCCCAACAGGTGCCGCTCGCACTCGACGTCGCGCGGCCCGACGGAGAGAACGCCGCGGCCGTGGGCGCCCGCGCGGCCCGCGAGTTCGTGCACTCCCCCGAGTGGACGCCGCTGCTGCTGCTCATGCTGACGGTGGCCCTGATGGTGGTGCTGACCCGCGCGCACCGCTCCCTGCCGGCGGCGCTCGCGGCGGTGGGCGTCACGACTGTCGTGGTGACGGCCACCGATGCGAAGGTGGCCCTTATCGGCTCGCTGCCCTCCGGGCTCCCCCTCCCCGGGATCCCCGACCTGCACGGAGTGCCCTCGCTGCTCGGGCCCGCCCTGGTGGTCGCGGCGCTGGCTGCCCTAGAGAGCCTGCTATCGGCACGCGTCGCCGACGGCATGGCCGACACCCGGCGGCACGAGCCGGACCGGGAGTTGCTCGGGCAGGGCCTCGCCAATATCGCGTCCTCGCTCTTCGGTGGCATGCCGGCTACCGGGGCCCTCGCCCGTACGGCGGTCAACGCCCGCAGCGGCGCGGGCTCACGCGTCGCGGCGGCTGTCCACGCCCTCGCGCTGCTCGTGGTGGTGCTCGTCGCGGCCTCTCTCGTCGAGCGGGTCCCCCTGGTTTCACTCGCCGGCGTGCTGCTCGTGACGGCCTGGCGCATGATCGACCGGGCGACCGTGCGGGCGGTGCTGCGGTCGACGAGCAGCGACGCCGGCGTCTTCGTCCTGACGCTCATGGTCACGGTCGCGGTCGACCTCGTCACCGCGGTGGAGGTGGGGCTGCTGGCGGCGGGTGTTCTCGCCCTGGGCACGTTGGCCCGCACCTCGCAGGTTGTGGAGGACAGCGACGTGACCCTCGGTGCCGCCGGGGAGTACGCGCTGCTGCGCAGGCACGTGCTTGTCTACCGCTTGGACGGCCCGCTCTTCTTCGCCGCCGCCACCCGATTCCTCGCCGAGCTCACGACCGTCACCGACGTGCGTGTGGTGGTCCTGCGCCTGGGCAACCTCGCGATGCTCGACGCCACCGGGGCACGGGCCGTGGCCGAGATCGTCGACCAGCTCGACAGCCGCGGCATCGCGGTGATCCTCAAGGTCGCCGACGATCGCCACCTTCGCCTGTTGCGCACCGTCGGGGCGCTGCACCTGCTCGACGCCCGTGGCCACGTGCACACGACGCTCGACAGCGCGCTCGAGCACGCCCGCCGGCACGTCGCCCGGGAGCCTCACCCGTAGGGCGTGACCACCGGCTGCAGGGGCGTGATGACGTTCGGGGCATACGCCGAGATGACGTTGGCCGGCGCTCGCATCGGGACGCTGTAGCGCCACTGCTGGCCGTCGACCTCCGTGAGCGGCACACCCAAGGTGGCGTTGTCACTGTCGTGGGTGACGAGGAAGTGGATCCCGTGGCTGGCGTAAGCGCCCTGGAACGGCGTCTTGCCGGCGGCAGGGTCACAGACGAGGGAGTCGTACGCCGCACCGTTGGCCTCGGCGTACCCCGCCTTCACCTCGTCCTTGGTCGAGCGCTCTCCCGGCCAGGGCCGCGCCACGGGGTTGTCCCCTGTGCCGTCGTCGAAGCAGGCGTCGTCGCGGTAGTAGGGAGCCGCCGAACCGTTCGTCGCCGACGTCGCACCCTTGAACTCGAAGGCGTACACGACCGCTCCAGCGCTGCCCTTGCCGGCGACCTCCTCGGGCCGGTCAACGGCTGAGGGTAGGTCGAAGGTCGGGTCCGGCAGATCGACGTACGCCGCGTCGCCGTTCGGCAACTCGTCGATCTGGCCGGTGTCGTCGTTGCGACCGTCGATCGCCACCCCGCCCGGCTTGACCAGGTTGTAGTAGGTCGAGGCGACGCCCTTGTTGTAGTCCCACGAGGTGTAGAAGCCATCAGTGGGTATGGGGTGCACGCGGATGCGGTACCGGTAGGTGTCGGCGTCGCGGTAGTAGGTCTCGGTCTTGGTCACGTTGGTGCCGGAGTCCGCGCCCCACACCTCACGGATGGCGCGTACAGGGCCCTGTCGCCAGCCGAGCAGCGCGGAGTTGGCCTCCCAGTTGACCTGCTCGTCCTCGAACCCGACGTAGGAGACGGTCGAGTCGGGGCTCTGCTGGAAGGCGCGCCCCTTCCAGCGGTCGATCAGGTCGGGGCCGTACGTCGTGCCGACCGGCGTGCAGTCCTTGTCGTGACCGAGCTTTTTGCCCTTGCCCTTGCCCTCGCTCTTGCCTCGCTCGCGGCACACGACCTCAGGAGTCGCGGCGTCGCGCACCTGGAAGCCGCGCACCATCCAGCGGCCGGTCGCCGTCACCTTGTACGTCGGGGTGGTGACCGTCATCGCATCGCGCGGGAAGCGGTCGCCGCTCACCCGCGAGGCCTCGGTGGCCGGGTCGCATACGGTGCCCGGCAGGTTGGGGCCGTAGCCGGTGTTGCTGGTGCCGAGAGCTTCGAGCGAACCGGTCGCGAACGAGCCCCGGTCCAGCCAACGGTCGGCGTCGGCGGAGCGCGTCATCTGCACGGCGCCGTTGTCCGCGTTGAAGGACGAGCCGCCAGGCTGGCGGAACAGGTAGAGGTACCGCGAGGCACCCGGGTCGAGGGGGTCGGCCAGCGCAACGGTCTGACCGCTCGTAGCACCGTCCGGAGCGGGCGTGCCCGCAGGAGCCTGCTGCCCCGCATCACCGGCCTGCAGGGCGATCTCGTCGTCCTCGTCAACACCGGCCACCGGGTCGGCCATGGCGCGGGTGTAGTCCGCCAGCGTCTCCTGCGGCCCGAGGGTCACGACACCTGCGGCGATTGCGGCCTGCACCTCGGCCGGGCTGGCGGCGTACCGCGCCAGGCACGAGCCGAACACCTTCTTCCAGGCCTCCTCGCCCTTGCTGTGGGCGGTCGGGCCCCAGGCGTAGGTCAGCTCCTGATCGGTGCCGCTGTAGAAGGCGAAGTCGCTGCGCGCGTTGGCGAGGAAGTGGGGGAACCGCTCATCGACCTGCACGGGGACCTCACGCCATCCCTTGCCGGTCCAGGCGTAGGCAGCGACCTCGTCGACCGGCACGCCGGACGTGAGGGCCGGGGCGAGCGTGCCGTTGTGGGCGGAGCGCACCGCGAGCGAGGGGTGGATCTGCTTGCTGTACTCGCCGGTGACGCCGCTGGGCCAGGGCTGTGCCACGCCCTGGACGCCGGGCACGCTCCAGCCGGCCAGTTGGGCACCGGTGAGCACCACCGGCGCCGCAGCCCGGTCGACGGGCAGCACGGGGGCCGCTGCCTGCGGCGCCGCGACGGCGGTACCGGCGAGCAGGGCACATAGGACGGGCAGAGCGAGGTGTCGAGGGTGCAGCACGCGTATGCCCTTCGCCGCCGAGGGGCTCAACTCCTGCCTCAGACTGCCCGGCGCGCCCGCTTGTCGTCGTACATGTCCGCATCGGCAGCCCCGAGCAGCCCGAAGATGCCCTGGTCGCTCTTGGGGTCAAAGACGGCGGTACCGATGCTGAGCCGCACCTGCTCGTCGTGCGAGCGCAGCCGGGCCACCACCCTGTCCACGTCGGCGCAGCCGGGCACCAGAACGGCGAACTCATCCCCGCCCATCCGTGCGAGCACGTCGTCGTCGCGGAACACCGCGCGCAACAGGTCGGCGGCCTCGACGAGCAACCGGTCCCCCGCGTCATGGCCCACGGTGTCGTTGAGGTGCTTAAGCCCGTCGACGTCGAGGAACAGGCACAGCCCGGACCGGTCCGCAGCGCGAAGCACAGCGAGCTCCTGCTCGGCCCGCTTCAAAAAGCCCCGTCGGTTGTAGAGCCCGGTGAGCTCATCGGTCACCGACTGGCGGTAGACCTCGGCGGCGAAGCGCCAGTGCTCCTCGATCTCCTGCTCGAGCTGCCGGTTCACCGCCGTGACCTCAGCGGTGTGGTCGGTGATCTGCTCGAGCTCTGCTCGGATCCGCACGTTCTCCAGCGCCACGGCGGTGGAGTCCGCCAGTGCCTGGACCAGGGAGATCTCCAGGGAGGTGGGTTCGTGGGGCACCGCCCAGTAGTTGCCGATGGCGCCCACCGGGTCGAGGGTGCGGATGGGCACGATGACCAAGCTGCGGACGAAGGTCGCGCGGTAGATCTCCTGCGGGACGCGGTCGTCGAGGTACACATCGGGGATCATGACGGGTGCGTGGTGCTCCATCGCCCAGCCGCTCACGGTGTCGCGTACGGCGAAACGCTGGCCCTTCCACAGCGGCGCGATCGCGTCCTCATCGGCGTAGAAGCACTGGTCCCCATCGCGCAGGATGAAGGTGGCTCCGTCCGCGCCGGTGAGGGCTCTGGCGGCGCTGCGGACGACCGTCTGCACCTGCTCGAGGGACCGGGCAAGGGAGAGCCGCTGGACGGCCGCAGCAAGGCCCTCGATGCCCTGTACGACGTTGCTCAACGCTTCTCCTCCCGGCCGTGCGCGACCAGCATGCCACCGCCGCATCGGCCGCAGAGGGCCTTGACACGAACTGGCGATGACAGAGCGTCACAAGCCGGACGGTGACGTCCGTCACGCCCCGATCCGTGCGGTTGGTCCGTTCGGCCCATCAGGAACACGTTCTACTTCCCGACGCCAGGGGCGACCAACTGGCGCAGTAGAGGGAGACCCCATCTTGTCGACGACCGAGGGCATCAGCCGCAGGACGATGCTGAAGGGGACCGCCGCGACCGCCGTGGGCGTGGGGCTCGCGAAGGCAGCCACCGGTGGCACCTCCCCGGCTCACGCCGACACTGAGCTCGTCTACGACGTCGTCGTCGTCGGCGCCGGCGCCGCGGGCTACTCCGCCGCGCTGGGCGTGGTCCGCCAGTCACCGTCGGCGAAGGTCGTCATCATCGACGCGCGCCCGACGTACGGCGGCACGAGCTACCGCTCCGGAGGCCGGCTCTGGGTCCCGAACAACGCCGACATGCAGGCTGCGAACCTCGACGACCCGCGCGAGGAGGCCATCGCCTACATGGCGCGGCTGGCCCACCCGGAGGACTACAAGCGCAACGCGAACCGCAACGGCCTGCGCAAGCGGCACTACGCCCAGCTGGCTGCCTACTACGACTACGGCGCCGACATGCTGCAGTACTACCGCGACGAGAACATCATGCCGTGGCACGCCGAGACTGGCGTCTTCCTGCCGGGCGTCTCCGACCCACTGGAGCTGTCCGGCAAGTTCGCCCCCGACTACCACCCCGAGTTCGAGGAGAACGTGCCCAAGGGCGGGCGCAGCATCATGCCCGAGCTCTTCGACCCCACGGGCACGATGGCCAGCGACGCCGGCCGCATGACCACGGTCGGGAACTTCGGCTCCTCCGTCTACGGCCCCGACGTCATCGAGTGGCTCAACCTCGCAGCGCGCCAGGCGGGGGTCGACGTTCACCTAGGCACCCGCATGGTCGACCTGCTCGTAACCAAGACCCTCACGGGCACCGCCGTTGGCGGCGTCAAGACGGTCTCCGTCGTCGACGGCGGTACGACGCTGAGCGAGCCGCTGCCCTACGCAGAGGTGCCGGTCGGCCGGACCTATGTCGCGCGTCGCGGCGTGATCGTGACGGCGGGCGGGTTCTCGAAGAACAACGCCAAGCTCGCGGCGAACTTCACCGGCACGAACGCCCTCAGCGGTGGCGGCTGCGCCGTCGTCAGCGCCGTCGGCGACCTCAACGACATGGCCAGCAAGTACGGCTTCCTGACCGAGAACCTGGATCAGGCGTGGTTCGTGGAGAACATCTACGAGCAGTACAAGACCGACCCGAACAGCGCCCTGTCGCCGAACTACCTGCTGTTCCAGGCCTACTGGCTGGCTGGCGACTCGATGATGGTGGTCAACCGCCGCGGCCAGCGCGTCACCAACGAGAAGCAGAACTACAACGACCGGACGAAGGCCCACTTCTCACCGGACAACCGCTTCCTGTTCAGCGTCTTCGACAAGCACTCCTACGACAACTTCGTGGGCATGGGTGGCCAGATCCTGCCGATCGGCGACTCCCTGATCGGGCCAGCGAACAGCCTGCCCGAGCTGGCCGGACTCATCGCGGGTCGTCTGAAGAAGTACCCGGACACCAGCGCCTTCGGCCTGTCCTCGGACTTCACCGCCGGACTGGCTGCGACGGTCGCGCGGTTCAACGGGTTCGCACGCACGGGCGTCGACCAGGACTTCCACCGCGGCGAGACGGCGATCGACGTCTGGTGGCACGCCTTCTGCCTGGCCTTCCACGGCTCGGACACCTCGACCGCACCCGGCGTCGGGCACAAGGACTGCGTCAGCGGCAACACCGACGAGAACGGCAAGCCGTACCCCAACGTCACGATGCGCCCGCTCGAGGGTCCGTACTACGCGGTCATCCTCAGCTCCGGTCTGCAGGACACCAAGGGCGGCCCCGCGATCGATGAGTTCGGTCGCATCCTGGACACCTCCGGCGTACCGGTGGCAGGTCTGTACGGCGCAGGCAACTGCATCGCGTCGCCTGCTGGCGCCGGTTACTGGGGTGCGGGCGGCACGCTCGGCCCGGCCACCGTCTTCGGGCACATCGCCGGGCGCCACGCCGCGCGTCGCGTCTGACGCCGCCTCGGTAGCGTCGAGGCCATGCCCCATCGGCCCGATGCTGCTCCCCCGGCGCTCTTAGAGCTGCGGCTCCTGGATGGGCCGAACGTCTACTTCTCCAGTCCTGCCTGCAAGGTCGTGCTCGACCTCACGTCAGTGCTGCTGATGTCTGAGGACGCCGTACGCGCGCTGGCGGCGAGCTGGGGGCTCGCGACCGGACGGTACGGCGAACCCGCCTCGGAGGTCCGGGCACGAGCCGTCTCCCGGCTGCTGGCCGGCCTGACCCGTCGGCTGGCGGCCACCGCCGGCGTCTCGCGGCTGGCTGTGCGCAGCCGACCCGGACCCGAGCCCGGACAGCTGACGGTGGCTTTCCCGTGGCGCCGGCGCGAGCTGGCGAAAGCCCTCGGCGTCGCGCTCGCCGAGGCGCTCGAGGGCGCGGTCGGCGACCTGTCCGGTGCCCCACACGGGCCGGCGCCCACCACTCCGCGACCGCGCATCCCCGTCGTCGCGGTGACGGGGACCAACGGCAAGACCACCACCACGCGCCTGATCGCGCACATGTCCAGGTGCGCGGGCAACGTCACGGGGTGGACCTCCACCGACGGTGTGTACGTCGACGGCGTCGCCATCGAGGAGGGCGACTGGAGCGGGTACGGCGGAGCCGGGCGCATCCTCAGCGACCCCCGGGTGCAGCTGGCTGTCCTGGAGTCCGCACGAGGTGGGCTGCTGCTGCGCGGCGCCGGAGCGCAGCACAACGACGTCTCGGTCGTGACGAATGTCGGCGCGGATCACCTTGGGTTGCAGGGCATCTACACGGTGGACGACCTGGCTGAGGTCAAGGCCGTGATCCCCCGGATCACCCGGCCTCGGGGCTGGTGCGTGCTCAACGCCCAGGACCCGCGCGTGCTCGCGATGCGATCGGTCGCGAAGGCCCGCCCCTGGGTGTTCTCGCTCGACCCCGACGCGCCGGGGGTGCGCGCCGTGCTCGCCGAGGGCGGTCGGGCCACGAGCGTGCTGGACGAGCAGATCGTGTTGCTGGACGCGGATGGGGGTGCCGACCCGCTGCTCCCGCTGTCCGACGTACCCATGACACTGGCGGGCCAGTCCCGCCACGACGTCGCCAACGCTCTCGCGGCGACGTCGGCCGGCCTGGCCATCGGCCTTGCGCGCGAGGCGGTCCTGGAGGGCCTGCGGACGTTCACCTCAGAGAACAACCCCGGCCGGATGAACCTCTGGGACGTCGGCGGCTGCGTCCTGGTGCTCGACCTGGCACACAACGAGGAGGGCCTGCAGGCGCTGCTGTCCGTGGTCCGTGCCCTGCGGCTGCCGGGCGGGCGAGTCGTGACGGTGCTGGGCGTGGCGGGCGACCGGCTCGACGAGCAGTTGCGCGAGATGGGGCACCTCGCCCGGCACGGCTCAGACGAAGTCATCCTGGCGATCAAGAGCCAGTACCTCAGGGGCCGGACGCCCGAGCAGATGCTCGCCCTGCTGCGCGAGGGGGCCGGTGACGTGCCTGCCTACGACGACGAGGTGACGTCCCTACGTTCCGTGCTGCTCGGGCGGCACGAAGCCGATGCGGTGGCGTTCCTGTGCCACCAGGACCGACTCGCCTGCGAGCAGGTGCTGCGCGAGGCCGGCGGCACGCCCCTGACGGCCGAAGACGTCCGGACCCGTGTGCTCAGAGGTCAGGGTCTCCTGTAGCCGTGTCCGCGCGGGTGCCGGCCTGCGCGCGGTGGGAACGGTCCTGGATCTCCGACCAGACCGCGGCGTGACTGTCGGCGCAGAGCACGACGAGGTCGCCGTTGCTGGCCAGGTCCAGCGCCCGACGGGTCGCGTCGATCTCATCGAGCACGACCTCGACGGACTGCACGCGCCCGGCCCCGCGGGCCCCCTGCGCGACGAGCTCAGCGGTCTCCCCCGCGGGTCGTCCCCGAAGGCGCTTGTCCTCCCGCACGATGATGATGTCGAAGTGCTGCGCGGCCACGGCCCCGAGTTCGCGCATGTCCTCATCGCGCCGGTCCCCGGCGGTGGAAACAACCCCGATGCGACGGTGCCGAAGCAGGTCGTCCGCCGGCTGCTCGGTGAGCCGGTCGACGAAGTCGCCGAGCAGGCGCATCCCGGCGGCGTTGTGGCAGTAGTCGACGACCACGGTGATGCCGTCGATCTCGGTGACGTTGAGCCGCCCGGGCGCGAGGTAGTACGACGTGGTGAAGGTCCGCAGACCCTGGCGGATGTCATGCAGCGGAGCGCCTGCCGCAAAGGCCGCCGCCGCAGCCGCGAGGGCGTTCTGCACGTTCATCAGCGCCTTACCGCCGAACGTCGCGGGCAACAGGTGCGTCCACGCGAGCTGCATCGAGCGCCGGCCGTGCCGGATCACGATCATGTCGCCGAGCTCGCCTCGCTCCAGCACCACGGCCCGGCCCCCGCGACGGCAGTGGGCGTCCACCCGCGTCCACTCCGGCGACCCTGGGACGCTGGTGCTGAACCACACGACCTCGCCGCTGCAGGCTCGCGCCATCTTCGCCACCAGCGGGTCGTCGGCGTTGAGTACGGCGAAACCGTCACGCGGCACGGCCTCCACCACGACCTGCTTGACCGCAGCGAGCTGCTCGATCGTGTTGATGCCGGCCATCCCAAGGTGGTCAGCGGCGACGTTGAGCACGACCCCGACGTCGTTGCGCTCATAACCAAGGCCCTCGCGCAACAGGCCACCACGCGCCACCTCGAAGACGGCGAAGTCCACTCGGGGGTTCTGGAGCACCATGCGGGCGCTCTTCGGGCCGCTCGCGTCCGCCCGGATGACGAGCCGCTCGTCGATGACGATGCCGTCCGTGGAGGTCATGCCGACCTTGCGCCCGAGTCCCTTGAAGATGTGGGAGATCATCCGCGAGGTCGTGGTCTTCCCGTTGGTCCCCGTCACGGCGACGATCGGGATGCGGCTCGATGCCCCCGGCGGGAAGATCAGGTCGATGACCGGCTTCGCGACGTACTGCGGCTCACCGATCGTCGGGTGCGTGTGCATCCGGAAACCGGGCGCTGCGTTGACCTCGACGATGCCGCCACCGACCTCTCGGACCGGGTCGGTGATGTCGACGGCCATGAAGTCGATGCCGGCGACGTCGAGCCCGACGACCCGTGCGGCCTCCTCGGCGATCTCGACGTTGTCCGGGTGAGCCTCCATCGTCCGGTCGATGGAGATGCCCCCGGTGCTCATGTTGGCCGTGAGGGTCAAGGTGACCGTCGTACCGGCCTTGGGGACGTCGTCGCGCGAGAAGCCTTGTCCTGCAAGGACTTCGTCCGCCGCCTCATCGAGCGCAATACGGGTGAGGACCTTCTCGTGACCGACCCCGCGACGCGGGTCCGCGTTGGTGAGGTCCACGAGTTCAGCGACCGTGTGCACCCCGTCGCCCACGACGTGCGCAGGAACGCGCTCGGCGACCGCGACCATGCGCCCGCCGACGACCAGGAAGCGGTAGTCGCTGCCGACGAGGAAGCTCTCCACGACGACCCAGCCGCGACGCGACTCGCTCTTGGCGACCTCGTAGGCCTTGGTCAGCGCTGCGGCGTCGGCGAGGTTGAGCCCGACCCCGCGGCCGTGGTTGCCGTCCGCCGGCTTCACGACGACGGGATAGCCGATGCGCTCGGCGAACTCCAGGGCGCCCTCGATGGTGCGCACCGCCTTGGACTGGGGCACGGGCAGGCCCGCGGCCCCCAGCAGCTGCAGCGTCATCTCCTTGTCGCCGGCGATGTCCACGGCGAGTGAGGATGTGTTGGACGTCATCGTGGCGCGGATCCGCTTGGCGTGGACGCCCTGCCCGAGCTGCACGAGAGAGGCGGTGTTCAGCCGCATCCACGGGATGTCGCGGCTGACGGCCTCATCCACCAGTGCCTGGGTGGACGGGCCGAACGCCACCCGCTGGGCGAGCAGCAGGATCTTCTCGATCTCGGCCGCAGGGTCGAAGCCCTCCTCGACCTGCACGAGGTGGTTCACCAGCCGCACTGCGAGCTTGCCAGCGGCGACGCCCACGGTCTCGTCGGCGTAGGCGTAGATCACGTCGTACACCCCCGGGCGGTCTGGCGTGCCGCGGGTCTTGCCGCGGCTGACGTACGCGCCGGTGAGCCGCTGCAGCTCCAGGGCAACGTGCTCGGCGACGTGTCCGAGCCAGGTCCCCTCGTGCAGCCGCTCGGCGAAGCCGCCGCTCTTGCGGCGCGAGCAGCTGTGCTCACCGACGCCGGGCAGCAGGGTGAGCAAGGTGTCGGTGAAGCCGGGGATCTTGTCGGTGGGGAACTCCTCGAGCGAACCCAGGTCGACCTGCAGGTGAATCGCTGGGCTGTAGGACCACGTGTTGGGTCCGCGGTAGACCCGCGTCATCAAGATGGTCAGATCGGGACTCACGAAGACCTCCTGGTGCGCCGGCCGGGTACGTCGCCGAGCGCTCCTTCCACGGCGATGAGCCGTTCTCGACGTACGGCGGGTGGGGCCGCCTTCGGCTTCAGCGTGTCCGGGCGGCCACCAGCTGCAGGCAGCAGCGTCCGGGTGGCTAGGTCGAAGCGCGCCCCCGCCGGCAAGGAGTGGAGCACGACGCCGCTGACCAGCAGCGGCGCGCTGCCGGAGGCGGTGTCGACGTTGGAGCTCATGGCGCTGCCGTCGAAGATCGTGACCGCACCCTTGCCGACCACCTCGAGCACCTCGTCGGTCACGACGGCAGCGGTGTCCTCGTCGACGCCCATGCCGAGCAGGTGCGGGGCGTGCGCCACGAGCGTGAGCAACCGGCCGTAGCGGCCGCGCTCCTCGAAGTGCTGGTCGATGACCAGCCCCGGCAGCAGTCCCAGACCTGCGGACATCTGCGCCATCCGCATGCGCGGCGTCGTACCTACGCGGCCGAAGGCGACCATGTGCTCGCTCTGCACGCTGGCCCCCGCACTCGTGCCGGCCACCACAGCGCCGCGCGCGTGAGCTGCCAGGATCGCGGCGCCGAACGCCGTACCGACCACGACTCCGGAGAGCGTCGACTGGTTGCCGCCCGTCAGGAACACCCCGGTCGCGTCCTCGAGCTCGGCCACCAGAGCCGGGTCCGCAGCCTCTTTGCGCGTCCGGGGACGCGGCGCCCGGATGTCGGTGACGCCCAACGCGCCGAACGCCTCGCGATAGGCCTCAGTGATCTCCTCACCGAGCGAGCTCGCCGTGGGTACGACGGCGATCCGAGCCTGCGCGCCGCCCGCGAACTTGACGAACCTGGACAGGACCTGGCGCGAGCCCGTCTTGTCCTCGGCGCCGCCGATGACCATGAGGGGGCCGCGTGTCATCGCGTCAACCTACCGGCGCCCCGCTCAGCCGTTCAGTCGGGCACGGCGCAAAGACTGTCCGGATTGCGGACTTTGGTCCCTAGCGCGTCGGTCCCCAGCGGCCGACTCTCTGAGGTATGTGGACCCTTGACTCCGGTTCCACCGGCTCGCTTCCCCGCGAGGAGTGCATGCGACTCCTCTCGGACCAGGGCCGGGGACTGGTGAACCTCAACCGTCACCCGCTTCCAACTTCGGTGGGCCTCGCCTTCCGGGTAGAGGGCGAGCACCTACGGCTGCTCCCCGGCCGCGCGCGGCACCTGCGCACGCTGCTGGCCTACATGGACGTGACCCTCGAGTTGGGCGCGATGGACCTCACCGAACACACCGGCTGGCGCGTTGTGGTCACCGGCCACGTTGATGAGGACCTGGTCCTGCACCCGACGGATGTGACGGGCTACCGCCTCACCGCGACCAGGGCCGGCTGACTTCGCCCCACCCCACGCTGTCAGGACTGTTCGGCGTAGCCGTCTTCGTTGAGGAGGCGGCCGTTGCGGAGGCGGATGGTGCGTTTTCCGGTGTGGAGGTCGTGGTGCAGGGTTTCGCAGCACAGCACGGTCTCGCCGAGGCTGGTCAGCCC
>JBKJSN010000095.1:0-8139 GCA_046595815.1 Mycobacteriales bacterium
AGGGTCGTGGGCACGAGAACCGCAACCTGCTTGCCGTCCTGCACGGCCTTGAAAGCGGCGCGTACGGCGATCTCCGTCTTGCCGTAGCCGACGTCGCCGCAGATGACGCGGTCCATCGGCTGGGGCTTTTGCATGTCGGCCTTGACCTCGTCGATGGCCTCGAGCTGGTCGGGCGTCTCGACGTACGGGAAGGCGTCCTCGAGCTCGCGCTGCCAGGGGGTGTCAGGACCGAACGCATGCCCCGGTGCGCTGGTCCGCGCGGCGTAGAGCTGGATGAGCCCGGCCGCGATCTCGCGGACCGCCTTCTTGGCCCGGCCCTTGCGCTTGTTCCAGTCGGACCCGCCCAGCCGGTCGAGCGACGGGGCCTCGCCCCCGACGTACCGCGTGACCTGCTCGAGCTGGTCGGTCGGGACGAAGAGCCTGTCGCCCTTGGCGTACTCGAGGATGAGGTACTCGCGGGTGGCGCCGGCAACGGTGCGCTGCACCATCTCGACGTACCGCCCCACACCGTGCTGCTCGTGCACCACCGGATCGCCGGGGCGCAGCTGCAGCGGGTCGACGGCGTTGCGGCGGCGCGAGGGCATCCGGCGCGAGATGTCTTTGCTACCAGTGCCTCTCGTGCCCGTCAGGTCGGACTCGGTCAGCAGCACCGTCTTCAGCAGGTCGCTCGTGAAGCCCGCCTCCAGGGAGGCTGTCGTCACCGCGACCGCTCCAGGCACGGGTACGTCGGACAGGCTGGCCGGCACGTCGGCGGCCCGCAGCACCTCGACCAGCCGCTCGGCCGGGCCGTGGCCGACGGTGGTGAGCAGCACCGCGTAGTCGTCGGCGAGCCAACGGCGCACGTCCGCGAAGGCCCGTTCGGTCTCCCCGTGGTAGCTCGGCGCCGCCCGTGAGGCCAGCACCACGCTGTGGTCGTCCAGGTCCTCGTCGGCGGTGAACGGCGTGACCGTCCACCAGGGGTGCCCGTGTGCGGTCGCGTGCTCGCGTACCTCCAGCAGGCCCTTGTACGCCGCGGCACCGAGATCGACGGGCGCCTTGCCGCCCGTGGCCGCCGTGGCCCACGACGCCTCGAGGAACTCCTGGCTCGTCGCGACCAGGTCATGGGCACGGGTGCGCACCCGCTCGGGGTCGCAGACCAGCACGACGGTGTCGCGGGGGAGCTCGTCCACCAGCAG
Source organism: Mycobacteriales bacterium (assembly GCA_046595815.1). Classification (GTDB taxonomy): domain Bacteria; phylum Actinomycetota; class Actinomycetes; order Mycobacteriales; family SCTD01; genus RYN-111. The sequence goes on from JBKJSN010000095.1 coordinate 1,176, forward strand.
CGTCAGGTCGTCGACCAGGACGGGCGCGAGCGCCTCCATCCCCTCGACCGGATGGCCGTCCGCCAAGCGCACACACATGTCGGCCAGCTCAGGGTGCTTGTCGGCGAGGGCGGCGGCCCGCCTGCGCACCTCATCGGTCAGGAGCAGCTCGCGACACGGGGATGCCCACAGCCCGTGCTCGGCGACGTGCAGCGACCGCTGGTCGGCGACCTTGAAGTACCGCACCTCCTCGACCTCGTCGCCCCAGAACTCGACCCGGACGGGGTGCTCCTCGGTGGGCGGGAAGACATCGAGGATCCCGCCGCGTACGGCGAGCTCCCCGCGCTTTTCGACCAGCTCGACCCGCGCGTACGAAAGGTCGACCAACCGCCGTACGACGTCATCGAGGTCTGCGGCCTCACCCGCCCGCAGCGCCACCGGCTCGAGGTCCCCCAGCCCCCGCACCTGGGGCTGCAACAGCGAGCGGACGGGGGCGACCACGACGGTGACGGGGCCGGTTGCCGGGTCGTCCTCGCTGGGATGGGCGAGCCGGCGCAGGACCGCCAGGCGCCGGCCCACGGTGTCCGCGCGTGGGCTGAGCCGCTCGTGCGGAAGCGTCTCCCAGCTGGGGTAGAGCGCGACGCGGTGCGGGTCCATCACCGATCCCAGCGCGGCCTCGAGCTCCTCGGCCTCACGGCCGGTCGCCGTCACGGCGAGGACGGTCCGCGTGCGGGCAAGCGCACCGATCACGAAGGGGCGCGAGCCCTGCGGCGCGGTGAGGTCCACGGTCGCGGGTACCGACTCGATCAGACCCCCGAGGGAGGGGTCGGCGAGCACGACGTCGATCAGACCTGCGAGGGACACGCCTCCCAGGCTAGGAGGCTCGGCCCCCGACAGATGATCGTCACCGCCAGGCCAGGGTCGGACCGTACAGTTGCGCGGTGCCTCTGACCGAGCTCGAGCAGCAGCTTCTCGTGCTTGCCAGGCGCATCGCACGGCCGGTCCGGCTGCCCTCGCCCCTGGGCGACACCGTGCTCGATCGCCCGGCGTACCAAGCCTTGTGGCGCATCGTCGAGGACGGACCGCTGCGGCCGACGGCGCTCGCCGCCGTTCTTGAGATCGACCTGTCGGTGGTGAGCCGGCAGGTGCGGTCGCTGGAGGAGGCCGAGCTGGTGAGCCGCGTCACCGACCCGGCGGACGCCCGCGCTGCCCTCGTGTCGGCGACGCCGGCGGGGCTCGCGGCCTTCCAGGAGACCCAGCGCCTGCGCACCGAGCTCCTGGATGAGGTCCTCGGCGGGTGGACGTCACAGGAGCGGGAGGACTTTGCGATGCTCCTGGGTCGGTTCAACGTCGAGCTCGAGGCGAGCATCGCGCGTCGACTGGACGTGCTGCAGCCCGACTAGTCCCCGGAGGCGTGAAAGGTGTTCTGAGCCTGCTCGAGGGTGCCCGTGAGCAGTGCCTCCACCGCATCGGCCGCGCGGTCGACGTGGAAGGGCAGCTCCTTGCGCTCGACCGGGCTGAAGTCCTTCAGCACGAAGTCGGCCGGGTCCTGGCGCCCGGGTGGGCGGCCGATCCCCCAGCGCACCCGCAGGTACTCCTTGCTGCCCAGGCTCTGAGTGAGCGAGCGCAGCCCGTTGTGGCCGTTGTCGCCACCACCGCGCTTGAGCCGCAGGGTGCCGAAGCCGATGTCGAGCTCGTCGTGGACGACCACGATCCGGTCCACCGGCACCTTGAAGAAGTCGCGCAGGCTCGCCACCGGACCGCCCGAGAGGTTCATGTACGTCGAGGGCTTGGCCAGCAGGACCCGCTGCCCAGCAAGGCGCCCCTCGACGACGTCCGCGCGGCCCTTGTGGGCCTTGAAGCGGGCGCCCATTCGCTCAGCGAGCAGGTCCGCGACGAAGAACCCGACGTTGTGCCGGTTTCCGGCGTACTTCGGGCCCGGGTTCCCCAGGCCGACGACCAGCCACAGGTCGTCCGCCACAGGCAACTACTCCGCGTCGGCGGCAGGAGCCTCGGCGGCGGGGGCCTCGGACGTCGGCTCGCCCGCGAGGTCAGCCTCGAGCTGCTCGGCGGTGGGCGACGCGAGGCCGGCCACGACGACGTGCTCGGGGTCGGTGACGAGGGTCGTGCCGGTCGGCAACACGAGGTCCTTGGCTGCGACGTGGCCACCGGCCGCAAGGCCCTGGATGCTGACCTCGACGTGGTCCGGGATGTGCGAGGCGTCGGCGAGCACCGACAGCGTGTTGAGCTGCTGGTCCACCAGGACGCCGGGCTCGGCGTTGCCGGTGAGCGTCAGCGACACCTCGACGGTGACCTGCTCGCCCTTACGGACCGAGATGAGGTCCACGTGGGTGAGGGTGCGGCGGATGGGGTGGCGCACGACCACCTTGGGGAGCGCAAGCTGCTCGCCGTCCTCGGTCTGCAGCGTGAGCAGCACGTTGGTGTCGTGCTTGAGCGCCAGCATCAGCTCGTGGCTCGGCAGCGCGTAGTGGCGCGGCTTCTCGCCGTGGCCGTACAGGACGGCAGGGACCTGGCCGGCGCGGCGGGTACGGCGGGCCGGGCCCTTGCCGAACTCGGTACGAGACTCGGCGACGATACGGACCTCGGACACTGCGGAACTCCTCAAACGGGCGGGGCGACGCCAGGGGCGGCGTCGAAGTCAAGATGGCGCGCAGGCGCGACCTGAGAGTCTAGCGGACGGCGGAGCGAGCCCGATAGACGCCGATCAGGCGGCGCCGTCGAACAGGCTCGTCACCGAGCCGTCCTCGAAGACCTCGCTGATCGCGCGCGCGATCAGCGGGGCGATCGACAAGACGGTGAGCTTGTCGAACCGCTTCTCGGCCGGGACCGGAAGCGTGTTCGTGATGATCGTCTCGGTGACGCGACTGTTCTTCAGGCGGTCGGTCGCCGGGTCGCTCAGCACGCCGTGGGTGGCGGTGATGATCACGTCCCGGGCGCCCGCCTCGAAGAGCACGTCGGCGGCCTTGGTGATGGTCCCGCCCGTGTCGATCATGTCGTCGACCAGGACGCACACGCGGCCGTCGACGTCACCGACGACGCGGTTGGCGACCACCTGGTTGGCCACGAGTGGGTCGCGGGTCTTGTGGATGAAAGCCAGCGGGCAGCCGCCCATCCGGTCCGACCAGCGCTCGGAGACGCGGACCCGACCGGCGTCCGGCGACACGATGGTCATGTTGGAGGTGTCGTACTTGCTGGCGACGTACTCGGTGAGCAGCGGCAGCGCGAACAGGTGGTCCACCGGTCCGTCGAAGAAGCCCTGGATCTGTGCGGTGTGCAGGTCGACGCTCATCAGCCGGTCGGCACCTGCGGTCTTGAACAGGTCAGCGATGAGGCGCGCGCTGATGGGCTCACGACCACGGTGCTTTTTGTCCTGGCGGGCGTAGGGGTAGAACGGCATGACCACGGTGATGCGCTTGGCGGACGCCCGCTTGAGCGCATCGACCATGAGCAGCTGCTCCATCACCCAGGTGTTGATGGGCGCTGTGTGGCTCTGCATGACGAAGGCGTCGCAGCCACGGACCGACTCCTCGAAGCGCACGAAGATCTCGCCGTTGGCGAAGTCATACGCGCTGGTCTCCACCGGTTCGCAGCCGAGCTCCTTGCCTACCTCGGCTGCCAGCGCGGGATCGGCACGCCCGGTGAACAGCATCAGGTTCTTGCGGCTGGCGATCTCCAGGCCGTTCACGAATCCTCCTTCGAGAGCCGCTTGCGCGCGACCCAGTCTCGGATGGTGCTCTGCCTGGCCCGGCCGACGGCGAGTGCCCCGGCCGGGACGTCTTCGGTGATCGCGGACCCGGCAGCGGTGTACGCCCCGTCGTGCACCGTCACGGGTGCGACCAGGCTGTTGTTGCTGCCGATCCGCACGTCGTCGCCGACGGTGGTCCGGTGCTTGTCGACGCCGTCGTAGTTCACGACGATCGTGCCGGCGCCGATGTTGCTGCGCTCCCCGATCGTCGCGTCCCCGACGTAGGCCAGGTGCGGGACCTTGCTCCCCGCGCCGATCTCACTGGCCTTGACCTCGACGTACGCCCCGACCTTCGCGCCCTCACCCAGGACCGTGCCGGGGCGCAGGAACGAGAACGGGCCGACCGTCGCGTCCTTGCCGATCACGGCTCCGGTGGCCTGCGTGCGGACGACGGAGGCACCGGGCCCCACCTCGCAGTCGGTCACGGTGCTGTCCGGACCGATGAGGGCACCTCGCCGTACGACGGTGCTGCCGTGCAGCGAGGTGTTGCGCTCGATCGTGACGTCAGGCTCGATCACGACGTCGGCGTCGATCCAGGTCGTCTCGGGGTCGAGGATCGCGACCCCGGCCCGCATGTGCGCGAGGTTCGTCCGGTCGCGGAGCCGGCGCGCGAGGTCGGCCAGCTGGGCCCGGTCGTTGCAACCCAAGGTCTCGTCCGGGTCGTCGGCAATGCGTGCCGCCACGGTGTGACCGGCTTCGCGGTGCAGCCCCACCACGTCGGTGAGGTAGAGCTCGCCCTGGGCGTTGTCCGTGGTCAGCTGGCTGAGCGTCGCCCGCAGCTCGGCCGCGGCGAAGGCGTAGATGCTGGTGTTGATCTCGTCGATGGACCGCGTGGCCTCGTCGGCGTCCTTGTGCTCGACGATCGCGCGTACGCCGTGCTCGTCGCGGACGACCCGGCCGTACCCCGTGGGGTCGGCCACCCGGGCAGTGAGCAGCGTGGTGGTGGCCCCGGCGGCGAGGTGCGCGTCGACGAGGGCCTTCAGCGTCGCGCCGGTGATCAGCGGCGAGTCTCCAGGCAGCACCACCACGGTGCCGTCGAGGTCGTCAAGGGTGTCCAGCGCCACGCGTACGGCGTGACCGGTGCCGTCCTGCGTCTGCTGCACCACCGCGCGTGCCTTGCCCGTCAAGGTGGCACTCACCTGGTCGCGACCGTGCCCGACCACGACGAGCAGGTGCTCCGGGTCCAGCGACTCCGCGGCAGCCACCACGTGACCGAGCATCGTGCGGCCCCCGAGGCGGTGCAGGACCTTCGGCGTCACGCTCCTCATCCGGGTGCCCTCGCCCGCGGCGAGGACGATCACGGCGAACGGCCGTGCGTGGGCCGGTGCGGACGGCACGCAGTCTCCCAGCAGGTCGAGGGTGGGATGGGAGCCGGTCACCCGGCGCTGGTCATCCTACCGAGCGAGGACTGCTGCCCGGGTTGCGGCACGTGCAAGCTCCGCCGGCTGGATTCGAACCAGCGTCTCAAGACTCCAAAGGTCTGCGGGATGCCACTACCCCACGGCGGATCAGCCGGTCAGTCTGCCTCATCGGACGCCAGTCTTCGTCCGACCTCCCCCGCAATCGCCCTCCACACGCCCTCGACCTCTCGGTAGAGCGCCACGCTCTGCCTGACGCCGATGGTGAGACACCCGACATATTCCGCTCCCGTGTTCTTCCGCGCCGTCCGCGGGTTGTGGCGTTTGAGGACAGGCCTGGCGAAAGCCTCCGCGGGGCAGCCCAGGACACGTGCCCAGTGCTCCGTCGCCGATTGCACGTCGGCGGACTCGTGGATGTGCACGCTGAGGCGGCACTGGCCAACGGGGACACCGCGGCGACGCAACCACTCCCACAGCAGCCGGATGACGTCAGGGTCACTGTTGATGAACTGGAGCTGTTCTCGACGCGCCCACGGCTTGCTCTTGGAGCCTTCGCACCAGTACGCCGCCGCCACCACCAGGTCGAGCTCGCGGTCACTCAGCGAACCCACCTGAGCCTGGTGATCGCGAAGCGTCGCCTGGCGGACGACATCTCGGCGCGCAAGCTCCGCATCCCAGTAGGCCCGGCCCATGGCGCGGGTCTGCTCCGGGTTGCGCCCGTGCATCGCCCGCGCCGGCACCGCGGCACCGCGGCACCAGACGAAGGCCGTCCTCAAGCTCACTCCGAGCTCGGCCGCGATCTCCCGGAGCAGCCAGCCCTCACGTCGCAGCCCGCGGGCGATCTCAGCATCCGGCGGTACGTCGCTCTCCTGGTCATCACAGGCACCAGACCGCACACGCGCTCGCTGCCCCTCGGTCGGAGGGGTGAGCTCGCGCAGCCACAGGCTCAGGCTGCTCTTGCTGACGCCGAGCTCGTCGCGGATCTCGTCGTACGTCCGTCCTGCGAGGCGCAGGGACACGGCAACGTCGCGCACCTCGTCCTTCGCACGCGGGCGGACGAGCGATGACGGCACGGGTTCGCCACGCAACAGCTCACTGGCCAACGCGCCGCCGATCCCGAGCTCGCGTGCGATCCGCTTCGCCCCGATCCCGGCGCGTCGCATCGCGACCGCGCGCTCGCGGAAGGCCTCCTTCTCCGCATCTGTCCGGTGTCGCCCCATGCCCGAATCCGACCAGCAGGCGCCGACAGTCCAGGGCGTTGTTCACAGGTGGTTCACCCGCGCGAGGAGTTCTTTCCTACGGAACCGTAGGTTACGCTGGCGTAGCCTCCCGCTTGGACGACAGGACCCCGCATGACTGAGCTCCTCGACGCTCCCATCACGACCATCGCGTACGACGGGGACGACTCCCGCCCGCTGCAGGACGTCCCGGGTACCGACCTCAAGGCCCGTTGGGAGCAGGTGGCGCTGGCGATCTTCATCGTCGTACCGCTGCTCGGGGTGCTCGGGGCGGGCTTCGTGCTGTGGGGCACCGGGCTGAGCTGGACCGACATCGCGCTGACGACGACCTTCTACGCGATCACGCTCTACGGCATCACCGTGGGCTTCCACCGGTACTTCACCCACGGCTCCTTCAAGGCAGTGCGGCCGCTGCGGATCGCCCTCGCGGTCGCCGGCCAGCTGGCGATTCAGGGTCCGGTGACCCGCTGGGTGGCCGACCACCGCCGGCACCACGCCTTCAGCGACGAAGAGGGCGACCCGCACTCCCCCTGGCGTTACGGCACCGGCCTGCGGGCCCTGACCAAGGGCCTGTTCCACGCACACGTCGGGTGGCTGCTCGACGTCGAACAGCCACCCGACGT
>JBKJSN010000098.1:0-5240 GCA_046595815.1 Mycobacteriales bacterium
GTGCCGACGGCACCACCGCGCGAAACAGGCCTACTTCACCGTCACCAAAGACCCCGACACCGGCGACACCATCTGGACCACCCCCGACGGACGCCAGTACCGCCGCCCACCCCCCACCTACTGACCGTCACCGGGAGTTGTCCGCCGTACCCCTGAGACACCCAGAACCCCCAGCGGGTTCCGGGTGTCTCAGGCGCGCTCGCGCACGGGACGGGATCAGCCGTGCTGCGAGAGCTGGCGAGGGGGCTCAACCAAAGAAGCGGAAACGGCGGTGGTAACCGCGATCACGTGGCGTTCTTCACTGGCCGCGCTTGTCCGCGCAAGCGAGCCACTCGCCAGCTACCTTGCGCGCATGAATGAACGACAGCGCTTTCCCGGACCTGGGCTAGTTGGCGCACTCGTGCTCGCTTTCGCGGGCGCGTTCTTCGCGTTTTTCGGGGACAGTTCAACTCCATGAAGAGCCTTCGAAACGCGTCCGTCGCCGTCGCGGTGGTCCTTGGCGTGCTCGCACTGTGGCTGGCCCTCGACAACCCGGATTTGGGGCCGTGGAGCCGAGGGGAGAGTTACCAGTGCCTCGCCCCCTGGGACACGGTTGTCAACGGTGCCTCGAACTTCCCGGGTGGCGAGCTGGAGAGCGACTCGGAGGACATTGCGGCGCGGTGCCGGGAGGCGGGAAGGCAGCGCTTCGTCCTAGCGTCGGGGAGCGCTATCGGGTGTGTTGCGATCGGCCTGCTCGCGGTGATCAGAAGGCGCGCGCCGATACCTCGATAAGGGCCGCTACTTCATGATCGTGGGACTCAAGATCCACCTGCGGGTAGTGCAGTCCTCGCACGATCATTGGGTGATCCGAGCCACCAGGAGCTGCGGCTGCCTGCTGTGCTCTAGGTGACGTCTCAGACGGGCGCGACCGCGGTCGCGATGAGGACCTCGCTGGTGTCCCACAAGTCTTCCGGGGGCAGCGGCTCCAGCAAGGCCCGGATCCGCGTCAAGAACTCCTGCCGCGCCTCGGACGACAGGTGGCTGAGGCGCCGCCCGGTCACCCCCATGGAGGCCTGCCTCTGCATGACGTTCTCCAGGTCGGGTTGGTGGACCCACGGCACGGGGCTGGCCGCCACGTCCACGAAGCCGGCTGAGGACAGGAGCGAGGACAGAGCCTCCGTCGTGGCGAACTGACCTCGGGAGTCCGGGAGTGGCTGCGCGGCAGGGGCACCGATGCGGTCGAGCTCGGCCGACCACAGGGCCACCGCCGGCGCCGTCCTCTCCGTCCCCCAGGTCGCGACGCCCACCGTGCCACCGGGCCGCAGGACGCGCCGTACCTCCTCCAGGGCGCGCACGGGGTCGGGAAGGTGGAAGAGCATGAACGCCATCACGACCACGTCGAACGCCCCCGTGGCCAGGGGCAGTGACGCGGCATCGACGACGACGCGACGCTCCGCCTCGGGCGCGCGACGCAGCATCCCCTCGGCTCGGTCGGCGGCGATGACGAGGGACTGAGGGGCGGCGGTGTGCAGCGCGGAAAGCAGCGCACCCGTGCCGCTGCCGAGGTCGAGCACGCGACGGGCACCCTGCAGTGGCAGCCGATCCAGGAGCTGGTGACTTGCCGGGAGCAGCGCGGGCGCCCAGAGCTCGGCATAGCTGTCCGCCTGGGCGCTGTAGACCCCCGCGATCGTCAGTGGCTGTGGTCCTCTGCCCATGCTCGCATCATGTCGTCTCGGGACCCACCCCGAACAGCGCCAGGCAGTCCTGAAGGCCCGAGATCGTCACCGGCCACGGTGAGCGCCAGTCGTTCGCGGCCAGTACGACGTGCTGCATCCGCACAGGTCCGCTGCCGTCGTCGCGCTTCTCGACGCCGAACCCGTTGTCGACGTACCCGAGCGACTTCGACACCCCGAGCGACGCAGCGTTGTCGGCGTACGCCTCACTGGTCGCATACCTCGCACCCAGCCCGACGAAGGCCAGGTCCAGCACGGCCGCCCGCATCTGCTTGCCGTGCCCCTGCCCGCGCGCCGACGGCAGCAGCCAGGAGTAGGTGTCGACGACCCGGCGTACAGCAAAGTCCTTTGCTTCCAAGGCTTGTACGCCGATAGGGCGGCCGCCCGACAGCACCGTGAACGGCAGCACCCAGTCCTCGGGGCGCCACTGGCCCAGCTGCCGCCAGTACGTCTGCTCGACCCGGTAGCCGAGGTCCGGGTGCGCCGGGTCCGTCGTCACATCCGCAGGGACCAGCTCGCCGAGGGCAAGTGCGTCCGCCTCGTTCATCGCGCGCAGCACGAGGTCCGGGGTCGTGAGGACGAGCCCGTGCAGCGGCCAGGACACCGGCTACAGCCCGTCGAGGAAACCGCGGAGCGCTGCGTTGACCGGCTCAGGGTGGGACAGGTTCGACGCGTGTCCGGCGCCCTCGATGACCACCAACGGCAGCGCCCCCGGCAAGCCGTTGGCGAGTGACTCCGCGCGCGACAGCGGGATCGCCGCGTCGATGCTGCCGTGGATCACCAGGGCCGGGCAGGTGATCTCACCGAGCCGGTCGGTGAGGTCCTCGCGCTCCAGCAACGGGTGCATGACCTGCGTGGCGCGGTGCTGCGGCAGCTGCTCCCACAGCGTGATCCAGGGCCCGTGGTCGGCGGGGCCGAGGATCGTCGCGGCCGCGAACTCCAGCGTCGCCGGGTCGGCCCCGCCAGAGGCCCAGGCCGCGGCCATCCCTTCGTAGAGCGGCGCCGCGTCGGGATCCTCCTGACCGGCCTGGGAGTCGATGAGCACCAGCCCGCGCACCCGCTCCGGGGCGAGCAGGGCAGCCCGCAGCGACAAGAAGCCGCCCTGCGACATCCCGGCCAGCACAGCCTGCTCGACACCGAGGTGGTCGAGCAACGCGAGGACATCGCGCGCGCTGTCCCAGAACGTCCACGTGCCCTCGTGCTCGGCCTCGCCGTGCCCGCGTTCGTCCCACGTCACCACCCGGTACGTCCCGCCCAGCGCCTCGACCTGCGGCGCGAACATCGTCCGGTTCATCAGCAGCCCGTGGCTGAACACGACCACCGGACCGTCGCCGCCGGTGTCGTCGTACCCGACCGTCGCCCCCGTCGAGAGCGTCACCTGCTCAACCACGCCAGAACCTCCATAACGCCTCGGCCGTGAACTCCGGGTTCTCCGCAGCCGGTGAGTGCACCGACCCTGGTACGACGACGACCGCGCATCCGAGCCGGTCGGCCATCTCGCGCTGCACCGCAGGGCTCCACGCGTCGTCGGCCTCTCCGAAGACCACCAGCGTCGGTACGCCGGTCTCCCGCAGCTCCTCGACACGATCGGGCTCGGACACCAGCGCATCGCCCATCCCGTGCAGGGCTGCGGGCGAGCCGGCCATGAAGCGCTTCTGCAGAAAGGCGAGTACGTCGGGTGGCTGGGGCTTCGCGGTCGGCAACGCCTGCGCTGCCTCCCAGAGCGCGGCGAGCCCCTGCTCGTCGAGGATTTGCTTCATCAGCGGCAGCACCTCGGCCCGGGGACCGCCGAGCGCCGAGGGTCCGGAGTCCATCAGCACGAGGGAGCGGAAGGCCTTGGGGTCCTGCAGCACCGCGGCCCGCGCGACGAGGCCGCCGAAGCTGTGCCCCACCAGGTGCACCGGTCCGTCCCCGAGGGCAGCGACCAGGGCCAGCAGGTCCTCGGCCAGGCAGTGCACTTCGTAGGCAGCGGGGTCGTCCGGTCCGGGCGAGTCGTGCTGACCGCGCTGGTCGACCGCGACGGCACGAAGGCCGGCGTCGAAGGCGGGGCGGAGCAGGAAGCGGAAGTCCTCCTTGCTCCCCGTGAACCCTGGGACCAGCAGGACCGTCGCCGTGGGGTCAGGCGGGCAGGCGTCCAGGACCGCGAGCGGACCCCTCGGGACGTCGACCGCGTACGCGGTCACACCCTCGGGTAGGGGCAGGTCGGGAACGGCACTCACGCCCCACAACCTAGAGGCGCTCGAGCACCTCAGTCAGTGGGGTGCCCGGCAGCACCATGTCGGTGAGCCCGTCGATGCGTCCGCACTCGGTGCAGCGCACGGCCAGCGCGACCCAGCTCACGTGCTCACCATCCTCGACGGACAGGCCGGCCGCGACCTCGGCGATGGACTGGTGACAGCCGCCGCAGTTCCACATCGGAGGGTGCGTCCAGCGCTCATCGGAGTCCAGCAGGCCCGACGAGCGGGCGCACTGCAGGCAGCGCCTCCGGGCGACGCCCTCGCGGGCGTCAGCCTCGACGTACATCCACGTCGGGCGCTCGTCCTCGTGGTGCCCGCACGCGAGCACCACGGTCTCGTGAACTGCCGGGCCACCCGGGAGTTTCATCAGGAAGGCCCGAAGGTCCTCCACGTCCTCGCCCGTGAGCACGCCGCCGACCGTCCGCAGAACCATGCCCCCATCATCGGCCAGGACGTACCGCGTGCTTGAGGCCGAACGGCGGATCAGCCCTCGGCGGAGGCGGCGTTGCCCTGGTTGCCCGACCCACCGCGACCCCGGCCACCGCGACTGCGGCTCCGGCTGCGCGGCGCGCCCCCCTCGGGGGAGGCAGTGGGCTCGGTCGAACCGTCGGAGAAGGCGACCGCCGTACCGGTGGAGGCCTTGGCAGGACCGGCGCCGCGGGTGCGCTTGCGCTCGCCGCCTGTGCGCTTGGGCAGCTCAGGACCGTCGTGGTCAGGCGCGACGCCGGTGCGACCGCTGTCGGAGCGGCCACCGGGGCGACCGCCGTCCTTGGTCGTGCGGGCCTTGGGCTTGCGGCCGGTCTCGCCCAGGTCCTCGACCTTCTCCGCGCCCAGGCCTGCGCGCGTCTGCGACGCCCGGGGCAGGTGACCCTTGGTGCCCTCGGGGATGTCCAGGTCGTTGAACAGGTGCTTGGAGGAGGAGTAGGTCTCGGCAGGGTCCGGGTGGGACAGCTCGAGCGCCTTGTTGATCAGGCCCCACTTGGGAATCTCGTCCCAGTCGACGAAGGTGACCGCGACGCCCTTGGCGCCGGCGCGACCCGTGCGGCCGATGCGGTGCAAGAAGGTGCGCTCGTCATCGGGGCACTGGTAGTTGATGACGTGCGTGACGTCCTGCACGTCGATGCCACGGGCCGCGACGTCGGTCGCGATGAGCACGTCGATCTTGCCACTGCGGAAGGCGCGCAGCGCCTGCTCACGAGCGCCCTGGCCAAGGTCTCCGTGCACGGCAGCAGCCGCGAAGCCGCGGTCCTGCATGTCTGCGGCGACCTTGTCGCAGGTGCGCTTGGTACGG
>JBKJSN010000084.1:0-7435 GCA_046595815.1 Mycobacteriales bacterium
GAAAGAGGTGAGGTCTACCGCATATCTCCATAGAGTTTCGGCGGCCATGGCGAGAGGGAAACGCCCGGTAACATTCCGAACCCGGAAGCTAAGCCTTTCAGCGCCGATGGTACTGCACGGGAGACTGTGTGGGAGAGTAGGACGCCGCCGGACATAACTTATACAAGGAGGGTCAACCAGCAATGGTTGGCCCTCCTTGTATTTTCCCGGACTTTTTTGGGACGAGCCTGAGCAGGACGGATTCATGACCCAGGACGACAGGGACGGTCAGCGCCCACCGCGTCGGCCGGCAAGCAGTACCCCCCGATCCGGATCGGGGGCGCCGGCCGGAGGCCGCGGGGGAGCTGGTGCTCGAGGAGCCACCACGGGCCGCGCTTCTGGTCCGGGCGGCCGGCCGTCTTCTCGTCCCACCTCCCGGCCAACGTCCCGGGCCGAGGCTGACGACAGGCCTTATGACCCGCGCCGGGAGGCCCGCAAGCTCGCCACCCGGGTGCACGTTCCAGAGGATGTCGAGGCGCGCGAGCTCGACGCCTCGGTGCGCAAGCAGCTTCTGGGACTGAGCAAGGACACTGCTGACCTGGTGGCCAGGCACCTGGTGATGGCTGGTCGGTTGATGGACGACGAGCCCGAGCAGGCGCTGCGCCATGCGAGGGCAGCGACGGCCATGGCCGGCCGGGTCGGTGCCGTGCGCGAGGCCAACGGCCTGGTTGCCTACGTCGCGGGGGAGTGGACCGAAGCGCTCGCCGAGCTCCGGGCAGCGCGCCGGATCACCGGTGAGCCCGATCACCTGCCGGTCATGGCCGACTGCGAGCGCGCCCTGGGCCGTCCCGAGCGTGCGCTCGCCATGGCCGAGGACAAGGACGCCGGCAAGCTGGACCCGGCCGCTCGCGTCGAGTTGCTCATCGTGTGCAGCGGTGCGCGCCGTGACCTCGGACAGCACGAGGTGGCTGCCCACATGCTCGAGGTTGGCGCTCTGAACGGCCCCGTCAAGCCTTGGACAGCGCGCCTGCGCTACGCCTACGCCGATGCCTTGCTCGGCCTGGGGCGTGAGGACGAGGGCCGCCAGTGGTTCTCCGCCGCTGCGGACGCCGACCCTGAGGGCGCGACGGACGCCGAGGAGAGGCTGCTCGAGCTCGACGGGATCGTCTTGCACGACCTCGACGGCGACGAGCCGGGTGAGGAGCCCCGTGAGGCCGCTGAGGACAGCTCCACCAGCTGACCCACAGCGCGCATCACGTTCCACACGGCCTGGTCGGATGCCGCAGCCCACGGTTGTGCTCGTCGAGGGTGGCTCCCCACCCGACGATGAGGAGCACGCACATGGACAGCGCAACCCGCAACGAGGTCCTGCTGGTCGGACGCCTGGCTGCCGAGCCGGTGGAGTTGCAGCTGCCCAGCGGCGACCTGCTGAGCACCTTCCGGCTGATCGTGGAGAGGCCGCCGGCCCGTCGCACCACGCCGCGGGCCCAAACGGTGGACACCATCGACTGTGTCGTCTGGACAGCCGGCCTTCGCCGTACGGCGGGAGGTTGGTGCTCGGGGGACACCCTGGAGCTGCAGGGTTCGCTGCGCCGACGCTTCTTCAAAACGCCCCGCGGAGCGAGCTCTCGCTATGAGGTCGAGGTCAGCCGCGCGAAGCGGGTGGCTCGGGCGGCCTAAGCGTCCCGGAAGTCGCGTAGGACCATGCCGGTTCGGGGCTTGGGAGTGAACAGCGTCGACTTGCGCGGCATCCGTTCCCCCCTCTGGGCCACCTCGGCCACCGCCGCGGCTGAGGTCGGGTTGAGCAGCACCGCCGTCCCGTCGGCTCCGGCGGCACGCAGCGCGCCCTCCACATCGTGCTCGAATCCAACACTGGCCGTGTCGTCGGTGAGCCCCCACACCACAGGCACCAGGAAGTGGTGCAGCACCGTCACGTCCAGCGCCCGCCAGGCGGCGGAACGGTCTGTTGGGAGGGCTGTGGCGACCTCGCCTACGGCCAGGTGGGTCACCAAGCGCAGTGTGCGCCCGTCACCACTGGCCAGCAGGTATGCCGGGCCGTCGGCGCCCGCCCGCGCCAACGCCTCCAGCGCCGCCTCGACGCTCTCGCCATCGAGGGTGCGGACCTGCCCTGCGTTCGAGCTGCGGTAGGCCAGTTCCGCGGCATCGACTCCGGGCACCACGCGGTGGATGGGGTGAACCTGCGGCCCAAAATCCGTGGTGTCCACCAGCAGCACCAGACCGTTGTCCCAGGGACCCGCCCCCGCGCCCTCCGCGTGAGCAACGGCCTGTCGCTGGAGGTAGGTCGCGTAGCGGTGGTGCCCGTCGGCGATCAGGGCGGTGCGGGGCCGCAGGTCTTCGGCGACAGCCGCGAGCTCATCAGGGTCGGTGAGGGCCCAGAGCCGGTGCCGCAGACCGTCTTCGAGCGTGAGGTCGACCAAGGGTGGCCGGGTGTCGACTCCCGCGACGGCAGCGCTCGCGGCGCCGCCACCGGCGTAGACGAGAAAGATGGGTTCGAGGTCTGCCTCGACCGCGGTGTAGAGCGCGAGTCGGTCGGAGACCGTGTCGGACATCGTGTTCTCGTGGGGCAGCACGATGCCGTCCTCGGCGGGGCTCAGCGCCAACGCGCCGAGCAAGCCACGCTGCACGTGCGTGGGGGAGGCCTGCTCGTAGACGTAGAGCGCCGGCTCGGCGTCGGGGCGCAGGATCCCCGATTCGCGCCAGTTCCGGAGAGTTGCGGCGGCACGCAGGTAGCGATCCCCCGTGTCGGAGGCGTCCCGTGGGAGGATGAGACGTACGACGTTGACCTCGCTCTGCTTCTCGAGCGCCGCAGCGCCGTCGGCGTCGATGACGTCGTACGGCGGTGAGGTGACGAGGGACAGCTCGACCCGGTCCCCGTCGTACCGCAAGGCACGGAACGGCGACAACACCAACCCATCCGGGCGAGGTGGCACAGTCGAAGCTGGTATGGGAGGTACAGCACTTTCGGGCATGGGGTGATGCTAGGTCCGTGCCCTCCGGGAACCCGGGAGGCGTGCGCGTCGCCCGGTGGTGACGAACAGATGGCGAAGGAGACCGCGTGTCCGACAGGTACGACCCTCGGTACGACCCCCGGGCTCCCGACGTGGAACGCCCCCGGCCCTATGCCGACCTCCCACCGCCGCCACCCGACGTGGCGCCGCGCGGCGACGCCTACGACTGGTACCTGCGCGGCCTGGAACTGCTGGAGAGCGGCGACGCTGCGGCCGCAGTCCAAGTCCTCGGGCACGCGTCCACCAGCGAGCCTGAGTCGCGGATGGCCCGAGAGGCCCTCGCCAGGGCGCAGTTCGATATGGGCATGTACGACGAGGCCCGGGAGAACTTCACCTGGATCATCTCGGTCAACCCTGCGGACGACTACGCCCAGTTCGGCCTGGGCCTGGCCGCGACCAAGCTTGGTGACCTCGAGGCGGCGGTGGAGCACCTGTCGCTCGCGGCCGCCATGCGCCCGGACATCGCCTACTACAGCACGGCCCTGCGAGGGGCGCGCGCTGCGCTCACCGCGTCCCGCCGCTAGTGGACCAGGCGGCCAGCGGCCTCGGCAGTTGCGAGGTTCCGCTGTGCACCGCGTACGACGCCGCCCTGCTGGACCTCGACGGGGTGCTGTACCTCGGACCCGAGGCGGTACCCCACGCCGCGACGTCGGTCGCCGCTGCGCGCAGTGAAGGCATGCGGGTCGCCTACGTGACCAACAACGCCTCCCGTCGGGCTGCGGTCGTGGCTGCGCACCTCACCCAGCTCGGCATCGATGCAGCACCGGAGGACGTGATCACCTCCGCGCAAGCTGCGGCGGGGTACCTCGCGGCGCGCCTGCCCGCTGGCGCGCGGGTGCTCGTGCTCGGCACCGAGGGGCTGGCCGAGGAGGTACAGGCCAGGGGATTGTGCCCGGTCCGAACGGCCGACGGCGCGGTCGCCGTCGTACAAGGGCTGTCGACGACCATGAACTGGGAGGACCTCGCGGAGGCCGCCATCGCCCTCCGCGCGGGAGCGCTGTGGGTGGCGGGCAACCGGGACGCGACGTACCCGACACACCGTGGCCTCGTCCCCGGCAACGGGGCGTTCGTGGCTGCGCTCGAGGTGGCCACGGGGGCCACCCCTGTCGTGGTGGGCAAGCCGGAGCCCGAGTTGCACCTGACCAGCGTCGCTCGGGTCGGCGCGCAACGCCCGCTCGTCGTGGGCGATCGCCTCGACACCGACATCCTTGGTGCCCGGCGAACCGGCACGGACAGCCTGCTGGTGCTGACCGGCGTCACCGACGTCGCTGCGCTGCTGGCCGCGCCGCCCGAGCTGCGGCCGTCCTATGTGGGCACGGACTTGCGGGCACTGCTCGCGCCGCAGCCCGCCGTACACACCCAGGCCGGCAGTGCGACGTGCGGTGAAGCAAAGGCTTGGTACGACGGGGAGGTGCTCGAATGCTCCGGTCCCCCTGACCTGGCGCTACGAGCGGCGTGCTCCCTCGCGTGGGCCGCGACCTGACCCGAGGTCAGAGAAAGGCGCTCAACCGCAGCAGATCGAACGGGCTCGCCTGCACACGAACCCGGCCGGTGGCCACGGCCGTGGGAACCGCCATGCGCCCGGCCACGAGAGCCAGCAGGTCATCGGAGCCGACGCTCAGCCGCACCTGTGCCTTGGGCCCGTCGGTGGTGAAATCGACCAGCCCGTCGTCGGTGAGGTGGGCCGACCAGGTGATGTCCAGGTCGGTGACGCGGCACGAGATGGTGCGGTCGACGACGTACTTGCGGCGTACCTCGGGTTCGAGGGTGGCCAAGGCGTCGACGAGCGTGCGCAGCGCGGCCTCGCACTCTGCCTCAGACGCCACCGGCTCTCCTTCGCTCATGCCGTCCGATGACGCTACCGGACACGCGGTAGCGTTCTGCGACGCGCGACGATCCGACCTCGGGAGGCCATACGTGAAGGACGCGATCAAGGGCTACTTGGCTCTGGCAACGGGACTGACCGAGGTAACCAAGCAGCGAGCCACCAGCGCGGCGAAGGCCCTGGTGGCACAGGGCGAGGCGACGGCTGGCCAGGTACAGGCCCTGGCCGATGACCTCGTGACCCAGAGCAAGAGCAACCGTGAAGCGGTCGTAGCGCTCGTGCGCTACGAGGTGGACAAGGCACTGGGCCGCGTCGGCCTGGTGTCCAAGGAGGAGGCCGACGCGCTGAAGGCTCGGGTGAAGGCTCTCGAGGCACAGCTGCGCGCGACCGACAAGCCCGCGGCGACCCCGGCGAAGGCGCCCGTAGCCAAGGCTCCTGCCGCGAAGGCTCCTGTCAAGAAGGCTCCTGCCAAGAAGGCAGCGCCGAAGAAGCCAGCAGGTGCCTGAGCAAGCCGTCGCTGCCGCGCTGGCCCTGCTCGACGGCATCGAGGAACGCCCGGTCGCCGAGCACGTCGAGGTGTTCGACGCGGTGCACCGCTCGCTGCAGGACGCGCTGGCCGCGCTCGACGAGGCCTGAGCTGGCGCGCCGAGCCCGCCTCGACGCCGAGCTGGTACGTCGAGGGCTGGCCCGCAGCCGCGAGCAGGCCGCCTCCCTCATCGCCTCCGGGCGGGTGCGGGTGGCCGGGCAGGTCGCGACGAAGGCGGCCACGGCTGTCGAGCTCGGCACCCCGCTGCTGGTCGACGACGACGGCGGCGAGCAGTGGGTGTCACGCGGCGCCCACAAGTTGCTGGGGGCCTTCGAGGCCTTCGGCTACGACCCCACGGGCGCGCGTGCCCTCGACGCGGGCGCGTCCACGGGTGGCTTCACCGACGTGCTGTTGCGTCGCGGTGCGGCCCATGTCGTCGCCGTTGACGTCGGCTACGGCCTGCTCGCCTGGAGCCTTCGCACCGATTCACGCGTGACGGTGGTCGAGCGGGTCAACGCGCGCAGCCTTTCTCCCGAACAGGTGGGCGACCCAGTTGACCTGGTCGTGGCAGACCTTTCCTTCATCCCGCTCGGGCTCGTGCTGCCCGCGCTGGTCGGTTGTGCTCGGCCGGGCGCTGACCTGCTGCCCATGGTGAAGCCCCAGTTCGAGGTGGGGAGGGAGAACCTGCCCAGCGGCGGGGTCGTTCGTGATCCCCGTGCGCGGGCCGGCGCGGTGCAACGCGTGGCTGACCAGGCCTGGCAGCTGGGCCTCGGCGTACGCGGTGTCGTGGCGAGCCCGCTTCCGGGCCCGAGCGGCAACGTGGAGTACTTCCTGTGGCTCGTTGCGGGCGCCCCGCAGCTCGACGCCGACGAGCTCGAGCGTGCCGTCGCCGACGGGCCGCAGTAGGCGTGGCAGGCTCGCACTCGTGACCCGCTCCGTTCTGCTGCTCGCGCACACCGGTCGCGCGCGCACCACCGACGCCGCCCGGGCCGCTGCCGAGCGGCTGCTGGCCGCAGGGCTGCAGGTGCGGCTGCTGGAGGAGGAAGCCGCGGAGATCGGCGCAAGGGGCGCCGTGGTGGTGGCGGCCGACGAGGGCGCCGCGGCAGGCGCCGAGCTCGTTCTCGTCCTGGGCGGGGACGGGACCATCCTGCGGGCCGCCGAGCTCGCCCGGGGCGCGAAGGTGCCATTGCTCGGGGTGAACCTGGGCCGGGTGGGGTTCCTGGCCGAGGTCGAGGCGACGCACCTGGACGCCACTGTTGAGCACGTGCTTGCCGGCGACTACGTCGTGGAGGAACGGCTCACCGTCGACCTGACCGCGACCTTGGACGGGCGACTGCTCGGTGAGGGCTGGGCGCTGAACGAGGTCTCCGTGGAAAAGGGCGACCGCGCCCGGATCCTGGATGTGGTCGTTGAGGTTGACGGCCGTCCGCTGTCGCGCTGGGGCTGTGACGGGGTGCTCGCGGCGACGCCCACCGGGTCGACCGCGTATGCCTTCAGTGCGGGGGGACCCGTGGTCTGGCCCGGTGTCGAGGCCCTCCTGGTGGTCCCCATCAGCGCGCACGCCCTGTTCGCCCGCCCGATGGTCATCGCGCCTTCGTCCGTGGTGGCCATGGAAGTGCTGGCCAGCGGCACCGACGCGGTGCTCTCCTGCGACGGTCGGCGCTCGCTGGCGCTCCCGCACGGCTCACGGGTCGAGATCCGGCGTGGCGCCTCGCCCGTCCTGCTGGCCAAGCCGCCGTACCCAAGGACCTTCACGGACACGCTCGTCGAGAAGTTCGACCTGCCTGTGGACGGGTGGCGTGGCCGTGAGCCGTGATGTCAGCCCCGGCCGCGAGGATCGCGGGATGTTGGAAGAGCTGCGCATCCAGGGGCTCGGTGTCATTGACGACGCGGTGCTGACGCTGTCGCCTGGGCTCACCGTGCTCACAGGGGAGACCGGCGCCGGCAAGACGATGGTGGTCCAGGGCCTGGCGTTGCTGTTCGGCGGACGTGCCGACGCTGGGCGGGTCCGCCCTGGTGCCACGAGGGCACTGGTCGAGGGCCGGCTCCTGCTGCCCGCTGGACACCCTGCGCTCG
>JBKJSN010000189.1:0-12423 GCA_046595815.1 Mycobacteriales bacterium
CTCGAGGACATCAAGACGCGGGTCCAGCCGTCGAACATCTTCCTGGTGATCGACGCGATGATCGGCCAGGACGCGGTCACGACCGCTCAGGCCTTCCAGGAGGGCGTCGGTTTCACCGGCGTCGTCCTGACCAAGCTCGACGGCGACGCGCGCGGCGGCGCGGCGCTGTCGGTGCGCCACCTGACGGGCCAGCCGATCCTCTACGCCTCCAAGGGGGAGAAGCTCGAGGACTTCGACGTCTTCCACCCCGAGCGGATGGCTTCGCGCATCCTGGGCATGGGCGACGTCCTCACCCTCATCGAGACCGCCGAGAAGCACTACGACGCCGACCAGGCTGAGCGGGCTGCGGCCAAGCTCAGCAGCGGCGAGGGGTTCGACCTCGAGGACTTCCTCGAGCAGATGCATCAGATCAAGAAGATGGGCTCGCTCACCTCCATCCTCGGGATGCTGCCGGGGATGGGGCAGATGAAGGACGCCCTCGCCCAGGTCAAGGACGGCGACCTCGACCGCATCACGGCGATCATCTCCTCGATGACGCCGCAGGAGCGCCGCGACCCCAAGATCCTCAACGGCTCGCGGCGGATCCGCATCGCCAAGGGGTCGGGCACGTCCGTGCCTGAGGTCAACAACCTCGTCGACCGCTTCGCTGAGGCGGCCAAGATGATGAAGCAGATGGCCGGCATGGGGGGCATGCCAGGCCTGCCAGGGATGGGCCGCAAGGCCAAGCGCGCGACGCAGGGCAAGAAGGGCAAGAAGGGTCCTGGTCGGGCCGGCGGCGGTCCTGCGCGCCAGCAGCCGCAGCTCCCGCAGCTCCCGCAGCTCCCCCCGAACCCCCTCGGCCTCCCGCAGGCGCCGCAGCAGCCCGATCCGCTGGGCCTGTTCCGCAACCGCTAAGAGGTACGACGCAACCTCAGCGACAGCACGGCGAGCCCCACTCCGACGAGCTGACAAGCGGCGAGGAACCACACCCCTGCCCGCGGGCCGTGCGCCGCCACGACGTACCCCGCCACGGCCGAGCCGAGGGCGAAGGCGCCGAACTTGATCGACGCCGCGGTCGTGACCACCTGGGTGCGCATCGACGCGGGGGAGTACTGCTCGCGGATCGTCAGCGTCGCGGCGACCACCGGCCCCTCGCAGGCTCCCGCCAGGGCGACCAGGACCAGCGCGACGGGCAGCGAGGGGGCCAGCGCCAGAGCGCTGAAGACCAGCACCAGCGTCGCGACCCCCGCCAGCGCTGACCGCAGCGGTCCGGTCTTCGGCGTGCGTGCGGCCACGGTCAGGGACCCGACAAGGGCCCCGACGCAGAAGGCGCTGAACAGGGCGCCGCTCGCCGCAGCCTGCGAGCCCACCTCCTCGGCCAGGGCAGGGAAGACCACGGGGAACGCGCCGATGCCGCCGAAGGACAGGGTCGTCGCGATCGTGACCGCCCGCAGCGGGGGCGTGCGCGCGAGGTGCTGGAGCCCCTCCCACACCGACCGCGCGAGCGGCCCTCGCGATACTGCTGCAGGGGCAGGCATCGGGACGCGGAGCACTGCGGCGAGCGCCACCCCGGACAGCGCAGCGGCGGTGAGCACCGCCGACTCCGGGGACACCCAGCCGGCCAGCGCACCGGCGAGCGCCGGGCCGACCACCCCTGCCACGTTGTACGACGTGGACTCGGCGCCGTAGGCCTGGCGCAGGCTTCCCTGGGGCACGAGTGGGGCGATCAGGCCCGTGAAGCCGCCGGTGAGCACGGGTGCAGTCAGGCCGGCGACGACGCCGAGGGCGAGCACCGCCCACGCGGGGCCGTGTCCGGTGACGGCCAGCAGACCGAGCAGCACGACGGGCATCGCCACCTGGTTGGTCACGAAGGCCACCCGTCGGTGGTGGGTGCGGTCGAGCCAAGCGCCCAGGAACGGGCCGCTCAGCAGCTGGGGCAACGTGAGCGCGGCGACCAGCCCGCCGGCGAGGGCGGGGGAGTCGGTGCGCGACAGCACGAGCAGCACGACCGCAACCCGGGCGGCCTCGTTGGCGAGCCTGGCGGTCGTGCTGGCCGTGAAGAGCACGGCGAGTCCGGGGGTGCGCCACAGCGGGACCGCCGGGTGGCTGGCGGCCTCCGCCGGGAGGTCGTCAGGCGCCAGCGTCGTCACGCCACCATCCTCGCAGGGCGCCCGATCCGGGCGTCTGGCAGAATGGAACACGAGCCACCGCCGACGACGGCCCTCTACCCGTCTCCGGCGTGACACCTGACGCACCGATTGGCGCACCCCACGCGCCGTCACGGGCGTCCCCATGCCGGCATCACCTGGAGAACGAAGACTGTGGCAACCAAGATCAAGCTGATGCGCCTGGGCAAGATGCGCGCGCCGTACTACCGCATCGTCATCGCTGACGCGCGCACCAAGCGCGACGGCCGTGTCATCGAGACGATCGGCAAGTACCACCCCAAGGAGGAGCCCTCCTTCATCGAGGTCGACGCCGAGCGGGCCGCCTACTGGCTGGGGGTCGGCGCGCAGCCGACCGAGCCCGTCCAGAAAATCCTGTCCAAGACGGGTGACTGGCAGAAGTTCAAGGGCGAGCCGGCCCCGGAGCCGCTGAAGGTCAAGGCCCCCAAGGCTGACAAGCGCGTCGCCTTCGAGGCCGCTGCGCTGGAGTCGGTGGCCGCCGCTGGCGCCGCCACCACGCCGAAGAAGAAGGCCGCCAAGAAGACCGAGGAGGCCGCGCCGGCCGCCGAGGTCGAGGCGCCTGTCGAGGTCGCTGCTGAGGTCGAGGCTCCTGCCGAGGTCGCTGCTGAGGTCGAGGCTCCCGCCGAGGTTGCTGTCGAGGTTGCTGCCGAGGTCGAGGCTCCCGCCGAGCAGACCCCGGCCGAGACGCCGAACACGGAGTCCTGAGTTGCTCGAGGCCGCTCTCGAGCACCTCGTCAAGGGGATCGTCGACAACCCTGACGACGTGACCGTCGACATGGTGAACGGGCGACGTGGCCGCACCCTCGAGGTGCGCGTCAACCCTGAGGACCTGGGCAAGGTCATCGGTCGTTCCGGCCGTACGGCAAAGGCTCTGCGCACCGTTGTCGCCGCTATCGGTGGCAAGGGCGTGCGGGTGGACGTCGTCGACACCGACGAGATCCGCTGAGGCAGTCCGCCATGTCCGCGACCAAGCGGGTCGCCGGCTCGCGACGCGAACGAGGTCCGGTCTCCCCTGAGGGGGAGCCGGACCTCGTCGTCGTGGGACGCGTCGGTCGCCCCCAGGGCATCAAGGGCGAGGTCACGGTCGAGGTCCGCACGGACGCTCCGGAGGAGCGTTTCGCGCCCGGAGCCGTGCTGCTGACCGAGAGCGGGTCGCTCACCGTCGCCCTCTCGCGGGACCACTCCGGCAAGCTCGTCGTGCTCTTCGAGGGGTGCGCGACCCGCAACGACGCCGAGGCGTTACGGGGCACCGTGTTGTCCGTCGACGCGCGCACGCTGCCACCCATCGAGGACGAGGACGAGTACTACGACTCCCAGCTCATCGGCCTGGGCGTCGAGCAGGGGGACGGGACCGGCCTCGGGACGGTCGTGGACGTGCTGCACCTGCCGCACGGGGACGTCCTCGCGGTCGAGCGACCGACCCGTCTGATGGCGCCCAAGGGTCCGGAGCTGCTGATCCCCTTCGTCAAGGCGATGGTCCCGGTCGTGGACCTCGAGGGCCGACGGCTGGTTGTCGAGCTGCCTGAGGGCCTGCTGGAGCTCAGCAACGTCGAGGCCGAGCCGACACAGGCCGAGCCAACACAGGAGGACTGACGTGCAGGTCGACGTCGTCACGATCTTCCCGGACTACCTCGCGCCGCTGCGACTTTCCTTGGTGGGCAAGGCGATCGAGCGCGGCGTCGTCGATCTGCGCGTGCACGACCTGCGCGAGGCGACCGACGACGTCCACCGCACGGTCGACGACAGCCCGTACGGCGGGGGCCCGGGCATGGTGATGAAGCCTGAGCCCTGGGCCCGCACCCTGGCAGGGCTCGACGGCCCGGCCCCTGCGCCCCGGCTCCTCGTCCCGACTCCTGCTGGGCGCCTGTTTACCCAGGACCTCGCCGCCGAGCTCAGTGGCGAGCCGTGGCTGGTGTTCGCCTGTGGCCGCTACGAGGGCATCGACGACCGCGTCCTGCAGAACGCTCGCCGCACGATGCGCGTGGACGAGGTGTCGATCGGTGACTACGTGCTCGCCGGCGGGGAGGCCGCGGTGCTCGTGATGGTCGAGGCGGTCGCCCGGCTGCTGCCCGGCGTTTTGGGCAACGAGCAGTCGCACCAGCAGGACAGCCACTCCGACGGGCTGCTCGAGGGCCCGTCGTACACCCGCCCTCCGGTCTTCGAAGGGCTGGAGGTGCCGCCGGTGCTGCTCTCGGGCGACCACGCGGCGATCGCGCGCTGGCGGCGCGACGAGAGCCTGCGGCGTACGGCGGAGCGGCGACCCGACCTGCTGGCCCTCGTCGAGCCCGGGCTGAGCGACCGGGACAGGGCGATCTTGGACCCCCCGTCAGGGTCTGTGGCACCATAGAGGGCTGTTGCGACTGGCCTCCTCGCCAGCTGCAGCCCCCTTGGATCTTCGGCTCGCGCACCCGCGTGCCGTGACGTATGAGAAGGCGACACCGATGCACACCCTCGACGAGCTCGACAACGCCTCGCTGCGCAGCGACGTGCCTGACTTCCGCCCGGGCGACACGCTCGACGTCGGCGTGCGCGTCGTCGAGGGCAACCGCTCCCGCGTCCAGCGTTTGCAGGGCGTCGTCATCCGCCGGCAGGGCGGCGGGGTGCGGGAGACCTTCACCGTCCGCAAGGTGAGCTTCGGCGTCGGCGTGGAGCGCACCTTCCCGGTGCACACCCCCGTCATTGAGGACATCAAGGTCGTCACCCGTGGCGACGTGCGCCGCGCGAAGCTCTACTACCTGCGCGAGCTGCGCGGCAAGAAGGCCAAGATCAAGGAGAAGCGCGACGTGCGCCCGGCGACCGCTCCCGCCAAGTCCTGAGCCTCGGCACTGTTTTCCGGTCACCCGCGTTGAGCGTCGTGTGACCACCGTGCTCGACCAGTCGGCAGCTCCCGCCGCACCGGCCCCCCGCACCAAGCGGCCGGCGTGGCAGGAGCTGCCGTTGCTGTTGGTGCTGGCGGTCGTGCTGGCGCTGGTGATCAAGGCATTCCTGCTGCAGGCCTTCTCCATCCCGTCGGGCTCGATGCAGCACACCCTCGAGGTCGGCGACCGCGTGCTCGTGAACAAGGTCGTCTACGACATCCGCGGGATCCATCGCGGGGAGGTCGTGGTCTTCAACGGCATCGACGACTGGGCACCGGAGTCCGAGGTGACGGCGCCTCGCTCGACCCTCGGGCGCGTGCTGCATCGCGTCGGGACCTACGTCGGCGTCACCTCCGACGACAAGGACTACATCAAGCGCGTCATCGGGCTCCCCGGTGACCGGGTGATGTGCTGCAGCCCCGACGGCAACGTCGTGGTGCAGCCCCCGAACGCTGACCCGGTGGAGTTGCACGAGCCCTATCTGCTCGAGGCGGGCGACGACCAGGACACCAACAAGTGGTTCTGTGCCGCCGGGCACGACCAGGCCACGTGCCCCCCCGGGGCGCAGGGCCTGCTGGTCCAGCAGGGGCGGCTGTTCGTCCTGGGCGATCACCGGGGTGCGTCGGCCGACTCTCGCTACCACTACACCGACAGCTACCACGGCACCATCCCGGAGAGCCGCGTCATCGGCCGGGCCTTCGTCGTCGTGTGGCCGCCGGCCAACTGGCAGGTGCTCGACGTGCCGACGACCTTCACCCTCGCCCTGGCCGCTCCGGGGGCTCCGCTGGTCCTGGGACTCGCTGGTGCCCTGCCTGTCGTGGCCCTTCGGCGCCGGATGCGCTCGAAGGCCTGAGCTTCGCCGTACGATCGGCTGGTCATGAGCGAACCAGTCGACCGCCTCGCAGCGCGCGTCCTGCTGCTGGACCGCGAAGGCCGGGTGCTGCTGTTCCACGGCTGCGACCCGACCGACCCTGACGCGGGCGACTGGTGGTTCACCCCCGGAGGCGGGCGCGACGAGGGTGAGACGCCGTCGGAGTGCGCGGCCCGCGAGCTGCACGAGGAGACCGGCCTGCTGCTCGCCCCGGACCAGCTCGGTGCCGTCGTGCACGAGCGCGTCACGGTGTTCCCCTTCTTCGGGACGACCTACCGCTCGATCGAGGACTACTTCCTGGTCCGCGTCGACGCGCACGAGGTCGACACCACCCGCTTCACCGCGCTCGAGGTCGCCTCGGTGCTGGGCCACCGTTGGTGGCACGCCGAGGAGATCCGTACGACGGGGGAGCGCGTCTACCCCGAGGAGCTCCTCGATGTGCTCGCGAGGGCCTCGTGATCACCGCACCGCGCCCCGTCGTCCGCAGCGAGCACGGGCTGTGGGCGCTCGAGAGAGTGCTGCAGAACCACGGGTTCCCGGCCGTCGCCGGCGCGGACGAGGCCGGCCGTGGGGCCTGCGCCGGCCCGCTCGTCGTGGCCGCCGTGGTGTTGCCGCGCGGCCGTCGCGGTGAGGTCCCCGGCCTCGCCGACTCCAAGCTGCTGACCGAACGGGCCCGCGAGGCGGCGTACGCCGAGGTGGTCCGCCGTGCGCTGGCTTGGACCGTCGTGGTCGTGCCGCCGGAGGAGGTCGACGCCCAGGGCCTGCACGTCATGAACATCCGAGCGATGCGCCAGGCCGTGTCGCGCCTGAGTGTCCGCCCCGACTACGTGCTCACCGATGGCTTTCCCATCGCGGGGATGCCGGCGCCCAGCCTCGCGGTCTGGAAGGGCGACCGGGTCGCCGCCTGCGTCGCCGCAGCCTCGGTGGTCGCCAAGGTCACCCGCGACCGCCTGATGGCAGACCTGCACGCCCGCTTCCCGGCGTACGGCTTCGCGACGCACAAGGGCTACAGCACCCCGGAGCACCAGGCCGCGCTGCGGGCGCACGGCCCCTGCCCGCAGCACCGGTTCTCCTACGTCAACGTGCGGGCTGCCTCGTGAGCCGACGATGAGCGCGGAGGACCTGGAGCGCTACGAGACCGAGATGGAGCTGCAGCTCTACCGCGAGTACCGCGACGTCGTGCGCCAGTTCGAGTACGTCGTGGAGACCGACCGCCGCTTCTACCTCGCCAACGTCGTGGACGTCGCGCCGCGCTCCGACGCCGGCGAGGTGTGGTTCGAGGTGACCCTCACCGACGCCTGGGTGTGGGACATGTACCGCCCCGCGCGGTTCGTGAAGTCGGTGCGGGTGCTGACCTTCAAGGACGTCAACGTCGAGAAGCTCGACAAGCCCGACCTCGAGCTGCCCTCCACCTGATCCACACGCCGTACGGCGGTCCCACAGGGCCTGCGTGCGCACTGCCCGTTCTCGGCTGATCCGCCCAGGCTCCCCGCCCGGGAGGTGGTCACATGGACCGACAGGCGCTGGGTCGTTGGGGCGAGGAGCTCGCCGTGCTGCACCTGCACACGCAGGGCATGGAGGTGCTGGACAGGAACTGGCGCTGCCGTGACGGTGAGCTCGACATCGTGGCGCGCGAGGGCGGATCGCTCGTGTTCGTCGAGGTCAAGGCGCGCAGCGGCATCGGGTACGGCGAGCCGGCTGAGGCCGTGTCGCCCGCGAAGGCGCGCCGGATCCGCGTCCTGGCTGCGCGCTGGCTGGCCGAGCAGCGGCCGGAGGGTCGGTGGGACCTGCGCTTTGACGTGGTGTCGGTGCTGCGCACCGGCGACCTGCCGCAGGTCCTGCACCTGAAGGGAGCCTTCTGATGGCCGTCGCGAGCACTCATTCTGTTGCCCTTGTCGGGTTGGAGGGCCACGTGGTCGAGGTGGAGGCGGACCTCGCGAGCGGTATCCCCGGGCTCGCCATCACGGGCCTTCCCGACACGGCGTTGCACGAGGCGCGGGACCGGGTGAAGGCCGCGATCGTGAACTCGGGAGTGGACTGGCCCAGCAAGCGGATCACTCTCGGTCTCTCCCCGGCGGCCCTGCCCAAGCGAGGCAGCGGCTTCGACCTGGCGCTGGCTGTGGCGCTGCTCGTTGCTGCAGGCGAGGTCCCCGCCAGGGGGCTGGCGGGACTCGTGCTGCTCGGCGAGCTCGGCCTCGACGGCCGGGTGCGCGGTGTCCCGGGGGTCCTGCCCGCCCTGTTCGCCGCCCAGGGGAAGGGGTGGTCCCGGTTCGTGGTCCCCGTCGCGAACCTGCGAGAGGCCCGGATCCTCAGTGACGTCGAGTCGATCGGGGTCAGCTCGCTGAGGGACGTGATCAGGTTGCTGCGCGGCGAGCCACTCTCCGAGCCGGAGCTGCCGCCGCCGGCTCCACCGGGCGAGCCAGACCGGCGAGACTTCGTGGACGTGCTGGGTCAGCCCGTCGGCCGGACCGCCTGCGCTGTCGCTGCCGCCGGTGGTCACAACCTCCTGATGACCGGCCCGCCCGGCTGCGGCAAGACGCTGCTGGCCGAGCGCCTCCCAGGGATCCTCCCGGAGCTGTCCCAAGGCGAGTCGCTGGAGGTGACCCAGATCCACTCGGTGGCAGGCGCCCTGCCGACCGACGCGCCGCTGGTGACGCGGCCGCCTTTCCAGGCACCCCACCACGGTGCGACACCCGCCTCGGTGATCGGCGGAGGCAGCGGGCTCGCGAAGCCTGGCGCAGCCTCCCTGGCGCATCGCGGCGTGCTCTTCCTCGACGAGGCCCCGGAGTTCAGCAGGGGGGTGCTCGACGCGCTCCGGCAGCCGCTGGAGAGCGGTGAGATCGTCATCCGCAGGGTGGGCGGGACGGCCCGCTACCCCGCGCGCTTCGCCCTGGTCCTCGCGGCCAACCCCTGCCCCTGCGCCAAGCCCGAGGCGCGGTGCACCTGCCGGCCGATGCAGCGTCAGGGCTACCTCGCGAAGCTGTCCGGCCCGCTGCTCGATCGGGTGGACATCCACGTGGCCCTCAACGACATCACGCGCCGCGACATGATGGACGACGGTGGTGCCGGGGAGACCACTGCTGAGCTCGCCGAGCGGGTTCTCGCGGCGCGACAGCGAGCCGTCCTCCGGTACGCCGGGACCCCCTGGCGCACGAACGCTGACGTTCCACCGCACGAGCTGATCCGGCGTTGGCCGCTGCAGGGACAGGGCCTGGCGCGGCTGGGAAAGGCCATGGACGCGGGGATGCTGACGGCGCGGGGCTTCGGCCGGGTGCAGCGCCTCGCCTGGACCCTCGCCGATCTGTTCGGGGAGGACCGGCCCGGGCTCGTGGAGGCCGAGCTCGCCCTGTCGTTGCGCCTGGGGGATCGCTGGGTCCCGGGAAAGACGCCCGCCGCGACCCTGGCCTCCGCATGAGCGACGACGGGGACCGGCTCGCCCGCATCGCGCTGTCCCGGGTCGTCGAGCCAGGGTCACGCGCGGTCGCCCGCGCGCTGACCCGGATGTCCGCCACTGAGGTCTGGGAGGACCTGCGCCGCGGCGTCGCGCTGGAGGACCTCGGGCAGCAGGCGCTGGAGGGCAT
Organism: Mycobacteriales bacterium; assembly: GCA_046595815.1. Taxonomy (GTDB): domain Bacteria; phylum Actinomycetota; class Actinomycetes; order Mycobacteriales; family SCTD01; genus RYN-111. The sequence continues at coordinate 9,476 of JBKJSN010000189.1, forward strand.
CACGGGCAGGGCGCTCGGCTACGACCCACAGCGCGACCTCGAGCGGGTGCAGGCCCTCGGCGGTCGCGTCGTCGTACCCGGTGACGAGGAGTGGCCAGACGGTTGTGACTGGCCGATCGACGCCATGGCCGCTTCTGACGTGCGCGAGATGGCCCCGCCCTGGGCGCTCTACGTGCGTGGGCCTCACCTGCTGGGGCAGACGGTGTCCCGCTCGGTAGCCATCGTCGGAGCGCGCGCCGCCACCGCCTACGGCAACCACGTCGCAGGGGAACTCGCCTTCGCGCTCGCCGAGGCCGGCGTCGCCGTCGTCTCGGGCGGAGCGTTCGGGGTCGACGCGGCCGCACACCAGGGTGCGCTGGCTGCCGCGGCGGCGCCGACGGTCGCCGTGCTGGCTTGCGGTCTGGATGTCGCGTATCCCCGTCAGCACGAGCGGCTCTTGGCGCGCATCGCGACCGACGGCCTGGTGGTGAGCGAGGTGCCACCGGGGTCCTCGGTGACCAGGGTCCGGTTCCTCGTCCGCAACCGCATCATCGCGGCGCTCGCCCGCGGCACGGTCGTCGTGGAGGCCGCCCACCGGAGCGGATCGCTGTCGACGGCCGCGCGTGCCAACGACCTCCAACGGGTCGTCATGGCCGTCCCCGGGCCGGTCACGTCGGCGCTCTCGGCAGGCTGCCACGAGTGGATCCGCACGCAGCGCGCCGCCCTGGTGACCTCGGCCGCGGAGGTCCTCGAGCTGGTCGGTGCGGTGGGCGAGGGCCTGCTGGCCAAGCCCCTTGCGCGTAGCGACCCGCGGGACGGTCTGTCGGAGACGGTCCGCCGGGTGCTGGACGCCGTACCCGTGCGCACGCCTGTCGGCGTGGCCCGCCTGGCGCGTACGGCGGGGGTGTCGGCCCTCGTGGTGCAGCAGGTGCTCCCGGGGCTGCTCATGGCTGGGCTGGTGGAGCAGATCGACGGTGCCTGGCGGCTCACCGCGCTGGGAGCGGGGCGGCCGGCACCAAAGGTCTGACCGCGTGGTGTCTTGACCGGCGCCCCGTCGTGCCGCAGCGTCGGCGCGTGACTGTCGAGGCGATCAGGGGGGAACTCCCACCGGGGCTGGCCTCGGCCCGCGCCGACTTCGGACACCACCTGACGCTGGAGCTGAACCGCTCGCCACACACCGTCCGCGCGTACGACGGGGACCTGCTCTCCCTGCTTCGCCACGCCGCCGACACCGGGCTGTCGACGGTCGGTGAGCTCGACGTCCACCTGCTGCGCAGCTGGTTGGCCCGGATGCGGGCGGAGGGGGCGAGCCGGGCCACCCTGGCCCGGCGGGGTTCGACTGCACGTACCTTCACCGCCTGGGCGCACCGGACCGGCCGGCTCGGTACCGACCCCGGCCTGCTTCTCGCCTCGCCCAAAGCTCAGCGCACCCTTCCCGACGTCCTGCGTCTGGACGAGGCCGCCCGCCTGGTCGAGGTGCCTGGTGACGCGGTGGTGGACCTGCGGGACCGGCTCGCCTTGGAGCTGCTCTACGCCACGGGCGTGCGGGTCAGCGAGCTGTGCGGCCTCGACGTAGACGACGTGGACTCGTCCAGGCGGGTCGTGCGGGTGCTGGGCAAGGGTCGCAAGGAACGCGCTGTTCCTTATGGCGTGCCCGCACAACGTGCCCTGGACGCCTGGCTGGTACGCGGACGTCCGGTGTGGGCGGTTCCGCGCAGTGGACCGGCCCTGTTGCTGGGCTCGCGCGGCGGCCGGATCGACCCGCGTACCGTGCGGACGGTGGTGCACCAGCGCCTCGCGGAGGTGCCCGGGGCGCCCGACCTGGGCCCGCACGGGCTGCGGCACACTGCTGCAACGCATCTTCTCGAGGGAGGAGCCGACCTGAGAAGCGTTCAGGAGCTCCTGGGTCACGCTACGCTCGCGACGACGCAGATCTACACCCATGTCTCCATCGAGAGGTTGAGGAAGAGCTATGAGCGCGCGCACCCCAGAGCCTGAGGGCGGGCGCGCAGGCACGGCTGTCGAGGCTCCCGAGGAGCCGGTCGCGGTCCAGCCCGTTGAGGAGAAGAAGCCCCGCCGTACCGGGCGCTACGCCAACGTCTCCGACGAGGAGCGCGCCGAGATCGAGGCCGCTGTCGCGACGCTTTGGCGCGAGTACAAGGACACCAAGAACGAGAAGTTGCGCGAACGGCTGATCCTGCACTACTCGCCGCTTGTGAAGTACGTCGCCGGCCGCGTCGGTGTCGGACTGCCGTCGAACATCGAGCAGGCCGATCTGGTGTCCTACGGCATCTTCGGCCTCATCGACGCCATCGAGAAGTTCGACCTCGACCGCGGCTTCAAGTTCGAGACCTACGCCATCGCCCGGATCAAGGGGCACATCCTCGACGAGCTCCGCTCGATCGACTGGGTGCCCCGCTCGGTCCGAGCCAAGGCTCGAGCCCTCGAGAAGGCCTACTCCAGCCTCGAGGGCAAGCTGCACCGCACGCCCTCCGAGACCGAGCTGGCCGACGAGCTCGACCTCACCGAGGATCAGCTGCAGACCACGCTGGGCCAGATCTCCTTCACGGGCCTCGTCGCCCTCGACGAGATGCTCTCCGGTGGCGAGCGGGGCGACTCCGCCACCCTCGGCGACACCTTGCCCGACGCCGGCGTGGGCCCCGTCGCCGCCTACGAGGTCGAGGAGATGCGCCACATCCTGGCCGACGCCATCAACCGCCTCCCCGACCGGGAGAAGACGGTCCTCACGCTCTACTACTACGAGGGCCTCACCCTCGCGGAGATCGGCTCGATCCTCGGGGTCACCGAGAGCCGGATCTGCCAGATCCACACCAAAGCCGTGATCCAGCTCCGGGTTCGCATCGCGGCCGCCGAGCGCGAACCCGCCTGACCCTCCCGTAGCGCCTGGCGCGCCGCCTGTCGCCTTCCCCCTCCCGGTCCTCGTCGCGCCCGTGAGGGGGAGGCTCCAT
>JBKJSN010000087.1:0-11357 GCA_046595815.1 Mycobacteriales bacterium
CCCCGGACCTGGTGGCGCTCGAGGTCGCAGCCGGCACGCAGACGGTCGAGCGGGTCACGGCGGCCGTGACGCAGGTACGTGCTGCCTTCCCTGACGCGACGGTGGTCCTCGTGGGGCCCTTCGACCCCGAGGCCGTACGCACGACGGCGGCCGTGAAGGGTGCGGCGGTCGAGCAGGGGTTGACGTTCGTGGATCCGGTGGAGCAGGGCTGGACCGACGGGCTCACCCCCGAGCAGCTCGGGTCCAACCTCAGCGACTCCCTGGTCGGGGCCCTCCCCGAAGGCTGAGTACTGCCCCGGGGGCCGGTGTCTCTGAGTCCCGTGCCCCCGTCCCGGCGCTCCCGTGCCCGTCTGTCTCGGCGAGGGGAGGGTTAGGCACCGGTTTGGGCCTGGAAGTGGTGCCGTTCCCTCCCCTGGCGGGGGAGGCGGGGGTGGCGGGGCCCCGGGAAGCCCGGGAAGCCCGGGAAGCCCGGGAAGCCCGGGGATCTCAGGACATGAGAACGGGCGGCCCGGGGTGCGGGAGATCGAGCTCCCGCACCCCGTGACCGCCCGAAGGCGTTCCTAGCTGGCGGCGTGGGTCCCGGACTGGCGACGGCGGGCCAGCAGGAAGACCAGGACACCGAGGAGCAGGATCAGGCCGGCGCCACCGACGGCGTAGCTCATCGGGGACATCGAGCCGGCGTCCTTGGTTATGCCACCAGCCTGGGTGTTGCCCGTCGTCCCGCCAGTCGTCCCGCCAGCGGTCGCCACCGGCGCGGGGCTCTCGACCGGCTCGGGCTCGGTGATGCCGGGGGTCGGAGCGGCGGTCGGCTCAACCGTCGAGCCGGTCGTGCTGGTCGAACCCGTGCTGGTCGAGCCAGAGCTGGACCCGGTCGACCCAGTCGAGCCGCCCGTCGAGGAGACCTGGCCGTCGGTCCCACCGGTGAAGGCGCAGTGCTGCCCGGGCGGGTACGTGCCCGTGGGGCAGTGCACGGCGAGGGCAGAGGTGCCGCCGGACAGCACGATGGCACTGCCGAAACTGAGAACGGCAAGGGCACGGGTGGCGGCGCGCATCGGGGAAGCCTTTCGAAAGCGGGACGGTCTGATCACCCATTCTCGCAGCAAAAGCACCATCTTGACCACTCTGGGTGCTCGTAGGCTCACCGAGTGCGCCGTCGTCTGCTCCTTGCCGCCCTCCTCGGGGTGCTCGTGACGGCCGGTGGGACCGCCTGGCTGGGCCTGCAGGCGCGGCAGGTCCGCGCCGACCTCGCGCAGGCGCAGCAGCTCGCCACCGCCGTCGCCGCCGAGGTCCGCGCCGGCCGCACGCCCGACCTGAGCGCCCTGCAGCAGCGCACCCGTAGCGCCGCCGATGCCTCCGACGGCCCCCTGTGGTCGGTCGGCGCGCACCTCCCTGTCGTGGGCGCAGACCTCGACGCGGTACGGCGGGCAGCCCGCGTCGCGGACACCCTGACCGCCGACGCTGCCCCTGTCCTGGTCGACGGGCTCACCCGGAGCCGGACCCTGCTGCGCGACTCACGGGTCGACCTGGCCGAGCTGGCCGTGCTCACCAAGCAGGTCCGCGCCGCCCAGGCCATCACCACGCGGGCCCGTCAGGACCTGCGCCCCGGCCGGCACGACCGCGTCCGCAGCCAGACCAAGAAGCTGCAAGACAAGGTCGAGGAGCTCGCCGGGGCCCTCGCGACGGCCGACCGCACGCTCACCCAGGCCCCGGCGCTGCTCGGGGCCTCCCACAAGCGGCGGTACCTCGGCGCGGTCCAGAACAACGCCGAGGCCCGGGCGACCGGGGGCCTGGTCGGGATCATCGCGCTCGTGGACGCCGACAAGGGCCGGCTGACCCTGGCCCGGTCGGTCACCAACGACGCGCTCCGCAGCGCCCGCCGCCCGGTGGAGAGCGACCCGGCGGCGGCCCGCACCTGGACGCGCCTGGGCTCCACCCTGGTGTGGTTCGACGCCAACCTCACCCCGCACGTGCCCGATGCGGCCCGCAACCTGGCCGGGCTGTGGCGGGCGCAGACCGGCGAGCGGGTCGACGGGGTGGTGCTGCTCGACGCGGTGGTCCTGCAGCACCTGCTCACCAAGCCCGTCACCCTCGGCAAGACCACGATCACGAGCGCCGACGTCGTCGACTGGGTCGCGCGCCGGGAGTACCTCGAGCACCCGGATCCCCTGGCGCGCAAGGCGCTGCTGCGCCGGCTGTCCGAGCAGCTCTTCGACCAGGTCACCCACCTGCGGACCGTGCAGCCGCTGCTGGACGCGGCCCGCTCCGGGCACCTGTTCCTGTGGGCGGCCCGCGCCCCCGAGCAGGCCCTGCTCGAGGACCGGCTGCTCGGCGGAGCCCTGCCGGCCGGCGCTGCGCCGTACCTGCAGGTGGTGACGCAGAACTTCGGGGGCAACAAGCTCGACTACTACCTGCGGCGGCGGGTGAGCGTGCGGCGCGACGGCGACGCCTTCGCCGTGACGGTGACGCTGACGAACACCGCGCCGACCGGGCTGCCGGTCTACATGGCGGGGCGGCCCGACCGGCCGGACGGCGGGGTGGGGTATGCCCAGGCGCGGATCGGCCTGTCGCTGTACGCCGGGCGCGGGGCGCTGTTCGAGCGGTGGCTCGTGGCCGGGACCGCGGTGGGGGTGCGGTTCGACACCGACCACGGGCTCACGCTGGGTACGACGATCCTCGAGCTGCCGCGCGGGGCGTCGGTGACGGTGACCACGCGAGTGCACATGGCCGACGGGGAGCTGGTCTACCGCCAGCAGCCCCTCGTGCGCCCCGACGAGCTCGCGCTCGACGTCCCCCACCGCGTGGTTGGAGGCTAGTTACGCCCCTCGTGTTCACCCCCTGGGGCATGTAGCGGGCACTGAGTTCTCCTAGACTGGGACCCGGAGTGTCGAGCAGGTCGAGCCGAGCGTGTGTGCTTGGCTCCCTGCAGATGCGAGAGGACGCGACATGGCAGAGATGAGCCCCCCCGCGGCGACGGGACCCCGCGCCGTCGAGGTACTTCGTCGCGTCACGATTAACGGGCTCACAGTCTTGGTCTCGGGCGCGCCCTTAGGTAGGGCCGGCGCGGCGTCCGCAACGACCAAGGCCAGCCGGAAGTCAGCTTCGCACAAGGCGCGCTAGCCGACGACCCGTTCACTCACCAGGCGTCGTCCGATCGCGGCGAGCCGGTTCTCGACGTCATCCATCTCTTTGGGGGCCAGAAGGGTCAGCACGGAGGCCGGTGAGGGTGGGGTTCCCTCGGAGCCCGTGACCTCGTGGGTCGAGTTGAGCGTGATCACGCCCACGGTCAACCGGTCGATGGCGTGTCCGTTCACCACCTCGGCCTCCAGGCAGGTTCCTTCCAGCGTGAAGGGCACGGATAGGCAGGAGCGCCAGAGGCGCCAGTCGCGCAGATCGGGAAAGTCCTGGAGGGCTACCTGGCCGTTGAAGGCTGAGGTCGCTGCAGGGTAGGGCGAATCACCGCGGATCTCGATGGGCGGTGTGATCGACCACGAATCCGTGTGGGTGTAGGCCGAGCTCCCTATCAGGTGGAGCTGGTAGTCGAAGGCTTCACCATCGGGCGCCATTGGATCACGGAGCCACAGGAAGAGTCCGAAGCGCTCAGCGTCGAGCTGCTTCACCACGCCGGCATAAAGTGCCCTCAGCTCGGCGTCCTTCGTGCGCGCCAGACTCTTGCGGGCTCTCTCGAAAACAGGTGTGATCCCATCGTTGGGGTCGTGGAGCAGATCGCGCATTCGGGTGCTCAGGGCGAGCCCTGATGGCCCGACTGGCGTGGCAAAGTCGACGGAGCCGAGGTTCTCATGGCAGCGCTCGAGCGCGCGCCTGAGCCGCGAGCCGTAGCGGATGGAGTTCGCAGCGTCCCCGCTGTTATCGAGATAACGGTCCGGCTCCCGCGCTGCAATGCTCAGCTCGTACATGACCTGGGCGAGTTGTGCGTAGGACTTGAGAAAGATTGCTGCGACATCAAGTTCTGCCGCGAGGTACTCGGACCGCTTGATGAGGTAGGCGCGTGCCGTGTCCGGATCGACGCTGTCATTTCCAGGGCCGCCCGCGACGACGAAGAAGAAGGGACGATCGCAGCCTTCTGGGTGGTGCCGCGTATCCCAAAGCGGGCGGACCAGGTTGGGATCGGCAAGGCTCACACCCACGAATACCACGACCGTCTCAGCCACGAGCGTCCGCATGATGGAGTGGACATCGGGGCCGTGGGTCAGAAACGACGACTCGCTGAGTATGACCGGCCCCTTCGCGAGGACATTCGGCAGGAGAAGGCCGTGGAGGTGTGCAACGTGCCGAGGACCCTCGAGCTGTCCGGGTAGGACGACACCACCAGGAAAGTCCTCCAGTGTCATCATGGTCGGCTCCACGGGGTCGTACCTGCGCAGGGCGGCTTCGTAGAGCCCATCGAAGTTTGTGGTCACGACCCTGACCCGACCTTGAAGCACGTGCGCGAGCCGGGCAACCGCATCAGCGAGTTCTCCCGGCTCTACGGTCGTCCCACCGGGGTAGAGCGCCTCGCGCACCACTTCCTCGGGGGTGTGGCTGCTCCCCTCCGGCACCATGCGCGTGAGGTATTCCGCCTTGCGCAGTGGATCGGAGTCGTCCGCGAGCGCGGCAGCCCGCCAACGGTCTTGGACCAGCGACTCGGCCATCTTCTGGAGAAGGGTGGGCCAGTCCGGGAGCCCGGCGTCCTTGGACAGCCCAGCCCCGAGGACGAGCGTGATCGGCGTTGCGCCGTCGGCCACGATCCGCATGAGCCTGCTCAGCTCTGGCTGCTGGGACAACGACAGCGCGGGCTTGAGGAAGAACTCGTCGGCGCGTTCCCGGTTCATCGTGCGGGCAGTGCGGCGCGTCATGGCGATCCCTCGTGCTCGACCCTCGGTGCGCTTCAGGCGCGGTTGGCGCATCAGGGGACCACGGCGAGGTCAGAAGATCACGTAGGCGCGGCGTGGACGGCCCCGGTCGTACAGCCAGCCCGATTCCCCTAAAGCGGACATTCGGCACCGCTCAAGGGACACGCGGTGTTGCCGACGACAACAATGTCGGGCGAACCGTGACAATGGGATCGCCCAGCGTCACTGAATGCTTGCCCGAGCGTTGCATCCGGCATCGCCCGCCCCCGAGAGGATCACCCCCCCGTGACCGCCGCTGACGTCCGCCCCGCGCATGATGCGCCGGCTCTGGCGTTCCCTGAGCAGCGGCAGCCGATCCCCCAGCTCGAGGGCCTGGACGCGACCCGCGCCGACTGGCTCCGCCGGTACGCGCGCCGCCTGGTCACCCTCGACGCGACCATCCTGGTGCTCGCCAGCCTGATCGCCGTCGTCGCGCGCTTCGGCGTCCACGCCCCGAGCACCGACGTGCGCGGCGTGCCGTACCTGCTGGGCAGCCTGGCCCTCGTGCCCGTCTGGATCGCCACCCTCACCCTGTCGCGCTGCTATGAGACGCGCTTTTTGGGCAGCGGCAGCGAGGAGTTCAAGCGGGTCGCGAGCGCGTCCTTCCGGGTGCTGGCCTGGGTGGTGTTCGGGCTGTTCATGACCAAGACCGACGCCTCCCGCGGGTTCCTCGCCCTGGTCCTGCCAGCCGGGCTGTGTGGCGTCGTCGCAGGCAGGTACGGCGCGCGGCTATGGCTGCACGCCCAGCGCCGCCGCGGACAGTGCATGCACAAGGTGGTCGTGGTCGGCCCGGCGGCACAGGCGCTGGAGATGACGACCACGCTGCAGAGCCAGCCACTGTCCGGCCTGGCGGTCGTGGGCGCCTGCGTGACGGCCGACCCGGATCTGTTCGCCCAGGTCACGCTGATCCCGGTGCTCGGCACGCTCGTGGACGTGCTGCCCGAGCTCGAGCGGCTCGGGGCCGACACCGTCGTGGTGACCAAGGGCCCCGGCATCACGTCCGAGGAGCTGCGCCAGCTGTCGTATGAGCTCGAGGGCACCGGTGTGGACCTGCTCGTCTCGCCGGCGCTGACGAACGTCACCGGCTCGCGCATCCACTGGCGCACCGCCCCGGGCTTGGCCCTGGTGCACGTCGACGAGCCCGAGCTCGACGGCTCCCGACGGTTGATCAAGGCGACCTTCGACCGCGTCATGGCGACCATCGGCCTCCTGCTCATCTCCCCCGGGCTCCTCGCGCTGGCCATTGCGATTCGGGTGACGAGCCCAGGGCCGGTTTTCTTCACGCAAGAGCGCATCGGGGAGGGCGGCGAGCCCTTCCGCATCTGGAAGTTCCGGACGATGTACGCCGATGCGGAAGCCCGCCGAGCGTCGCTCGAGCACCTGAGCACCAATGCGATCTATTTCAAGGTGCTGGACGATCCTCGCGTCACCCCCGTGGGCCGCTTTCTGCGCAAGTACTCCCTCGATGAGCTCCCCCAGCTCATCAATGTCCTGTTGGGGAACATGTCGATGGTGGGGCCGCGCCCTCAGGTCCAGAGCGAGGTGGACGCCTACGAGGGCCACATCCACCGGCGCTTGCTGGTCAAGCCGGGGATGACGGGCCTGTGGCAGGTGAGCGGTCGCAACGACCTCGGGATCGAGGACGCCGTGCGGCTAGACCTCCACTACGTTGAAAACTGGTCTCTCGGCCTCGACATCGCCGTACTCTTCAAGACGGTCCTTGCTGTCCTCCGCCCCGCTGGCGCTTACTAGCTCCTGCCTGCGCTAAGGGAACGTCTTGTGCGTGTTGTCGTTGCCCATGAGTGGCTGACCAACTGGGCCGGGTCCGAGCAGGTGGCCCAGCAGCTCGCAGAAGTTTCAGGTGCGTCGGAGGTGGTAACAGCCATTGCCGACCGGGAGTTCGCGGAGCGGCTCTTCCCGGAGACTCCTGTGCGGACGCTCTGGCCAGATCGGCTGCCCTCCGCCTCCACCCGTTGGAAGCGCTACGCGCCCGCGCTCATGGGGGCGTGGGCCACAACGCGCATCGAGGCCGACCTCTTGCTCGTTAGCTCACACTTCGCGGCGCACGCCGCGACCGTGCGTTTCGAGGGCCCGTCGATCGTCTACTACCACACGCCCGCGCGTTTGTTCTGGCGCCCAGACCTCGAGCTCGAGCGTCTCCCACTGCGTCTTCGTGGCGTTGCTTCTGCGGCTCTGCCTGCGTTTCGGGCCTACGACCGCTGGGTCGCGCAACACCCAACGCTTCTCCTCGCAAACTCCCAGGCGGTTGCGGATCGGATCCGAGAGGCGTACGGCCGCGAGGCGACAGTTGTCCATCCCCCCGTGGATGTGGAGCGTTGGTCGACCGTCGAACGCAAGGAGCCTCGACACGTTCTCTGGTTCGGACGCCTCGTGGGCTACAAGCGTCCGGATATCGCCATCGAGGCCGCCCGCGACGCGGGTCTTCCGATCGTGCTCATTGGAGACGGCCCTGAACGCGCCAGGCTAGAGGGGTTGGAGTATTCCGGGGCCACGTTCCTTGGCCATGCCGACCAGGCCACCGTTCGAGCTGCGCTGTCCGAAGCGATCTGCCTAATCCACCCTGGGGAGGAGGACTTCGGCATGACAGCCGTCGAAGTCCAAGCTGCTGGCGTGCCTGTAGTGGCGTACGGAAGTGGAGGCGCACTTGACAACGTGCAGGACGGACTTACGGGGCTCTTGATCGGAGTGCAGGACACTACGGAATTCGCGCGAGCAATCTGCGTGGCTGCCCGAAGTGATTGGGATATTGCAGCCATGAGAGCGCACGCTCGCAATTTTAGTCTTGAACAATTCGGATCCAAGCTGCGAGATCTGGTAATCCGACAACTCGGAATCGCGTGGGAACTGGAACCCCCGCACGTCTAATGCGAGTTGTCGCCGTTCGGTAACCCAACGCTGGACCCGCATCGCTGGATCATTTCCGCGGTGTCGCGCTAAGGATGCCTATGACATAGGCCAATTCCCATCCAGCGCGGAGAAGTAGATCGCGGCGCAGTAGAAAGCTTCCAGCTAAAAAGAGACCAAAAGATTTCGGGATCCTGCGCCAGTTACGATACAGCGTCGTACTCTGTCGTGTTCCCAGAGCGCTAGGAGCGGCGACGCCATTTCTCCACGCGCGCTGCATGAGCTGGCGGGGCGTCACGTCACGGGCACTGACGCTCTCCCCCACAATCGCTTCCGCGCAATAAACTATTCGCCCACCGCCATTGTGAATCTCACGAAAGTAGGCAGCGTCTTCGCTGCCAGTGCTATCGAGTGCGGCGTTGAACACAATATGCTTGGTTCGGGTTACGTCTATCAAGCAGTTGCCCGTAATCCCAGAATTCAATTGTGTCCCGCTCTGAACCTCCAGATAGCGCCGGGGCAGATTAGCCCTCTGGATGTACCGAGGGACATCTCGATCCCAGATTCTGCGTACACTTCCGACGACCGCGGAAGCGTCATGAATATTTTGACATCGAACAAGGTGGCTTAGCCACTCGTCATGAGGCAATTCATCATCATCGATCATGGCGAGCAACACCCGTCCGCCGAAACAAGCGCGCGCCTCGTCCAGAATACGATTTCTAACACTGGCGTAGCCAACCCGGGGCTCATGGTATAGAGGGACAGCCATAGCTTCGCACTCAGTGACAAGAGGACCCGGCACTTCCTCTGCGTTGCAGACAACGAACACTGAATCGGCCCCCTGCCTTTTCGCGCTCGACAATAAAGGCATAATCGCGCGGTTCCCGCGCGTTGGTATCCCGACGAGAATCCTAGTCATTAGAATCAACCTCGCGTGGCAGATCGCGAATTCGACGCGCTGGGACACCTGCGTAGAGTCCATTGGGCGCACAGCTGCGGGTCACGACCGAACCTGCAGCAATGACACAGCCCGAGCCAATTACTACACCGGGCAGCACGCAGACCTGTGCCCCCAGCCAGGAACCATCCTCGATACGTATCTCCTGGGAGGTGAGCGCACCGGCGCGCTGGGTGCTTTGCCCTAGAATATGGCTTTCAGTGAGCAGCATTGACCGCGGGCCAATGTACACGCGGTCGCCGAGGACGATTTTGCTACCGTTCTCTATAAGACACCCGGCGTTCATCATCGAAAGGTCCCCGATTTCGAATTTCCGACTACGAAATCGAACACCTGAAGCAACAGAACATTCCCCCACGGTTAAGCCCGCCCAACGAAGCAATTTTAAACGGACGCCTCGGGGAACCACGTCGGCCGCCGCGAGTGTATTGACCAGTAACCGAAACGGAACTTCGCGCAAATCAGTTCTAAAGCGCCCATTCCTTCGCATCATGGTGCCCCAAATTCAGTTCGACACGTCGATAACGCGGACTCTGCGAGACGGCGCATGAGGCTGATAGTCGCCAGCTCACCAAGAAGGGTGGCAATAACTGCGCCCCAGGAACCCAAGGCCGGAATTAGAAGTAAGTAAGCAAGCAACGGAAGAGCCGCCGAAATCAATTGCCCGAAAAGCCGAATGCGCGCGCGTCCTAGCGCGGCCAACAAATCGCCATATACATAGTGATGGCCCCTCAGTGCAAGGCATGGAATCAAAGCTAGGGCGAGACCTTGAGAGGCAAGATACTCCGGGCCTAGCACGACCGGAAGCGCGAGAGCGGTCATACTTAGTACGCCTGCAACAGGCAGCGAAGTGATAACGAGACGCCGCCTGATAGCGCGAAGGTTCGATAGCATTTGATCTTGTGACGTACCGCCGGGAGCGAAAAGGGACGGTAAGAAACGCCCGAGTACCCCGCGCGTCGGCACAAGAACGTAACTCGCAAGGCGGTACCCGGCCGTATAGGCGCCTGCCTCTGCGTAGGAAGACAGTGAGCCCAGAAGCACCTTATCGATGTCATCAACAAAGCGAACCACCAGAGAATTCGCCGCGTAAACCCAGGTGTCGTTAGGATCATCGGCGTTGCGTTTGAACGTATTAGCCGGCTCACCAATCGTAACCACCAGAAGGGCCATGGCTGCAACCGCACACGAGGTTAGCATTAGAATGGCAGTCCACTGAAGCACGCTCAATCCCATGAACACCAGAAGAAGCGCTGCCAAAAGTCGGACGCCAGAGGATGCCGCTACCAGGGCAAGGTACGTTCCATAGTGTTGTCGACCTTGAGCCATGGATGTGAGTCCCTGCAGTGCCGTTCCAGGCCCTAACTCGGCTAAGACAAAGACCATACAGATTGCATAGCTGAATGGCAGTAGATCAAACAAGAAAAGAACGGAAATGACCGCCGCCCCAGCGGTCATTGCTTTCATGGCAGTCCAAAGAACCGATCGAGTCATTACGGAGGAAGACTCACCCCGGGCCGATCGCCGCAGCATCACCATCGACGCGGGCATTGTCAGGAGGGGTACGAGGAGCGCGGTAATAAAAGTTAGGCTTGCGAGGCGCCCGTATGATGCAATGTCCAGACCGCGAGCAAGGGCCAAGAATTGAGCGACGCCAGCCCCCGCCCGAACAAGTTCCGCCAAGTGCGCCTCATGAACCTTTGCTAGACGACTAAACATTGGACGAACTCGACAAGAAAGTAACCACTTGTTCGTACCATAGCTCACTACGCGCGCTGACGCGTGCGTGGGCCTGTAACGCAATTATTCTTAACCTTTCTGGCGAAATAGAGAGAGCCCTCTGGATCGCGTCTGCAAGCGAGCGAGAGTCACCGGCTGTGAAAGAGAAGCCGGTTTCGCCATCCACCACCAATTCCTTGATGTCCCCCACTTTGGCGCCGATCACGATGGCACCCCTGGCTTGCGCCTCTTGGACGGTCAGGGCGGCAGTCTCGGATCGTGATGGCACGATCACAATGTCGCCGGCCTCAAACCAGGAACTGTCGCGTTCTCCATCCACCAGCCAGGGAAGGATGAGGTTGCGTGTTCGGTAGGCGTAGGCGGCGTTGCCGCCCTCGAGATTGCTGCGGATCGCGACTTGGACAGGCGCCCGATGAGGTCCGAGTCGCTCCATCCGGTTGAGAGCTTCGGGAAGCAGATCCAGCCCCTTGACAGGATCTAGTCGGCCGAAGCACTTCAGCGTGGGACTTACGAGCTTCGCAGTACCTACAGCGACCTCATTTGGGGACAAGACTTGCGACTTGAGCAGGCCTAGGGGCGCTAGGGCAACTTGGCGAGAGCCGAGGGATTGGCATGCGGCAACTGGCAGCATGTTATGAGCAATGGCCGAGAGCGCCCGAATAACTCTGGCCTTAGCCGGGTTAGTCGCTGTCGAATGACATATGTATGTAACTTGACATCGCTTTTGAACAATAGGCAATAGCGAGGGTATGAGCGGCAGTAATCCCCGCCCTCCGTTGAGAACGATGTGATCTGACGAACGAGCCCCCGACAAAAATTGCTTAACCTCTGCAGCGGCGGCAAGTGAAACGGGAGGCGCAATTACAAGATAATCAACGTACGTGGCCGCCGCCCTCGCGAAG
>JBKJSN010000171.1:0-2932 GCA_046595815.1 Mycobacteriales bacterium
CACGGGGTCCCACCCGAGCAAGACCAGCACAGGGTCCAGAGCGACCTGTGACACCCCGCTCACCCCCTTCGCCACGTCCGTGACCAAATACTAGCAAACACATTCGACAAACGAAACAGGCCTGTGCATAAAGATGCTGCCGATCAGGCGGGACACTCCATCGCTGTGGGAGATGCGGATGGACAACTAGCCTCAGGCCATGAGACGAGGGCTTGGTGTCCTTGCGTTGGCCGTGGCCTTGCTGCTCGCGCTGGCTTCCGTCAGTCTCGCTGCCTACGTGATCATCTCCGGGGCGTGGATCGTCCTCGGTTTCGTGCTCGTGGTCGCGACGATGGGGCTCGGTGTGGCTCTCCTCGCGGGTTGGTGCGGATGCCGGCTGCGGCGGCAGGCTGACTCGCAACAGGTGGAGCCCTTCGCAGACGCGGTACGGCGCGAGCTGGGGTTCCTCCTGGAATCGCACGGCTTCCAACTGGTCCATGCGGATAGCTCTGTCGTTCAGCTTCACTCGCCGACGCTTGGCGTCCAGGCGGCCTGGGACCCTCGCGGCGAGGTCTCGGTCGACGTCTTCATGCGTGAACTCGGGGGGCCAGCCGAGGGGTGGAGCTACAGCGGGATGGTCGGCAAGGCGTCGGTGTCGCGACTGCTTGCGATGGCCGGCGAGCAGCTGAGAGCGCAGCCGTGGGTCCTGGCGGGTGACAGGGCCTCCTACGAAGGGCACGCCGCCGCGAAGAGTGAGCAGTTGCGGCAGTGGACGGCGTATTACTCCCGTCAGGGTCCCCGACCACACAGCAGCCATCTGTTGTGAGGACCTGTCGGCCTTCGCGAAGCGGCTCATGCAAGCCGTCCTCGGGCTCAAAGCGACCCGTGACCCCCGCCACCCGGCGTACAGGGGACAAAGCGCTTCCCACCGACCTCTAGGCTCGACGCATGCTCCGCCGCATCGACCTCCGTGGCCGCCGTGACGCCGACCTGACCCGCGAGCTCCCGCGCGCCGAGCTCGACGTGGCCGCAGCAGTCGAGCAGGTGCGCCCTGTCGTGGAGGCGATCCGTGATCGCGGCGCCGAAGCCGTCCGCGAGGCGACGGCCAGGTTCGACGGCGTCACCCTCAACGACCTGCGCGTGCCCGCCGCCGCCCTCGTCAAGGCGCTGCTGGAGCTGGACCCCAAGGTGCGCGAGGCGCTGGAAGAGGCGATCCGCCGCAACCGCGCCGTCTCCACCGCGCAGCTGCGTGACGACGAGGTGGTGCAGGTCGTCGAGGGCGCCACCGTCCGCGAGCGCTGGGTGCCGGTACGGCGGGTGGGCCTGTACGTCCCCGGCGGCCGCATCGCGTATCCGAGCTCGGTGGTGATGAACGCCGTACCCGCCCTCGTCGCCGGGGTCGGATCGCTGGCCGTCGCGTCGCCTCCCAAGGAGGAGTTCGGCGGTCTGCCCAACCCGATCATCTTGGCGGCCTGCGCGCTGCTCGGGGTCGAGGAGGTCTACGCCGTCGGTGGCGCCCAGGCGATCGCGATGTTCGCCTACGGCGTCGAGGGTTGTGCCCCGGTCGACGTCATCACCGGCCCCGGCAACGTCTACGTCGCCGCAGCGAAGCGGCTGATCCAGGGCCGATGTGGCATCGACTCCGAGGCCGGCCCGACCGAGATCGCGATCCTCGCTGACAGCACTGCGGTCCCTGCCGCCGTCGCCGCGGACCTGATCGCGCAGGCCGAGCACGACCCGCTCGCAGCCTGCCTGCTCGTCACCGACTCGACCGACCTGCTCGACGAGGTCGACGTCGAGCTCGCCAAGCAGGTGCCCGCCGCCAAGCACCGGGAGCGCATCGAGCAGGCCCTCGCCGACCAGTCCGCGCACGTGCTCGTCGAGGACCTCGACCACGGCCTCGAGGTCGTCGATGCCTGGGCCGCCGAGCACCTGGAGGTCATCACGGCGGACGCAGCCGAGCGCGCGTTGCGGGTGCGCAACGCCGGGGCCGTCTTCGTCGGCGGCTTCACCCCGGTCTCGCTCGGCGACTACCTCGCCGGCTCCAACCACGTGCTGCCGACCGGCGGCACCGCGCGCTTCTCCTCCGGCCTGTCGGCACAGTCGTTCCTCAAGCGCATGTCGGTGGTCACCTACTCCCACGAAGCGCTCGCGGCGGTCGCTCCCAAGGTCGTCGCGCTCGGCGGTGCCGAGGACCTCCTCGCCCACGTCGAGGCCGTGCAGGTGCGGCTCCGGTGAGCCTGCCTGTCCGCGACGACCTGGTCGGCAAGAAGCCGTACGGCGCGCCCCAGCTGCCCGAGGCGATCAACCTCAACGTCAACGAGAACCCTTACCCGCCCTCGCCCGGGCTGGTGGCCGACATCGCGGCCGCCGTCGCCGAAGCGGCAGCGACCCTGAACCGGTACCCGGACCGCGAGGCCCTCGCGCTGCGCACCGACCTCGCCGCCTACCTCTCCCGCGCCACAGGCGTCGCACTCGCCGTGGACCAGGTCTGGGCGGCGAACGGCTCCAACGAGGTCCTCCAGCAGGTCTGCCAAGCCTTCGGCGGCCCGGGCCGGGTCGCCCTGGGGTTCGAGCCGTCGTACTCCATGCACCCCCTGCTGGCCGCCGGGACCAACACCGGCTGGGTGGCCGAGCACCGGGACAGCTCCTTCGCGATCGGGCTGGAGGCCGCGGTCGAGGCGGTGCGCGTGCACCAGCCGGCGATCACCTTCCTCACGACGCCGAACAACCCGACGGGGACGGTGACCGGCCTCGACGTGGTCGCCGCGGTCTGCGAGGCCTCGGACGGCATGGTCGTCGTGGACGAGGCGTACGCGGAGTTCGGCGGGACCGTCTCGGCCGTGACGCTGCTCGCGGAGCACCCGCGGCTGCTCGTGTCGCGCACCATGAGCAAGGCGTTCTCCGGCGCGGGGCTGCGGCTGGGCTACCTCGCCGCGTCGGCCGAGGTCGT
>JBKJSN010000010.1:0-14448 GCA_046595815.1 Mycobacteriales bacterium
TGCACGGACCCCCCGCCAGAACTGGCGCTCATACTCACGCGGCAGATCGGGCCTGCTGATCCTCTTCACAACAACTCCTTCGATCTGGAGGTGTTGCGTGACTACCTAGAACCCGCCTGCGATCGCGGGCTTGGACGAACCGGCGGAGCCGGTCGGTGGGTCGGTAGGAGCTCGTCCCCGTGGGGATGCCGATCCGCAGGGGCGCCTCGGCAAGCTGTTGGAGCCAGCGCAACGGGTCGCTGTCGGTGGCGCTGTTGGCGGGGCGGGGCAGAGGGTCGCTGATCTCGAGAACGCGGCCGCGGGCGTCGACAGCGATCCGTTGGACGAGCTGGGCGGCGATGAGCAGGTCGCGGGCGGTCTCGGGCAGGACGGGCCCGAGGCCGGGGATCTCGGCGAGCTCGACGTCTGCGCCGCTGGCCGTCGAGTAGGGGATGACGATGCTGGCGATCCAGCCCCCATCGGCACTTGACGCCTCGCCGGTGACAAGGGCGAGGAGAAGGTCGAACTCGCGGGCGTCTTGGGTGCGCTCATCCCCTGGTTCGGCGACCGCGGCGCCGGCGTGCAAGGCGGCTCGCATAGCTTCGATGACGGCCAGGGGTCCGCGGGCGGTGAGCAGTCCTTGGCCGTCTTCGATGGCGCGAAACCGGACCTGGCGACGGTAGGTGGCGTCGGTCTCGCGGGCGCTGGCGGCGTCGGGGTTGACGGTCAGGACGAGCTTGGCGACGAGGGCGCCGAGCTGGGCGGGGGTGTGGTCTTGGTAGCGGGCCAGCGCGAGGAGCACGACGGCGTGCCGCTCCTCGGTCCCGAGGCCGGTGCCGGTGAGGGCGCCGAGGACGGCGTAGACGTGCCGGACGGTGAGCATGCCGGCTTCGACCGCCTCGACCAGCCCTGGGAGGGCCGCGGCGAGGAGCCCGGTCGCGATGAGGTCCTGGGTGGCGCTGTCGGACAGGTTCAGGGCCAGGGACACCTCACACGCCAGGAACTCCCGCTCGGCGGGGGTCATGCGGTTGTGCGCGGCGACGATGGCGCGGACCTGGCCGCACCAGGCCGCGTCGGCCAGGCGGGCCCAGCGGCTGATCTCGTCGAGGTCCTCGGTGGGGGTGGCCGTGAAGAGCACCCCGTCCAGGCGGGTCAACTCGGCTTCGACGAGCTCGCCGAGCCCCTCCAGCGACACTCCCGCGGCGGAGGCCATGACGCGGGCGCGGTCGCGCCACGCAGTGCGTGGCAACGGCCCGGTGCGACCGATCGGTTGAGCTGGCATGTGCTCAACCTACGACCCACCACCGACAAAAAATGAGGCCGAAAGCCCTTTGTTCACAGGGGAAGTCAGTCCCCAGGTTTAGCCGCCGAGGTAGGACATCTCGGCCCGGTCCTGCGCCACGAGTCCCCGCACCTCGGAGTACCTGTCGTCGCGCACGGCCCAGCGCCCACCCACCAGCGCTGCCAGCTCGTCGTCGGCGGCCCCCGCCCGCAGCGGCGACCGCAGGTCGGTCCCGCTGGTCGCGAACAGGCAGGTGAACAGCTCCCCGACAGCGGTGAGCCGGGCGCGGGTGCACGTGCCGCAGAACGGCTGCGACACCGAGGAGACGAAGCCGATCTCGCCCCGACCATCGGCGTACCGCCACCGGTCCGCCGTCCCGTCCGCTCCCAAAGGCTCCAGCGCATGTACGGCGGAAACGCGGGCCCTGACCTCGGCGCCGGGCACGACGTCGTCCAGCACCCAGCCGTTCGTGGTGCCCACGTCCATGTACTCGATGACGCGCAAGGTGTGGCCGTGAGCCCGGGCGAACTCCACGAGGTCCAGCACGCCTGCGTCGTTCACGCCTCGGCGAAGCACCGCGTTGAGCTTCACCGGCAGCCCCGCCGCAGCGGCCGCGTCGATCCCGTCGAGCACCTGTGACAGCGGCACGTTGGTGTCGGCTAAGGCCTGGAACACAACGGGATCGAGGCTGTCGAGGCTGACGGTCACCCGCGTCAAGCCGGCGTCGCGCAGCGGAGCTGCGAGCGGCCCCAGGAGTGAGCCGTTGGTGGTCATCGCGACGTCCGCCACGCCGTCGAGGCCAGCCACCCGGCGTACCAGGTCGGGGAGGTCGCGGCGCAGCAGCGGCTCGCCACCAGTGAGCCGCACCTTCGTGACCCCGAGCCCGGCGAAGATCGCGACGACGCGGGTGATCTCCTCGAACGACAGCAGCTCTGCACGGGGGAGGAAGGCGTGGTCGGCGCCGAACTGCTCGCGCGGCATGCAGTACGGGCAGCGGAAGTTGCAGCGGTCCGTCACGGACACACGCAGGTCCCGCAGTGCGCGTCCCCGGGTGTCCTCCACGCCTCAAGGGTAGGCGCGAGGTCCACGGCGATGACCCGTTGGACCACGTGACGGCTCCACGTCGCCAAACTGGGGTGAGGTTGACTAGGGGCATGCAGCGACGCCCTAGCGACCTCACCCTGGCCGGCGCGGTGGACCTGTCCCGGCTTGCGAAGCCGGCAGCGGGCCCCACCGCCTCCACGAGTACCAGCCCGCACGTGTTCGACGTGAGCGAGGCGGAGTTCGAGGACAAGGTCCTGCGGCGGTCCTTGCAAGTGCCTGTCCTGGTGGACTTCTGGGCCGACTGGTGCGGCCCGTGCAAGCAGCTCACCCCCGTCCTCGAGCGCCTCGCCGACGAGATGGGCGGCGCCTGGGTGCTGGCCAAGGTCGACACCGAGGCCAACCAGTCGATCGCTGCCCAGCTGCAGATCCAATCCATCCCGGCCGTCTTCCTCGCGCTCGGTGGCCGGCTCGTGCCGGGCTTCCAGGGCGCGCTCCCCGAGGCCCAGCTGCGAGCCTTCCTCGAGCAGGTGCTGGCCGCAGCACAACAGGCCGGGATCGGCGGCGACGCCCCCGAGGCGCCGACTCCGGAGGTCCCGACCGACCCGGATCTGCTGGCGGCCGAGGACGCCCTGTCGTCGGGCGACTACGCCGCGGCGGTCTCGGCGTACGACGCCCTGCTGGCGCGCTCGCCTGGCCACGAGGAGGCGGTGCTCGGCAAGGCCTGGGCCGTGCTGCTCCAGCGCGCAGCCCACCTGGACCCCGCGACCGTCCTCGCCGCAGCCCAGGCCCGGCCGGACGACGTCGCGGCGCAGACCGCAGCCGCCGACGTCGAGGTCCTGTCGGAGCGCATCCAGGAGGCGATCGACCGTTTGGTCGCGCTGGTACGGCGGACGGCGGGCGAGGAGCGCGACGCGGCCCGACTCCACCTGCTGGAGCTGTTCTCGGTGCTCGACCAGGAGGACACCCGGGTGCTCACCGGTCGTCGGGCGCTGGCCAACGCGCTGTACTGAAGACCCGGCACGCAAAGGGGCCGCGGTCAGTGTTGCTGACCGCGGCCCCTTTGGCTGTCCCCTGGCTTAGAAGCGGACCTCGACGTCGTCGAGCATCACGCCGATGTACGCCGGAGCGCTCAGCAGTGCGTCGCTGGTGACGCGGAAGCGGACGAAGAAGTCACCCGCGGGGGCCACGAACTTCGGCGCCTTGTCCTGCTCGAACGTCGGGAACGACCCCGTTGTCTTGCTGGACACGTTGTGCCAGATCTGGCCGTCGGAGGACCAGTCCACCGCGAGACCGTCACAGCAGTCCTCGGTGCGCTGGGCCTTCCACCAGGACAGCAAGATCGTGCTGTCCTTGGTCAGGGTCATCCGCGGCGAGGTCAGCGTGGCCGTCGCCTCGTCGGTGTACGGGATCACCTGGAAGCTCGTGGAGCCGCTGTGTCCTGGGTTCCCCCGTCGCCACTGCTCCACGCCGCTCGTGTCGGTGCTCTTGGCTGTCCAGCCCTGCGCGCCCGACTCGAAGTCGAAGCCCTTGAGGAGCTTGTTGGCGAACGGACGAGGGTGCAGGACCGTGGGGGTGATCTCGGTCCCGCACTTCTTCGGGGCGCCGAAGCGGTAGGTGTAGGCACCGCGACCGAACGAGGCGACCGTCAGCAGGTTGCAGTCCCAGGGCGCGAGCTGCATCGACAGCACCGGAGCAGCCGGCAGGCCCTTGCCCAGCACCTCGAAGGAGCAGCGACGGGCGGACGGGGCGGCACAGGCCGCCTTCGGCGCCGAGGCGTAGATGCCGATGTCGCTGGCCACCACGAGCTGCGTGCCCCGGACGGTCACCCAGTTCAGCGGCGCCTTGGGCAGGTCGCCCGAGATGTCGAAGAAGTGCTCTCCGGCGTCGACGGACTTGTACAGGTTGCCACCGGTGTCCGGCTTGCCGCTGATGGTGCCCGGGGGCGTCCACCGGCGGGAGTAGCCGCCGAGGGTCGCGTAGACGACCTTCGGGTTCGCGCGGTCCATCTGGATCGAGGTGATGTACCGCTCCGGGAGGCCGATCGCCTTGGCGATGTGCCAGCCGTTCTTGGTGTACCGCTTGGCGGGGGCGTTGCCGCCCACGTTGGTGGCGATGCCGCTCTTGAACGGACGGGTGTCGGCGAGCACGTCGCAGACGCCGCAGTAGGCGACGTAGGCCTGCGAGCCGTGCAGGTCGAGCGCGGTCTGGACGTTGGAGGCGTCCTCGGCCGTCTCGGCGGTGTCGGTGCCCGGGTGCTTGGCCGTGCCCAGGTCGAAGACCTGCGCCCAGTCCTCGCTACCGGTGCTCGGACCGGATCCGGACTCGACGACCTCGTTGCCCGCGATCATCAGGTGGTCGGGGTCGGTCGGGTCGACCGAGAACGGGGTCGAGAACAGCGCACGGGTGATCGGCGGCGACATGCCGTTCCAGCTCTTGCCGCCGTCGACCGTGCCGGACATCGCGCCGCCGACGTACTCGCCGTACGCCTTCTTGGAGTTGTTCGGGTTCACGCCGACGAAGAAGCCGTCGCCGCCGAGGGTCTCCATCTGGCGCTCGCGGTGGATCAGCTTGTCGCCCTTGTAAACGTTGGCGATCTTGGCGGTGCCGTTGTCCTGCAGGCCCATCCAGATCGTGCCGTCCTTGGCGCGGGCGACGTTGTAGGGCAGCAGGTTGGTCAGGCCCTTGCTGCTGCCGATGCCCCACTTTGCGTTCTGGAAGTCATCCGCCGGGTCCGGGCCGGTGCGCTGGGTGAACACGCCGCCGTCGTTGCCGACGAGCAGGCGTACGCCGCCCTCGCCGTCCGGGATGAACAAGACCGCATGCTGGTCAGGGTGCGTGGTCGTGGTCATGTCCACGGCCTCGCCGCGGTTCGTCGGGCACAGGTACGGCACGTCGTTGACCAGCGGGCCGAGGAACAGGCAGGTGTTGCCGCTGAAGTAACGCCCGATGACCCGGAAGTGGGTGGGCTTGTTCTGCGGCGCGCCGTTGTCGTCGTTCTCCCAGACCTCTTCGAGGCCGAAGAGCAGTCGGGTGGGGACGCCACCGACGGCCCGTGTCGGGTCGGGCTTGATGAACTGGTTGTACCAAGCCTGGATGCCCGCGCCGTAGCCGGCGAGCGCCGGGCCGGTCACGGCCAGCGCGGAACCGGTGGTGGGGTCGCCGAGCTGGGCGCCGTCCGCCATCTTGACCCAGGT
The DNA here is from genome assembly GCA_046595815.1 of Mycobacteriales bacterium. GTDB lineage: Bacteria > Actinomycetota > Actinomycetes > Mycobacteriales > SCTD01 > RYN-111. The sequence continues at coordinate 5,500 of JBKJSN010000010.1, forward strand.
GCCACCGAAGTCGGGGGAGACGTAGACGCCGTCGAGGGTGTTCACGGCCTTGTAGGTGCCGGTGATCCGCCCGTTGACGGTCGCGGTCGCGCCGGCCGGGTCGCTGGCGGGGATGGTCGGGATCCCGCCCTTCTGCACGGCCTTGGCGTTCTGCACCAGCGCGTAGACGTAGTCGTGGTTCTGCGCCTTGCCGATCGTGGCGCCGAGCTCGATGCGGCCGATGCGGTCCTGGGGGGTGAAGCCCGGGGCGGTGAGCTTGGTGAAGGTGCCCGGCTTGCCCGTCGCGGAGCTGTAGAGGCCGTTGTTCGGCGCCTGGACGGTGCCGTCCGGGCTCTTGACCTGGCCCCCACGCCAGCCGACGGCCGCCAGGACGGTCCCGCCCTTGTTGGCGGCGTTGAAGCCGCCGGGCGCCTTCACGATGACGTCGGTGACGACATTGGCGAAGGTGCAGCCCTTGTCACGGTTGGACTTGCCAGCGCACGCGCCGGTGGGCAGCTTGACGTTGCTGAAGCTCTTGCCGGCGTCCGCGGAGCGGAACAGGCCGGCGCCGGTCGCGACGTACACGACCTGGGCGTTGGTCGGGTCGACGGTGACGCGGAAGCCGAACGCGTTGGTCGGCGCGCCCTTGGCTCGCTGCCAGGTCTTGCCCTCGTTGGTGCTGCGGTAGACGCCGGCGCCCTCGAGGCTGCTGGCGCCGAACGACCCGTCACCGGTGACGACGATGAGCGTGCCGCCGTTGGCCGTGGAGTAGCCCACGGAGCCCACGAGCAGGGTCGGCAGGTTGTCGCCGACCGAGGTCCAGCGCGCGCCGTAGTCCTTGGAGCGGTAGAGGCCACCACCGGCCGAGGAGGCGTAGACGGTGCGGCGCTTGTCGTCGTAGGTGAAGTCGGTGATGCGGCCACCGTTCTCGACCAGGCCGAGGCCGTTCACGCCGGGGTAGTCGGCGTCAGCGACCTGCAGCGGGCCCTTGCCGTTCGCAGTCCACCGGTTGTTGTTGCCCGGGCTCTGACCCTTGCGGAGCAGGCGCAGCTTCTGGTCGATCGCGGCGGCGAGCGCGCCGTTCGAGGCGGTTCCCTGGATCGAGGCGCGCTGCACCTCGTTCGCGAGGCGGTCGATCGACTCGCCCGTGATCTCCATGCCGAGCGAGGCAGGGGAGTCGCAGTAGTGCCCCGGCAGGCCATAGGTGCCCTGCTGCGCGAACTTGCAGATCTTCTCGAGCTGCGCGATGAGGCTGGCGTCGGCAGTGCTCCGCGGCTGGACGGTGCCAGCGTTCGCAGACCAGATACCTACACCGAGGGCGGCAATTGCCACCCCGCCCAGAACGCGGCGACGACCGGCTGTAAACAACGTATTTCCTCCTCGACAGGCCTACCCGTGTGCTTCTTCGCGCTCGAGGGGCCAAACTCCTGCCAAGGTGAGTCAGTCGTTGCCCTGAGGCGTCAGCCACACCGTGCTCAACGACGGAAGGGTCAACAAGGCACTGGCCGGCTGGCCATGGTGGCCTCCCGGCGTGGCGGTGACGAGCCCCAAGTTGCCCTCGCCCGCTCCGCCGTACTCCACAGCGTCGGTGTTGAGGACCTCGCGCCACGCCCCCGCGTGCGGCAGGCCGAGCCGGTAGCCGCGGTGGACACTCCCGGAGAAATTGCTCACGCAGGCCAGCACGCTGCCGTCCGCGCCGTACCGCAGGAACGACAGCACCTGCCCGGCGCGGTCGTCGGCGGCGATCCAGCGGAACCCCTCAGGGGTGTCGTCGAGCGACCACAGCGCCGGTGACTGGCGGTAGAGCTCGTTGAGTCGGCGTACAAGGTCGGCGACCCCCCGGTGGGCGGGTACGTCGAGCAGGTGCCAGGCGAGGCTGCCTCCCTCGGCCCATTCTGTGTCCTGGGCCATCTCGATGCCCATGAAGACCAGTTGCTTGCCCGGGTGTGCCCACATGTAGCCGAGCAGCGCCCGCAGGTCGGCCCGCTGCTGGAAGCGGTCCCCGGGCATCTTGGTCAGCAGCGAGCCCTTGCCGTGCACGACCTCGTCGTGGCTCAGCGGCAGCACGTAGCTCTCCGACCAGGCGTAGACCGCCGAGAAGGTGACCTGGTCGTGGTGGTGCGCCCGGTGCACCGGGTCCTTGGCCAGGTAGGTCAGGGTGTCGTGCATCCAGCCCATGTTCCACTTGAAGCCGAAGCCCAGCCCCCCTTCGTCGGTACGGCGGGTGACGCCAGGCCAAGCGGTCGACTCCTCCGCGATGGTGGTGGCGCCTGGAGAGCGACGGTGCACGACGGCGTTGAGCTCCTGCAGGAGCTGCTCGGCCTCGAGGTTCTCCCGGCCACCGAGGGCGTTCGGTGCCCACTGGCCCGGCTGGCGGGAGTAGTCGAGGTAGATCATCGAGGCGACGGCGTCCACGCGCAGGCCGTCGACGTGGAACTCCTCGAGCCAGTAGGCGGCGTTGGCGACGAGGAAGTTGCGCACCTCTGGGCGCCCGAAGTCGAAGACCAGCGTCCCCCAGTCCTGGTGCTCCCCGCGGCGCGGGTCGGGGTGCTCGTACAGCGGGGTGCCGTCGAAGCGCGCGAGCGCCCACTCGTCCTTCGGGAAGTGGGCGGGCACCCAGTCGAGGATCACCCCGATGCCGGCCTGGTGCAGCCGGTCGATGAGGTGGCGGAAGTCATCCGGCGTACCGAACCGGGCTGAGGGAGCGTAGTAGCTCGTGACCTGGTAGCCCCAGCTGCCGCCGAAGGGGTGCTCCATCACCGGCATCAGCTCGACGTGCGTGAAGCCGAGCCAGGTGACGTACTCGACCAGGGCGTCGGCGAGCTCCCGGTAGGACAACCCCGGGCGCCAGGAGCCCAAGTGGACCTCGTAGGTGCTCATCGGCTCGCCGTGCGGCTGGGCGCCGGCCCGGCGGGCCATCCACGCGGCGTCGCCCCAGAGGTATTCGCTGCGCTCCACCACCGAGGCGGTGAGGGGTGGCGGCTCGGTACGGCGGGCCATCGGGTCGGCCTTCTCGCGCCAGGTGCCGTCCGCCCCGCAGACAGCGAGCTTGTAGCGCGTGCCGGCGGTCGCGGCGGGGATCACCGCCTGCCAGACGTCACCGGTGCGGCGCAGCGGGTGCTGGCTGCGGTCCCAGTGGTTCCAGTCGCCGATGACGCTGACGGCGCGGGCGTTCGGGGCCCAGACCGCGAAGCGCACGCCGCCCTCGACGACCTGCGCCCCGAGCGCGTCCCAGAGCTGCTCGTGGCGGCCCTCGGCGATCAGGTGCAGGTCGAGCTCGCCCAGCTCGCTCACGCCCAGTGCCCCTGCTCGGTCGGGTGGGCGCGGCGCACCGTGAGCAGGTGCGCGGGCTCCTTTGCCGGGTCCAGGCGCACGTAGGCCGAGCGACCCCAGGTCCAGCTCTGGCCGGTGAGCTCGTCGGTCACCAGCACGCGGTCGTCGGAGCCGACGCCGAGCGCGGGCAGGTCGAGGTGCACCGTGGCCTCGTGCTCGGTGTGCGGGTCGAGGTTGACCACGACGAGCACCACGTCATCGCCCTCCCGCTTGCTCCAGGCCATGACCTCGCGGTTGTCGACCTCGTGGAAGGTGACGTTCGACAGCCACTGCAGCGCAGGGTGCTCGCGGCGCCAGCGGTTCAGCATCGTGAGGTACGGCGCCAGCGGGGCGCCCCGCCAGTCACGCCGCGCGATCTGGTACTTCTCGGAGTTGAGGTACTCCTCGCTCCCTGGTCGCAACGCCTCGCGCTCGTAGAGCTCATACCCGGCGTACACCCCCCAGCTCGGGGACAGCAGCGCCGCCAGGACCGCCCGGACCTTGAAGGCCGCCGGCCCGCCGTACTGGAGGTAGGCGTGCAGGATGTCGGGGGTGTTGACGAAGAAGTTGGGGCGCATCTGACGCTGCGCGGAGGCGAGCTCACGGACGTAGTCCTGCAGCTCTTGCTTGCCGGTGCGCCAGGTGAAGTAGGTGTAGCTCTGGTGGAACCCGAGCCGGCCGAGCTCGAGCATCATCGCCGGCCGCGTGAACGCCTCGGACAGAAAGAGCACGTCAGGGTCGGTACGGCGGATGCGACCGAGCACGTCGTGCCAGAAGTCCAGCGGTTTGGTGTGCGGGTTGTCGACGCGGAAGATCCGGACGCCGTGGGCCATCCAGTGGCGCAGCACGCGCTCGACCTCGTCGGTGATCCCGGGTCGGTCGACGTCGAACTCGAGCGGGTAGATGTCCTGGTACTTCTTGGGCGGGTTCTCGGCGTACGCGATGGTGCCGTCGAGGCGGTGCCGGAACCACTCGGGGTGGGCGGCGACCCAGGGGTGGTCGGGTGCGCACTGCAGCGCGAGGTCCAGGGCGACCTCCATCCCGAGGCTCTTTGCCTTGGCGACGAAGGCGTCGAAGTCCTCCAAGGTGCCGAGCTCGGGGTGCATGGCGTCGTGCCCGCCCTCGTCGGAGCCGATCGCCCACGGTGAGCCGGGGTCCTTCGGGCCTGCCTCGAGGGAGTTGTTCGGGCCCTTGCGGTTGACCTTCCCGATCGGGTGGATGGGGGGGAGGTAGACGACGTCGAAGCCCATCTTCGCCACGGCGGGCAACCGCTTGGCGGCGGTCAGGAACGTCCCCTGCTTGCGTGAGGTGGCGCCCTCTGAGCGGGGGAAAAACTCGTACCACGCGCCGTACAGCGCTGTCGGACGGTCCACCTGCAGCACGTGGTCGGCACCCCGGGTGATGAGCTCGCGCACGGGGTGCTGCTGCAGCACCTGCACGACCGTCGCGTCGAGGGCGGCGTCCAGGCGGGCGCGGGGTGGGCCCTCGACGCGCAGCGCGTGCAGGGCTGCGATGACGACCGGCTTGAGGTCCTTCGGCAGCGCGGAGGCTGCGCGCTCGTAGAGGACTGCCCCCTCCTCGAGGGTGAGCTCGACGTCCACCCCGGCGTCGACCTTCAGGGGCGCGTCGTGCCACCAGGTGCCGAGCGGGTCCGACCAGGCCTCGACGGCGAAGGTCCAGGTGCCCTCGGTGTCCGGGACCATCTCGATGGTCCAGCGTTCGTCCCAGCTGGGTGTCATTCGCAGGAAGGGCAGCGTCGTCCCGTCGGGCCGGGTGAGGGCGACGTTCGCGGCAACAGCGTCGTGCCCCTCACGGAACACTGAGGCCGTGACTTCGACGCGTTCGCCGCGGACCGCCTTCGCCGGATAGGCCCCGCAGGACACGGTCGGACCGACGTCGGTGATCACGATCCGCCCGAGAGTCACTCTTCGACCGTACCCAGGAAGGTCATCTCTACGACGATCGACCCGGCTGGGCGACCAGTAGGGGTTGGGCTCGCTCCCAGCGGTTAGGGTCGCTCGGGTGAGAGCCCTGCGCCGTTTCACCGTCCGCCTCGCGCTCCCGGAGCCCCTGGCCCCGTTGGCCGACCTCGTCCTGAACCTGCGGTGGTCCTGGCACCACCCGACCCAGGACCTGCTCGCCTCCATCGACCCGGACGTCTGGGAGCGCGTCGGGCGCGACCCCGTCGAGATGCTCGCCGAGGTCGACCCCGAGCGGCTGGCCGAGCTCTCCGCGGATCAGGTGTTCCTGGCGCGGCTCGCCGAGGCGGCAGCGGATCTCGACCGATACTGCACCGAGCCGCGGTGGTACCAGTCGCTGCCCGACGCGCCTTCGTCCATCGCCTACTTCTCCCCGGAGTACGGCATCACCGAGGTCCTGCCGCAGTACTCCGGCGGCCTGGGCATCCTGGCCGGCGACCACCTCAAGACCGCGTCCGACCTGGGCGTGCCGATCCTGGGTGTCGGGCTGCTCTACCGGTCCGGGTACTTCGCCCAGAGCCTGAACCTCGAGGGCTGGCAGCAGGAGCGCTACCCCCCGCTGGACCCGCACGGCCTCCCGCTGGTCCTCGTACGCGGGTCCGACGGCGCCCCGCTCGAGGTCAGCGTGATGATCGGTCCCGACCGGTTGCTGCGCGCCCACGTGTGGCGCGCGATCGTCGGGCGGGTCAGCCTGCTGTTGCTCGACAGCGACGTCGAGGGCAACGGCCCGGCGGAGCGCGCCATCACCGATCGCCTGTACGGCGGGGGCTCGGAGCACCGGTTGGCTCAGGAGCTGCTGCTCGGCATCGGGGGCGTCCGGGCCATCCGCGCCTGGTGTGCGCTGTCGGGGACACCCGAGCCGGAGGTGTTCCACACCAACGAGGGGCACGCCGGGTTCCTCGGACTGGAGCGGGTGCGCGAGCTCATGGACGGCGGGCTGTCGTTCGAGGAGGCGGTCGAGGCGGTGCGCGCCGGGACCGTCTTCACCACGCACACTCCCGTGCCCGCCGGCATCGACCGCTTCCCGCGTGCGCTGCTGCAGCACGCGCTCGACGGCGGTGCGCTCCCAGGTCTGCCCGTCGGGGAGGTCATGGCCCTCGGCGCCGAGGACGACCCCGGCATGTTCAACATGGCGCACATGGGGTTGCGGATGGCCCAGCGACGCAACGGCGTGGCGCTGCTGCACGGGCAGGTGTCGCGGGGGATGTTCCGTGGGCTGTGGCCCGGTTTCGACGTCGACGAGGTGCCGATCAGCAGCGTGACCAACGGTGTGCACGCGCCGACCTGGGTGGCTCGGGAGGTGCTCGAGCTCGCCGAGCGCGAGATCGGCACCGTGCTCACGGAGGAGGCGCAGGGCTGGGAGGGGATCGCCAAGGTCAGCGACCTCGCGGTCTGGCAGACCCGCCAACTGCTGCGTGCGCGCCTGGTGGAAGAGGTGCGTCGTCGGGTCCGTCAGTCCTGGGTGCAGCGCGGTGCCTCGGACGCCGAGCTGGGCTGGACCGCCTCGGTCTTTGATCCCGACGTCCTCACGATCGGCTTCGCGCGGCGGGTTCCGTCGTACAAGCGCTTGACGCTCATGCTGCGCGACCCGGAGCGACTGAAGGCACTGCTGCTCGACCCGGAGCGACCGATCCAGCTGGTCATCGCCGGCAAGGCGCACCCGGCCGACGACGGCGGCAAGGAGCTCATCCAGCAGGTGGTGCGGTTCGCCGACCGCGAGGACGTCCGGCACCGGATCGCCTTCCTGCCCGACTACGACATCGGGATGGCGAGGTACCTCTACGGCGGCTGCGACGTCTGGCTCAACAACCCGCTGCGGCCGCTGGAGGCGTGCGGCACCTCCGGCATGAAGTCAGCGCTCAACGGCGGCCTCAACCTGTCCGTCCTCGACGGCTGGTGGGATGAGATGTACGACGGGGAGAACGGCTGGGCCATCCCCACCGCCGACGGCGTCGCCGACCACGACAGGCGTGACGACCTTGAGGCGGCCGGCTTCTACGAGCTGCTCGAGAAGCAGGTGCGGCCGCGGTTCTACGACGTGGACGCCGAGGGCGTGCCGCGTCGCTGGGTGGAGATGGTGCGGCACACCCTGCAGTCGCTCGGCCCCAAGGTGCTGGCCTCGCGGATGGTGCGCGACTACGTGCACCAGCTCTACACACCGGCTGCCGTCGCCTCTCGTGCGTTGTCTGCCGAGGGCTTCGCCCCGGCCCGGGCGTTGGCGTCCTGGCGTTCGTCGGTGCTGGCCTCGTGGCAGGGTGTCCGCGTCGTGCACGTCGAGGCCGGGGGAGTGGGGGACGCGCCCTCGGTCGGGGCGGTGCTGTCGCTGCGCGCGTCGGTGGACCTCGCCGGGCTCGCTGCGTCCGACGTGGTGGTGCAGGCGCTCTACGGCCGGGTCGACGAGCACGACGAACTCGCCTCTCCGGTGCAGGTCGTGCTGTTTCCGGCCGGGCACGGCGAGGACGGGCTGCCGCGTTACGAAGGCACCGTGCCGCTGGAGCGGGCTGGGTCCTACGGGTACGCCGTGCGCGTGCTGCCGACGCACCCCCTACTCCCGGGTACCGCCGACCTGGCGCTGGTCACCACCGCCTGAGTACGGCAGCGGGATGACTTCACGGCGGATGAGTCATCGTCCGAGCTCACCCCGGCCATGAGCATCACCTAGCCTCCGAGATCAGAAGGCACCAGCGAGAAGATCGTGAGGTCCACGCGGCCCCCGTGGACGTACCCGGCACAACGTGCCGTGCCTTCGCGGGTAAACCCAGCCTTCGCGGCCACGCGGAGCGAGGCTGCGTTCCCGGTGGCGATCCGCACTTCAACGCGGTGCAGGCCCAGATCGGTCAACGCCCATCGCGACACGGCTTGCACGGCCTCGGTAACAAGCCCCTGCGACCGCGCCCAAGGGCAGGCCATGTAGCCGATCTCAGTCACACCAGCGAGCCACTCTGTGCGCTTGAAGTCGATGGTTCCGGCAAGGCGTCCACCAGCGTCGATAGCGCGGACCAGGCCGAACCCTGATCTCTGCCGCTCCGGCGCGCTCTCTCGTATCCACCTGAGCGCGTGTTCGTCCAAGTACGGATGAGGTAGCGGGAGCCACTGCTGCGTCACCGGATCGGCGCCCGCCTCTTGCAGAGCATGCGCGTCGGCCTCAGCCAATGCTCGGAGCGTGAGACGCGGCGTTCTCAGCGTCACGTCGGGGAACTGCGTCACAGGCCGCACGATAAAGGTTCGCTGCATAGACAGCCGGCTTCCTGCGGCGGTACACGTCGGACCGGTGGTCGATATTGACGATGACCACCTCTGCGTGGCCTTCTGAGATCCGGTACAGCACGCGGAAGTCGCCGCGTCTCGCGGAGTACAGGCCGGCGAGTTTGAGGGTCAGTTCATGCCCCACTCGACGAGGGTTGCCTGCCAGCCCGCCGTGGATGACGACGCATGAGATTGGGTCGGACAGCACCGACAGTGTCTCCTCGAGTCCCTCGAGTCATAGGACCTGGTCGGACGGTGCTAACGAACTCAGGGCTCGGAGTGCAGGCCTTGTTCGGTGATGTGGCGTCCGTCGCGGAGGCGGAGGGTTTTCTTGCCGGTGTGTAGGTCGTGGTGGGCGGTTTCGCAGAGCGGGATGGTTTCTTCGATGCTGGTGTGGCCGTCGTCGGCGTAGCGCCGGAGGTGGTGTGGCACG
>JBKJSN010000031.1:0-26855 GCA_046595815.1 Mycobacteriales bacterium
CGAGCTTCCTCGGCCCGGTGCGGGTGGGCATGACGGCTGCGAAGAACGACATCAACCGGGCCGGCGGGGTCTGCGGCCGGCAAATCTCGCTCAAGCTCGTCGACGACGGGTGGGACGCGCAGCGGGGTTACACCTACATCCGCAATCTGGTGGAGGGCGACAAGGTGTTCGCGCTCGCCGTCAACCCGTCGTCCGAGGGCCTGCGGATCGCGAGCAACGAGGGCTACTTCACCAAGACGCGAACCCCCGTCATCGGGACCGACGGCATGCTCAACAGCCAGTACGTCGACCCGTGGTTGTGGCCGGTCGCGGCGTCCACGGTCTCAACCATGCACATCATGGCTGCCGATGCCTACCAGCGGACCCGGGCGCGCAACTTCTCCATCATCTACGACAGTCAGTACCACTTCGGGGTTGAAGGGGCGTTCGCGTTCAACGCCGCTGTGAAGCGCCTGACGGGCAAGGACATCCCGGGCTACACGAAGGGTGCCAACAGCAGCTGCAGCGGCCGCTTCTGCGCGATCTCTGCGGGCAAGAACAGTTATGCCTCGGAGAACAAGGCGTTCAACGACGCGTGCTTTTCCGGTGGCGACGAGTGCGACTTTGTCGCCCTGCTGCTCGAGCCGACCGAGGCGTTGAGCTTCACGCAGCAGGGGTTCACCAAGTCGTTCGTCGCCGGCATGGGCCTGGCGCAGACGCTGTTCAGTCGTTCCTTCGCCGCGGGCTGCGGCAGCATCTGCGACGGCGCGACGGTGTGGACGGGCTACAACCCGCCGATCGAGGCACTCGCGAGCGTGCCCCAGGTCGCGAGCTACGTCGACGCAGTCCGGCGGGTCGATCCCAGCGTGGACATCTACAACCAGTTCCTTGAGGGCGGCTACTCGGGGATGCTGCTCACGATCGAGGCGCTGAAGCGGACCGGGCCGCAGTTGACCCGCGACGGGCTGGCCCGGGTGATGGACTCGCTCGACTACAGCAACGGGCTGTCGACGGCGTTGCGCTGGCGGCCCGGCCAGCACTACGCGAATGCTGCGATGCAGCCGTTCCAGATCCAGTACAAGGGCTCCTTCAACGGGTTCCGGGCCGCCGGCACCGGCTGGGTCAAGGACCCGTGGCTCGGCCAGGACACGCCCAAAGAAGGGCGCTGACCCGTGCTCGACGTTCTGATCTACCTGCTGCTGTCGCTGCCGCTCGTCGGGGCCTACGCCATTCTTGGCGTCGGCATCGTCGTGATCTTCCGCGCGTCGCGGGTGCTCAACCTCGCGCACGGGGCGATGGCGATGCTGCCGGCCTACCTGCTGTACGACATGCATCAGCGTGGGCTGCCGATGCTCCTCGGCGTTCCGATCGCCATCGCCTCCGGCGGCGCGCTCGGGATGCTGACCGAGCGGATCTTCGTCCGGCCCCTTCGTCGGCAGGGACCGACGGCCCAGACCGTCGGCACAATCGCGATGTTCGGTCTCGTCGTCGCGCTCGTCGCCAAGCACTACGGCACGACCCCGCTGATCGGTCCGCGGATCTTCCCCGCGGGCGGACTCAAGCTCCAGGGCAGCACGCTGTTCTACGGCGATCTCGGACTGTTCGCCACGGCGCTGGTCGCGGCCGCCGGGCTGCTCGCGTTGTTCCGGTTCACCGACCTCGGGCTGTCCCTGCGCGGCGCCGCTGACAACCGCGTCGCGGCCGCACTCGTCGGCATCGACCCTGATCGCAGCGCGCGGGTGGCCTGGCTCATCGGAGGCTCGCTCGCCGGACTGGCCGGCGTGCTGCTCGGCGGCGTGAACAACCTCAGCCCGTACAACCTGTCGCTGCAGATGCTGCCGGCGTTCGTCGCGGCGCTCATCGGTGGGCTCGCGTCGCTGCCCGGCGTCCTCGTCGGTGCGGCCTGCGTCGGGTTCCTACAGGGCCTGGTCCCGGCCGTCGGGCTCATCACGCCGCTGCGGTCCTTCGCCGGCCAGCTGGGTCTGCCCCAGCTCGCGCTCACGATCATCGCCCTCACGGTGATGTATCTGCGTGGTGGCAAGTACAGCGGCAGCGACATCCGCGCTGAGCAGACCACCGGTTCGGCCGAGAACACCGCCGGTCGCCGCCGCTTCGTCCCGAGCCTGCCCGTCGCCAGGCGACGGCTGCTCGGCGTCCCCATCCGGATGTGGCGCTACGCGATGCTCCTCGCCCTGCTCGGCTGGCCGTTCCTGCACCCGCCATTCTCCCTGCTCGGCGACGCGATCCAGGCCGGCCTGTTCGTCATTGGCGCCGCCTCCATCGTCCTGCTCACCGGATGGGTCGGCCAGATCTCGCTGTGCCAGGGCGCGTTCATCGGCATCGGGGCGTTCTCGACTGGGCTCCTGATCCGCGGGATGGATGTGCCGTTTCCGCTCAACCTGGTTTTCGCCGCGTTCATCGCAGCCGCCTCCGCGTTGGTCCTCGGCGTCGTCGCCCTGCGCGTACGCGGCCTCTACCTCGCGGTCGCGACGCTGATCTTCGCCTACATGGCGGATGCCTACCTGTTTGTCGCACCGTGGTTCTCCGGCCAGGGCGGCAGCTCCAGCGCGCAGGTGAAGCCGGTCGGCGCGGAGGGCACGAAACCCTTCTTCGACTTCAGCAACCGGCAGACGTTCTACTTCGTGGTCCTGGCGGTGGCGGCCACCGTCATCTTCGGGCTGCTAAACCTGCGGGATTCCAAGACCGGGCGCGCCTTCTTCGCGATCCGCGGGTCGGAGACCGCGGCGGCGTCCCTCGGCATCGACGTACGCCGTTACAAACTGATCGCGTTCGCGCTGGCCGGTGCGATCGCAGGTGTGGGCGGCAACCTCACGTTCATGAGCCAGGGGACCGTTGTCAGCGCGCAGTTCTCGCTCAGTGTCTCGCTGTTGTTGTTGGCGGTCGCGGTCGTCGGCGGGCTCCAGAGCCTTGGCGGCTGCGTTGCCGCGTCGATCATCTTCTCGGGGCTCAACGAGCTGTTCTTCCGCGTCAGCGCCCTGTCCGGATACCTCGACGTGGTGTCGTCGCTCCTGCTCGCCATCGTGTTGCTGGTGTATCCGGGCGGTCTGGCTGCGCTTCCGCCCGCCGTTGTGGCTCGTTTCGGCCCTCCGCTCACAGCCCTGGCGCGCCGGACCACGTCGGCGGTGCCGAGCGGGCAGGGCAGCGGTGCGCGGCTGCGCTCGTGGCTGCCCACACTGCCCACGCGGCGCTCTCGTCACGCGCCCGTCCGGGCTGGCCTGGTGCTGGCCGAGCCCCGACCGATCCGGCTCCCCGTCGCGACGGTCCAGCCGCCCGTCGCCATCTCGCACCAGACCGTCGGGCACGACCTGCTCGACCAGAAGCGCGGCAGTCTGCCGGCGGGCCAGCCGGTCATCGACGTGCGCAACGTGCGGGTGGAGTTTGACGGGCTGCTCGCGGTCGACAAGGCGAGCCTGCGCGTCGAGCCCGGCCAGATCGTCGGACTGATCGGCCCCAACGGCGCCGGCAAAACAACGCTGTTCAACGCGATCTCCGGGCTCGTCGTGCCCACGTCGGGCAGCGTCTCGCTGTTCGGCAAGGACGTTACATCGCTGGAGGTCCATGAGCGCGCGGCCATGGGGCTCGGCCGCACCTTCCAGGCGGTGCAGCTGTTCCCGCAGCTGTCGGTGTACGAGAACCTGCTCGTCGCGACCCACTCCAACAACCCGACCGGCCTGCACTCGCACATCCTGCTGACGCGGCGAGGTGTGCGGATGGAGGCGGCCGCGGAGGAGACCGTCCGGCAGGCGATCCGCTTCATGCATCTCGAGGACGTCGCCGACCGCACCGTCGCCGGGCTCCCGTTCGGCGTGCTCCGCCGCGTCGAGATCACCCGCACGTTGGTGACCGGGGCTCCTGTCGTGATGCTCGATGAACCGGCGTCGGGCTTGGACAACGCAGAGACCGACCAGCTGTCCGCGCTGCTCACCGACCTGCGCGACCGCCTCGGCCTGTCGCTGCTCCTGATCGAGCACGATGTGCGGATGGTCACCGCTGTGTCCGACCACATGTATGTGCTTGTCCACGGCAAGCTCGTGGCCGACGGGCCGCCGGACGAGGTCCGGGCGAACCCACTCGTCGTCGCCGCATACCTCGGCGCTCCTGAGAACGAGTCCGAGGCGGTGTCGGCATGAAGCCCTTGCTCGATGTACGCGGGCTCAACGTGAGCTACGGCGCCGTGCGCGCCCTGCGCGACGTCGATCTGCACGTCGGTGCCGGTGAGATCGTCGCCGTCGTCGGTGCCAACGGGGCGGGTAAGTCGACGCTGCTCAAAACCGTGGCGGGTCTGCTGGCACCGACATCCGGACAGGTGCTCTTCGACGGTGAGGACATCGCCGGTATGCCGGCGTACGACGTCGTCCGACGCTCGGTCACGCTGCTGCCTGAGGGACGCGAGTTGTTCCGCGACCTGTCGGTGCTCGACAACCTGCACCTCGGCTTCTGGCCGACGCGGCGTCCGACGTCCTTGCGCGACGAGCGGGTCGAGCGGATGTTCGACCTGTTCCCGCGGCTCCGGGAACGGTCGTCGCAGCGGGCCTCGACGCTGTCGGGCGGCGAGGCGCAGATGCTCGGCGTCGCGCGCGCGTTGATGTGTGACCCTCGCCTGCTCGTCGTCGACGAGCTGTCACTCGGGCTGGCTCCGCAGGTCGTCGCCCAGCTGTTCGACATCCTCGGCGAGGTCACCGCAGCCGGGACCAGCCTGCTCATCGTCGAGCAGTTCGTCCATCTCGCTCTCGAGCACTCGCACCGCGCGTACGTCCTGGCGAAGGGCTCGGTCGTGCTGTCCGGCGACAGCGACGAGCTCGCCAGCCACCCCGCGATCGTCACCTCCTACCTCGGCGGTGCCGAGACGGCGGCTGCGAGGTGACTCGTCGGTGGTTGGCACTAGCTCCCCTGGTCGTCGTGGCGACGATCGGTGCCGTGCTCATCGGCACCACCGGGTCCTCGTCCTCGGGCGACTCGACCCTGCAGCGCCCAGCGCTGCTCGCGTATGAGGGCAAGCTGCTGCCGTTGGTCCAGGACGGCGGTCGCGTCGTGCAGCAGGGCATGAAGCCTGCGCTGGACGACCTGCGCTACAAGCACATCGTCCCGCTGTCGGTGATCGCAATCGAGGCTGACGGTTGGATCTCGTCGCTACGCCTTGTCAGGGCGAAGATCGAGCAGGTGCCCTCTCCTGACGCGCTGACGCCCGCACACCAGGCGTTCCTGAGTGCCCTTGACGAGTACGTCGCCGCCGCGACGGCCTTCCGTGAGGCGGCGCTCGCCGCGCCGGGCGCGCCGCGGGAGCAGAAAGTGGCGGTCGGGATCCGTCATGCAGAGCGCGCGGATGCCACCTACGATCGTGGCGCGCTGGTCCTCCAGCAAGCGCGGCGGTCGCTGGGTCTGCAGTCAAATCCCAACTTCCCGGAGGTGGCTGGTGGCTGATCGTGCTTTTCGCGCGGCGCTGCTGATCCAGCTGCTCGCACTTACGGGATGCGGCGGGTCGTCCGGCGGCAACCAGGCCGCCTCCTCCACGTCGACGGCTTCAGCCTTCGCGGCCGTGACGAGCACGCCGTCGGCTTCCGCGCCTTCCGTGGCCGGTTCGTCGGCGCCCGCCTCGGCCGGTTCGATGCCGAGCAGCACAGCCGGGCCCGGCGCCGGATCAGCGAGCAGCAGCCCGGCGCCCCGGACACCGCAGCGGAGCCCAGAAGTGCTCAATGCCACCCTCTCCGTCACCTGTGTGAGGCCGGGAGGGTCGATGACGCTGACCCTGCACGCCCGGCCGGGCATGACCGTCATCTTTAACACGCGATACCCAGACGATAAGGACGGCCAAGTCCACGGGGGATGGGACAGCAGCGGTAAAACGGACAGCACAGGCACCTACATGAAGAGCTGGCGGGTGGACCCGCTCACGCCAACCGGCGACTCCGATTCGATTGTTGCCGCGATCGATAAGCAGGGGTCGGGGAATCGCCGGCTGCCGTTTAAGGTCGCTACGACCTGCGGCTAGTGGCTTGCGAAGCAAGGACGACAAAGGCTTGTCTATGCCGCAGTGCGTTCGATGCCGAGGTGGTGGAGGAGGGGACTGCTGCAGGGCTGGTTGACACTCCATCTGTGGGACGTGATCCTGCAGGAAGGATGTCGCTGTGCCCAAGCCGTTCCCACGCGAGTTCAAGCGGGACGCTGTCCGGGTCGCCCGCCGAGGTGACCTGAGCCATGCCGAGGTCGCTGCCGACTTTGATCTCTCGGTGGAGTCGGTACGCCGCTGGGTGCGCCAGGCCGACGTGGACGACGGCGTCGTCAACGGCCAGACCAGCGCCGAGCAGAACGAGCCGCCCGCGAGACTAGCGACGCGGCCGAAAAGCAAACCTCCCGCCCGGAATCCCGGGCGGGAGGTAGTTCGTACTCGATCGGCGTGCACGAGGTGCAGGGTTGCCCTCCGAGCACTTTGGTGGAGCTGAGGGGATTCGAACCCCTGACCCCCTCGATGCGAACGAGGTGCGCTACCGGACTGCGCCACAGCCCCGCGGTGGTGCGGAGGAGCACGAGGCTACCAGCCTCCGGAGACCCTCCGACGGTCCAGGATCTCCTCGAGCTCGGGGCCGTCGTCGAGGATCTCCAGACCGCTGTCCTCAAGGGTCGCGGTCCACTCGCCGGGCTTGGTGAGATCCAGCACGCGGGGCGGCCGGGAGGGCGCAACGGCCTTGCCGACGTACGTCGGAACCGGCACAGGCACCGGGCTCCAGCTGGTGTCGACGGTGAGGGGGGCGGCCGCGGAGGCGTCGTCGTACCGGGCCGCCGGAGCGGGCAGGGTGATGCCGAGCGGCTCCGGCCGGCGTGGCATCCGCTCGGGGATGCCGACCACCCGCGAGGCCTGCGCCGGTGCGGCTGCAGGAGCGAGAAGGGGCGCACGGCGGACCCGCTGGCGCGCCGCCCGTTGGGCCTTGAGGACCGCCTGCCGGCGCAGGTGGACGACGAAGCCGACGAGCAGCAGGTCGCAGGTGACGTGCAGCCCCAGCATGAGCGGGACCCCGAACAGGGCGAGGCCAAGGCTGAGCAACGCCGTACCCAGCAACACCATCAGCGTCCGGCGGCGGCGCTCGGCGACCGTCAGGACCGGTCCGAGGTCGACCTCGACGGAGGGGCGGGGCGGCAGGACGACGGCCCGGCGCTCTTCGCGGCGCTCCTCGCGACGGGACAGCACCCGCATCGCGTCGCTGAACTTGTCCACCGAGGTGAGGGACGCAGCAGTGTCGTGGCTGCGCAGCGCCATCGGCACGAGGACGGCGAGCCACGCTCCCACGATCACCAGGAGGATCAAGCCGCTACCCACGGGTTCGACCGTAGTGAGCCATTCGCCGTTGCCGGTGGACCTGGCTCGGTGTGTCGCCTGTCTTTCACACGTTGTGGTGAGACCGCCACCGTGCCAGCAGCCCCTGGGGCACCTCTTCGGTCGTGACGGCGAAGGTCAGGTGATCACGCCAAGCGCCGTCGATGAACAGGAACCGCTCGTGCTCGCCCTCCTGCCGCAGGCCGAGTTTGTCCACGACCCGCCGTGAGGGCGCGTTCTCCGGACGGATGTTGACCTCGATCCGGTGCAGGCCGACCTCGGTGAAGCAGTGGTCGACGAGCATCGCCACCGCCGTCGGCGCGACGCCCCGGCCTGCGAAGTCCCGCGTCACCCAGTACCCGATCGAGCCGGAGCGGAAGGCACCCAACACGATGCTCATCACGGTGATCTGCCCGACCAGCTCCCCGTCGTAGGTGATGGCGAACGGCAGCGACCGTCCGGCCTTCGCCTCGCGTCGCCACACCCGAAGCGCTGCGCCGTACGCCGCATGGCTGTGCCGCTCGGCCCAGGTGGACTCCGGCGCCCCCGGGGGCCGGCCCTCCCAGGGCGCCAGCCACTGCTCGTCGCGCAGTCGCAGCTCGCTCCAGCGTTCGGCATCGCGCATCCGCAACGGCCGCAGGCCCACCCGCCCCTCGAAGAGCTTCGCCGGCCAGCCGGGTGTGCCCATCAGTGGTCGCCGCCGCGCAGTTGCGCGACCGCGTGCCCCACGACGGGGGCGAGCACGGCCACGCCATCGCGGACGCCTCCCGTCGAGCCCGGCAGGGTGACGACCAGGGCAGGTCCGATGGTGCCGGCCACGGCCCGCGACAAGATCGTCGTCGGTACGGCGGACCGGTTCTGCTGACGGAGGGCCTCGGCGATCCCGGGCACCTGCCGGTCGAGCAGGGGCAGCACCGCCTCTGGCGTCACATCCCGAGGGCTCAGACCGGTGCCGCCAGTGGTGACGACGAGGTCATGCTCCGCCGCGGCCGCAGTCACCGCCTCGCTGATGGCCGGGCGCTCGTCCGGCACGATCACGACCTCGCTGACCGCGAAGCCGAGCGCGGCCAGCAGCGACGCCAGCAGCGGCCCGGACTCGTCGTGCCGGAGCCCGCCGTGCGATCGGTCCGAGACCGTGATGACGGCCGCGCGCGCGCCCGGAGGCAGCCCGTCTACCGCTCCCACTGGCCGGTCTTCCCGCCACTCTTGCTGAGCACCCGCACGCCGCCGATCGTGCTGCGCGGGTCGACGGACTTCGTCATGTCGATGACGGTCAGGCAGGCCACGGTGACGGCGGTGAGCGCCTCCATCTCCACCCCGGTGCGGTCGGCCGTGCGGACGGTCGCGGTGACCGCGACCCCCGCGTCGTCGACCGTCAGGTCGACCGTCACGCCGTGGACCGCGATGGGGTGGCACAGCGGGATGAGCTCGGGGGTCTTCTTCGCCGCCATGATGCCCGCGACCCGGGCGACCGCGAGCACATCACCCTTGGGCAGCCCCTCGCCGCGCAGCAGCGCGACGCAGTCGGCGGACAGCTCGACGCGTCCCTCGGCGGTCGCCTCCCGCACGGTGACCTGCTTGCCGGCGACGTCGACCATCCGCGCCGCGCCGGCGTCATCGAGGTGGGTGAAGCCCTCGCTCACGACGAACGCCGCTCGAGCATCATCACCTGCACCGGCTCCCCGGCCGCGACCAGCTCCACGCCCTCCGGGACGACAGCGAACGCGTTCGCGCGGGACAACCCTGCCACCAGGTGCGAGCCGGTCCCGGACACGGGAGTCACGACGTACCTGCCCTCAACGACGTCAAGGCGCACCCGCAGGAAGGAGCGCTTGCCGCTCGGGGAGCGCAGGTCCTCGGTGGTGACGGCTGAGATGACGGGGCGGGTCACGACGGGCGCACCGAGCATGCGGCGCAGCGCGGGGCGGACGAAGGCCTCGAAGGACACCATCGCGCTCACCGGGTTTCCCGGCAGCCCGAAGACCGGCGTCCGGTCCGGCCCGATGACCCCGAACCCCTGCGGCATCCCCGGCTGCATGGCGACCTTGTGGAAGCCCACCGTGCCGAGGCGCGAGAGCACCTCCTTGACCACGTCGTAGGCGCCGACCGACACGCCGCCGCTGGTGAGCAGCAGGTCGGCCCGGACGAGCTGGTCCTCGAGGGCGTCGAGCAGACGCGGTCCGTCGTCGGGAATGATCCCGACGCGATAGGCGATCGCTCCGGCCTCGGTGCACGCCGCGGTCAGCGCGACGCTGTTGCTGTCGTGGATCTGCCCGGGACGCAGCACCCCGCCCGGCTCGACGAGCTCATCGCCCGTGCTGACAACCACCACGCGCGGCCGCGGGCGCACCAACAGCCGGGCCCGTCCGACAGCGGCAGCGAGGCCGAGTTGGGCGGCGCCCAGGTGCGTGCCTGCGGCCAGCACCACCTCACCAGGCCGCACGTCCTCGCCGGCGCGGCGGATGTGCTGGCCCGGCGAGGGCACCCGATCGATGCGCACCTGTGCCAGACCGCCGTCGGTGTGCTCGACCGGCACCACGGCGTCGGCACCCGCGGGCAGGAACGCCCCGGTCATGATCCGGACGGACAACCCTTGCTGCACCGAGATCGAAGCCGCCGGACCCGCCGCGACGTCACCCACGACCGGCAGCACGCACGGGACGTGCTGCACATCGGCGGCCCGCACGGCGTACCCGTCCATCGCGCTGTTGTCGAAGCCGGGCAGCGGGTGCGGTGCCACCACGTCCTCGGCGAGCACGCAGCCGTGCGCGTCCAGCAGGCCGAGCTCCAGGGGCGCGAGCGGCTGCACGACCTGCAGGACTTCAGCCAGGTGCTCGTCGAAGGTCCTCACTGCTGGGGCAGCCACTCGCGGAGCCAGTCGAGCAGTTCAGGCCCGAGGTCCTCGCGCTCCGACGCCAGGCGCACCACCGTCTTGAGGTAGTCGAGGCGGTCCCCGGTGTCGTAACGACGACCGCGAAACACCACGCCGTGGACGGGCTCGAGGGTCGTGAGCTCCTGCAACGCATCGGTGAGCTGGATCTCGCCGCCGCGTCCGGGAGCCGTGCGGTGCAGCACCTCGAAGACTGTCGGCGACAGGACGTAGCGGCCGATGATCGCCAGGTTGCTGGGCGCCTCGCCGGCGGGCGGTTTCTCCACGAGCCCGGTGATCCGCACGACGTCGCCCGACGCCTGCTCGCCGCCTTCGATCTGCGCGCAGCCGTACATGCTGATCTGGTCCGCAGGCACCTCCATGAGCGCGACGACGCTGCCGCCCTCCCGCTTCTGCACCTCGATCATCGTGGCCAGCAGCGGGTCCCGCGGGTCCACCAGATCGTCGCCGAGCAGCACCGCGAACGGCTCGTGCCCCACATGCCCCTCCGCAACGAGTACGGCGTGTCCGAGCCCCTTCGGGTCGCCTTGGCGCACGTAGTGGATCTGGGCCAGGTCCGTCGCGCGGCGGATCGCGTCGAGCTTGCCCGTCTCGCCCTTGGCCTCGAGCACCTGCTCGAGCTCGACGGCCCGGTCGAAGTGGTCCTCGAGCGGTCGCTTTCCCCTCCCCGTGACCATGAGGACATCGAGCAGGCCGGCCGCAACCGCCTCCTCCACGACGTACTGGATCGCGGGGGTGTCGACGACCGGCAGCATCTCCTTCGGCACTGCCTTGGTCGCCGGCAGGAAACGTGTCCCCAAGCCCGCTGCAGGGATGACCGCCTTGCTGATCGTCATGGACTGCAACCTATCGGGCTGCGCCGCCGTCGGAGACGCGCCAGGTGTTGCGTCCCGCGTGCTTCGCCTCATACAGCGCGGCGTCGGCGCAGGCCAGCAGCGAGCTCGCGGTGCTTCCGTGCAACGGGAAGACGGCAACACCCACGGACACGGTGAGGTTGATCGGCGGCTGGCCGGGGTCCCCGAAGGGCTTGCGCCGGATCGCGTTGCACAAGCGCTCCGCGGCCTGGCGGGCCCCGACCTCGTCGGTCTCGGGGAGGACCACGACGAGCTCCTCCCCGCCGTACCTGGCCACGGTGTCGACGTCACGGGCCTCGGCGCGGATGCGCCCGGCCAACTCGATGAGCACGGCGTCTCCCCGCTGGTGGCCGAAGCTGTCGTTGACGTCCTTGAAGTGGTCAAGGTCGAGCATCAACAGCGCCAGGGGGCGCTCGAACCGCGACGCGCGCTCGATCTCCTTGGTGACCGACATCGTGAAGAAGCGGTAGTTGTACAGCCCCGTCAGCCCATCGGTGATCGACAGCCGCTGCGCCTCCTCGTGCAGCAGCACGTTGTCGACGGCGACGGTCGCCTGCGCCGCGAAGGTCCGGATGGTGGCCACATCGCTGTCGTCGAAGCCGTTGGGCAGCACCGACCCGAACAGGTCGAGCACCCCGATGACGGTGCCCGAGGACTTCAGAGGTACGGCGATGCAGCTCGTGCCGGTCGGCTCCCCCGGCGCCGGCCACAGCTCGCCCGGGCCATGACCGACCCGGCCCTTGACCGGCTCGCCTTGCAGAGCCACGCCTCCGGTTATGCCCTCGCCCACAGCGACCCGAAGGTCCAGCGGGATGTCCAGGCCTTCGGCCGCCGCGACGACGAGCTGGTCGCGGCCGGGCGAGAGCAGCATGACCATGCCGCCGCTGGCGCGGGCCGAGGCCATCGCGGACTCCAGCACCACGTGCAGGATCCGGTCCAGGTCGTGGCTGCCGGCGAGGGTTTCACCCAATCGAGCGAGGCCGTTCTGCAGCTCGTCCCGGCTGGCCTGAAGCTGCCCGACGTAGGTGCGTAGGTCCTCGGTCATCTCGTTGAAGGTGTGGGCGAGCTGGCCGACCTCGTCCTTGGAACGCACCTCGATGAGGGTGGAGAGGTCACCGGCGGCGACCCGGGCAGCGGCCTCGTTCAACTGCTCCAACGGGCTGGTCGTGGCGCGGGCCAGGACCACTGCGATGCCCACCGCGGCCACCAGCGCCAGCAGCGTGACCAGGCCAGCGTCGACGAGCAGGCCCGGGGCCTCGGCCGAGCGCTGTCCGATCACGACGCCGAACGGTTGGCCGGTGGCGCTGACGAGTCCGGCCACGACCCACCCCGAGCTCTGCACCCCCTCAGAGTGTCGGAGGCCGGCCTCGAGCACATGTCGGGACAGACCACGGGTCGCGGCGACCGGGGTTCCGTCCGCAGCCAGCAGCACAACATCGGCGTCTCCGAGCGCACCGCGGATCTGGGTGAGCAGCGTGCCGCCGACGTCGAGCGACGCGAGGGCCGTGCCGATGACCTGGCCGCGTGGGTCGAGCAGCGGGACGACGGCAGCCAGGTGCCCGTCCTCTGCCTGGCCAGACGCACAGTCCACGGGCGCGACCGGGAGGCTGCCGGTCTGCACCACCACGCGGCCATCGCGCCCTGTCACCCGGACGCCGTCGGCGAGGCGCCGCTGCACGAGCGAGGCCCCGACCGCTGCGGTCTCGGCAGCAGCACCCGCCCCCGCTGCCCGGCCGATGGCCTCCGCGGTCGCCCGCGTCTTCTCGCAACCGTCCCGCAGCAGCTGGGCAACCAACCGGGCGGAGGAAGCCACCGCTGCCTGCTGCCGTTGCTCGATGGCGGCGGGGAACGACCGGGACACCAGGACCGCGCCGACCATAAGTGGCACGAGCACCACCACGACGAAGGCGAGGGTCAGCCGCCAGCGCAGGGTCACCTGTCCTCCCCTGATCGCGTGGTGTGATTGTCCCACGATGTTGCGGAAACAAACCATGCGCCAACAGGCTGAATCACGCCGATCGCGCAAGGCTCCCGTGGACCTGACCGCCGTCCTCGCCGACCTGCTGTCAGGAGCGGCCTCGGTGGCCTCCTACGTCGGCTTCGGCGCGGAGCCCTACGTCCCGCCGCAGCGCGGTTGGCTGCTTCCCGTGCTGCTGGCCGACGGCGACCTCGACTGGGCCCGGTACGACGGCACGCTCGCCCCCGGTCGCCGCGGGCTGAAGGAGCCCACCGGGGAGCGACTCGGACTGACGGCCATCGCCGACTGCGACCTGGTGCTCGTCCCGGCCTTGCTGGTGGACCGGGAGGGCAACCGCCTGGGCAAGGGTGGAGGCTCCTACGATCGCGCGCTGGCCCGGGCCACCGGGTTCACCGTCGCCCTGCTGCACGACGACGAGCTGGTCGAAGCCGTGCCTCACGAGCCACACGACGTACCCGTGAGGGCCGTGGCATCAGAAGGCAACGGGCTGGTTGTCATCCGGTCACCGGGCTCGGGGAAGATGGAGACGTGACCACTTTCGACGACGTCCTCGCTGCCAACGCCGACTACGCCGCCACCTTCGAGTCCACCGGCCGCGCCGGCCGGGCCGCCCGTGGCCTCGCCCTCGTCACCTGCATGGACTCACGCATCGACCCGCTCAGCATGCTCGGGCTGGAGAAGGGCGACGCGAAGATCCTGCGCAACGCTGGGGGGCGGGTCACCGACGACGTGCTCCGCACGCTGGTGCTCGCGACCCACCTGTTGGGCGTGGATCGGGTCATGGTGGTGGAGCACACCGACTGCAAGATGGCCTCCGCGACCGACGACGAGGTGCACGCCGAGATCCTCAGGACCTCCGGCATCGACACGCGCTCGCTGGAGTTCCGCACGATGGACGACCAGCTCGCCGCCCTCGCTCTGGACGTGCAGCGCGTCCGAAGCTCGGCCTACCTGCGGCCGGGCACCGAGATCGGCGGCTTCATCTACGACGTCAAGACCGGGCGGCTGCAGCAGGTGGTCTGACCCCGGTCCCGCCCCGGCTGTGGGGCGGCACCAGCCGGCCTAGAGCTGGACGACGTGGCCAGTCCGCGGAGCCACGCCCCCGGCCAGCACCTCGAGCCAAGCCGATCGCAACCCCTCGGGGCCTGTGCCGACGGTGACGTCGACCCAGTCCTGCACCACGGGCGCGAACCTGGCCCACGCCTTGGCGTGCTCGGTCTCCACCCCGTCCGGCCCCCACTCGGCGTACCGCTTGCGCATCTGGTCGGGGGCGAAGAAGAAGGCAGGCCGCGGTCCCGGCAGGTCGACGTCGGAGGGGTCCGGTGCCGCCCCATGGTGCGCCGCGCCGACAACCACCGAGTGCACAAGCTGCGCGTCCTCGTGCACCCGCCGGCGAAGCGCCGCGTCCCCCGCCACATCGACGTACACAGTGGGACCCGTCGGCAAGGTGAAGGTGTCGTAGGGCAACACCTCGTCGTAGCAGCCGAGGGAGTCGACGAAGCCCGCGTTGGAGACGCTCGTCAGCCCCACGGTGCGCACGCCCTCGAGCAGGAAGGCCGTGCCGTACGCCGTCTTGCTCGAGGCGCTGGAGAGCACCACGGTCTCGGCCCCGAAGAAGTCGTTGTCACGCAGGAAGTCCGCGAGCATGAAGGACGTCATGAACAGCGGCCGGTAGAGCACCTGCAGGTCTTCCAGGGAGGCGTCGTACGCCGGGTCTTGAGTCGTCGCAGTGAGACCGTTGTACGGCGAGGGGAGGTGCTGACGGTGCGCGCTGGCGTCCCGGAAGCTGTCCCCGTCGAGCTTGCCCGGTTCGACGACGAGGTGGCTGCTCGTCGGGAGGTAGCCGTACAGCCGCGTCCCGACCTCCACGCCCGGGGCTCGGGACTGCTCGACCTCGCAGAACCCCCACAGCGGCACGCGGCCCCAGCCTGCCGGCGCAGGGAAGAAGTCCCAGTAGCGCATCGCCTCACCGAAGGCGGCGTAGGTCACGTTGTTCGCCGTCATGCCGACGCGGTCCACGCGCAACAGCACCTGGCCGTCGGCGAGGTCCGGCGTCGGGACCTCCACGAGCGAGGTGCGCGAAAGGTCAGAGCGGTCTACGAGCAGGTCCCAGGCCATGCCCCGGGACGTTACGCCCAAGTCAGAGGCTGACCCCGAGTGGGATCGAGATGCCCAACCCGCCACGGGTCTGCCCGCCGTACCTCGCCTTCTCCTTCTCCAGGTCCAGCGGCTTGGGGCGCGGGTCGTCCGACAGCTGGGAGCCGTCGAGCAGGTGCGCCGGCACCAGCCATACGACCTCGAACTCCAGCCCGTCAGGGTCGTGGCCGTACAGGGACTTCGTCGTGCCGTGGTCGCTCATCCCGCTCAGCGCACCGGCGTCTGCGAGTCGGCCGAGGTGCTCCTCGAGGTCCTCGAGCGTCTCCACCTCCCACGCGAGGTGGTAGAGCCCGACCGCGCCGCGACCGGCAGCTGAGGATGCCGCGTCGGCCCCGACCTGGAACAGCCCCAGGTCGTGGTCGTTGGTCGATGCGGGGGCCTTGAGGAACGCCGCCCCAGGGAAGCCGGCCACCTTCGTGAAGCCGAACACCTGCTCGTAGAAGGCGACGGTGCGTTCCACGTCTCGGACGTAGAGGACTGCATGGTTCAGGCGGTGGACGGCCATGGGGGGTGCTCCCTTCGAGCTCTCACCCTGTCACAACAGTCGTTGCGCCCGCAACTATTCCACGGGAGCGGGCTAGTCCTTGCCCTTACCGCGACCCTTGTCCCCGTCGCCTTCGTGACGGTCGCTGTCACCGGTGCTCACCGGCTTCGGGCTGGGCGTGGGGAGCGGTCGCGCAGCCGTGTCGGCGAGCACCCGGGCAAGCTGGTCCAGGATCGCCGCGGCGCGCTCGGCGCTCAGGTCACCGCTGGTCCGCTGCGTGCCCACGTCGGTGCGAAGGCGGTCGGCGGCCCGCGCCACCTCGGCCGAGGTCCCCGAGGTCGCGGCAGCCTTGAGCCGGGCGACGTCGGCGGTGAGGACCTCGCTCGCACTGGTGGTCACGGCGCGCTCGCTGCCACACCCCGCGAGGAGTACGGCGGCGACCAGCGTTCCGAGGACCTGGCGTCTCATGGCTGCACCAACTCGTGCAGGCGGTCGAGGTCCGGCGCGAGCCGGCTCGGGCCAGGGGCACCTGCCGGGGGGTCGGCGGGGGCCGCAGGGGCGGCGGAGTTCTCCGAAGCAACGGTGATGACGACCAGCAGGAGCAACAGGGCTCCAAGAGCCACGGCAATCGCCGTACGCCGCTCGCGCAGCCACGGACGCGCACGCGACCAGGTGTCGTCCCACAAGCGGGGGGCTCGACGTACCTCGCGCCAGAGCGCGTCGTCAGCCCGGCGCGCAGCACCGAGGGCGGTCGCGACGTACGGCATGGCACGGCCTGCGACCTGTGGCGGGGCGGGTTCGGCGGGCAGGGCGGTCGTGAGCAGCCGGGTGTGGTCAGCGGGCGGCGCGGCGACGGAGGAGATGAGGCGCGTGGCATCAGCATCTGCCGTTCCACTGAGCTGCGTGACCACCTGCTCCGCCGTGGGGCGGTCCTCGGGCTCGGTCGCGGTCATCGCTGCCAGCAGCTCGCGCCAGTCAGCAGGCAGGGACTCATCGATGCGGGGAGATCGGCTCAGGCGCGCCACCGCGGTCTCGGCGGTGTTCCCTTGGTACTCACGGACTCCGGTGAGGGCCTCGAGCAGCACCAGACCCAGCGCGTACACGTCCGACGCCGGGCCAACCCCTTGGCCGCGGACCTGCTCCGGGCTCAGGTAGGCGGCTGTGCCGACGGTGTCGCCGACCGCGGTGAGAGCAGCCGCACCCAGCGCGCGGGCAATGCCGAAGTCGGTGAGGAAGGGGCGACCGTCTCGGTCGAGCAAGATGTTGGCCGGCTTGATGTCGCGGTGCACCACCCCGCGGCTGTGCACGTAGCCCAGCGCCTCGGCCACCTTGATCCCGAGGTCGCGCACCCGGGGCTCTGGCAGCGCGCCGGTGTGCAGCCGCTCGGACAGGCTCTGCCCATCCACCAGCGCCATGACCAGGTACGACCGGGCCGGCGGATGCTCCTCGTCGGTGCCCGCGTCGTGCAGCGTCACCAGGTGGGGGTGCGACAGCGAGGCGAGCGTGCGCATCTCGGCGCGTTCACGCTCCGCCGCGTTCAGGTCGATGCCGGGGCCGAAGAGCTTGACGGCGACGTCACGTTCCAGCACGCGGTCGCGCGCGCGGAAGACCTGCGCCACGCCTCCCTGGCCGATGAGCGCGCCGAGCTCATAGCGACCGCCCAGCACGTCAGCGGTCCGGGCGGTCATGGCTTCCTCTCCACGCGCGAGCACGGGTCCTCCCGCATCACCTTCTGGGAGAGCCTGCCCCCGTTGGGCCCTCGCCACACTCCGTCACAGAGAGTCACACATCACACCGGAGGGGGCCGGTGGACGCCGGTCACCGCCGTACCGCAGAATTGGCACTCGCAGGTCTTGAGTGCCAGGAGGAAACACCGTGCCCACCTACCAGTACGCCTGCACCGCGTGCGGCCACGAGCTCGAGGCGGTGCAGTCGTTCTCCGACGCAGCCCTGACCGAGTGCCCGGAGTGCAGCGGCGCCCTGCGCAAGGTGTTCTCGGCCGTCGGCGTGGTGTTCAAGGGCAGCGGGTTCTACAAGACCGACTCCCGCAGCAAGAGCACGAGCGCCACCGAGACGACCAGCAAGCCGGAGAAGAAGGCGGAG
Organism: Mycobacteriales bacterium; assembly: GCA_046595815.1. Lineage (GTDB taxonomy): Bacteria > Actinomycetota > Actinomycetes > Mycobacteriales > SCTD01 > RYN-111. The sequence goes on from JBKJSN010000031.1 coordinate 17,776, forward strand.
ACGTCCAAGTCCGAGACCAAGAGCGCGCCGGCGAGCACCCCCGCCGCGACCTGACCTGTGGACGAGCGCGCCACCAGGTGAGGGCCGCTCCCTAGGGTGCGCGCATGAGCGCACCCACCATCGGCGTCATCGGCGGCTCCGGCTTCTACGCCTTCCTCGAGCACGCACAGACCCTGCACGTCCCGACGCCGTACGGCGAGACCAGCGATCCGATCGTCGTCGGCGACGTCGGTGACCGGCGCGTCGCCTTCGTGCCGCGCCATGGCGCCGACCACCGCTTCCCTCCCCACCGCATCCCCTACCGCGCAAACCTGTGGGCCCTGCGCTCCCTCGGCGTCCGCCAGGTGCTGGCGCCCTGCGCTGTCGGCGGGCTGCAGCCGCGCCTGGGTCCGGGCACCCTCGTCGTCCCCGACCAGCTCGTGGACCGCACCAGCGGTCGGCCGCAGACCTTCCACGAGACCGGGGCCGTGCACGTGTCCTTCGCCGACCCCTACTGCCCCGCCGGCCGGGCCGCGGTGCTCGCGACGGCGCGCGACTGGCCGGCCGTCGACGGCGGGACGATGGTGGTGATCGAGGGGCCGCGGTTCTCCACCCGCGCCGAGTCGCGGTGGTACTCCGCCCAGGGGTGGTCACTCATCAACATGACCGGCCACCCGGAGGCCGTGCTCGCCCGGGAGCTTGCGCTCTGTTACACAGCGATCGCCCTCGTCACCGATCTCGACGCAGGCGTCGAAGGGGCGGCCGCCGTGAAACAGGAGGAGGTGTTCCGGGTCTTCGGCGAGAACACCGCCCGGCTTCGAACGCTCCTGCACGACGTGGTCGTCGCCCTCCCCCAGGACCGCACCTGCCCTTGCCCCGATGCCCTCGAGGGCATCGACCACGACCTGGTGCTGCCGTGAAGTCCCACGAGGTGCACCGGTACGTCCGCAAGCACCGCGCGCTGCTCTCAGGTCTGCTCGTCGGCCTCGGCGTGCTGACCGCACTCCCCGCCCTCGCTCCGCCCGCCCCGCCCTCGGTCCTGGTCGTCGCCGCCGCGCGTGACCTCGCCCCCGGTCGCCCCCTGACGGCCGACGACCTGACCACCGTCGCGCTGCCCGAGGACCTGGCTCCGGAGGGCGCCCTCACCGCCATCGCCGACGCCGTCGGTCACGCCGCCGCCAGCGCGGTACGGCGGGGTGAAGCCCTCACCGACGTCCGCCTGCTCGGCGCGGGGCTGGTTCAGGCCCGCGGGCTGGTGGCCGCACCCGTCCGCCTGGCCGATCCCGCCACCGTCGCCCTGTTGCACGCCGGTGACCGCGTGGACGTGCTCGCCGCCGCGACCGACCGGCCGTCCACGACTGCGGTCACCGTGGCCGCCGGCGTGCGCGTGCTCGCCGTACCGAGCGGGGACGATCCATCCGGTGAGGGCGGCCTGATCGTCATCTCTGCCACTCCGGCCACGGCCGCTCGGCTCGCAGCTGCGGCCGTCGGTGCCAGGTTGTCTGTGACGGTGCTACCCAGCGCCTGACTTCCCCGCGACGGCTTCCCGCGACATGATCGGCGGAGTCTGCGGGCAAGGAGTCGGCATGAACGGTTTCAAGAGGTTCATCCTGCGGGGCAACGTCGTCGATCTGGCGGTCGGTGTCGTCATCGGCGCGGCCTTCAGCGCCGTCGTGACCAACCTGGTCAACGGGGTCATCAACCCGCTCATCGGACTGTTCGGAAGTCAGAACTTCGACAGGTACACCTGGTGTCTGACCGGCACGTGCGGCGTCGACGCGAAGGGAGCGCCGAACGGTCACGTGCTCCTCTACGGCAGCGTCCTGACCGCTCTGCTGAGCTTCCTGCTCACGGCCGCTGCCGTCTACGTGTTCGTGGTGCGCCCGGTGACACGGCTGATGGATCGCTACCGCACCGAGCCCGAGCCGGCCGCGCCCACCAAGCAGTGCCCGGAGTGCCTGTCGCAGATCCCGGAGGCGGCGATCCGGTGCGCGTTCTGCACCGTCGAGCAGGTGGAGACCTGACCAGAGCGGGTAGGGCCCTAGTGGGGCTCGTGGTGCGGCGGCCGCTCAGCGAGGTACCTGTCCAGGACCTGCCGGTCGTCGGCTCGCTCCGTGGGCGGCTCAGGACGGGGCTCGTCCTCCACCGGACGCGCGCCAACCGGGCCCACCGCCCGACGCCGCTTGCGCGGCTGCTGCATCCCGGTCATGACATCAGTGTGCCGGGCGAATCGAGAAGAGGGAGTCATGGGCATCAAGGACTTGGTCCACAAGGGGCTCGGCAAGGGCAAGGAACTCGCTGAGGACCACGCCGACACGATCAAGGCCGGCATCGACAAGGCCGAGGAGCTCGCGGACAAGGCCACCCGGGGCAAGTACAGCGACAAGATCGTCGCCGCCGGGGACAAGGTCGAGAAGCTCGTGCCCGGGCAGCAGGACAAGCCCGGCGAGTAGCCGCTCCCGCTAGATTGAGGCCTGCCGGTCGCCCGTACGGGACCGGCAGGCCTCCGTAGCTCAGTGGATAGAGCGCCTCCGTCCTAAGGAGGGCGTCGGGAGTTCGATTCTCTCCGGGGGCACACGCAGACGGCCCGATCGGCCCCGGGGCACGGCGGCGGCCGTACGGTGACGGAGTGGCGGCCTCGCTCCTGTGGTTCCGGAGGGATCTTCGGCTGGGCGACCACCCCGCCTTGTGCGCCGCGGCGGCGGCGGGTGACGTCGTACCTGTCTTCGTGCTCGACCCGACCCTGCTGCGCGTCGCGGGTCCCCGCCGGGTCGCGTTCCTGCTCGGGGCGCTGGCGGACCTGCGACGTCGGACGGGCGGCGCGCTGCGGGTCGTGAGCGGTGATCCCGTCGAGGTCCTCCCCCGGCTCGCGCGCGCCTTCGACAGCGTCCACATCAGCAGCGACCACGGCCCGTACGGGCGGGCACGCGACGCCGCGGTCCAGGCTGCCCTCGGGGCCACGCCCCTCGTCGCGACCGGTTCGCCGTACGGCGTGACGCCGGGGCGGCTGCGCAAGGCGGACGGCTCGCCGTACCAGGTGTTCACGCCCTACCACCGGACGTGGCTCGCATACGGCGTGCGACGACCCGCAAGTGTCCCGGAAGTTCGCTGGAGCGACGGCGGGCTGCCCACCGAGCCGCTGCCCGAAGCGCCGGCAGCGATGATCCCGACGCCCACCGAGGAGGCGGCGCTCGCGCGATGGGAGCAGTTCCGCGCCCACGGGCTCGGCGCCTACGCGGACACCCGCAACAGCGCGGACGGGACGAGCCGGCTCTCGACGTACCTGAAGTGGGGGTTGCTGCACCCGCGCACGCTCCATGGGGGACTGGACGCGAGCGCAGGTGCGCAGGCCTTCGGGCGCGAGCTGGTGTGGCGCGACTTCTACGCAGATGTCCTTTGGCACCAGCCACAATCGGCCCGCGAGGACCTCCGGCCGGTCGGCGTGGAGTACGACCCCCCGGGGCCGCTGCTGACCGCCTGGCAGCAAGGACGCACCGGGTACCCGTACGTCGATGCGGGGATGCGGCAGCTGCGCGCGCAGGGGTGGCTGCCCAACCGGACGCGCATGGTGGTCGCGAGCTTCCTGACCAAGGACCTGCACCTGCACTGGCGGCACGGGGCACGGCACTTCATGGCCGAGCTCGTCGACGCTGACCTCGCGAGCAACCAGCACGGATGGCAGTGGGTAGCGGGCACCGGCACGGATGCCTCGCCGTACCACCGCGTCTTCAACCCGGTGACGCAGGGCAAGGCCCACGACCCGGACGGCGTGTACGTCCGGCAGTGGGTGCCCGAGCTCGCACACCTGCCCGCGCGATCGATCCACGAGCCCTGGGTGCTCGAACGACTTCCTGAGGGCTACCCGCCACGGGTGGTCGACCATGCCCGTGAGCGGGTAGAAGCCCTGGACCGCTACCGGAAGGCGAAGGTGTGAGCAGCGACATCGAGGTCACCGACCTGCACCCGGGCGTGCACGTCCGCCCGGCCCAGGGGACGACGCGTGCTGTGGTCCTGCTGCTGCACGGCGGCAAGGAACACAGCTACGAGCAGTCCGACCCGCTGCACCTGTCCTCTCTGCGGATGCGCCCCTTCGCCCGTGCGCTGCACAAGCAGGGCGCGCGGCACGGCGTCGCAGCGTGGAGCGTGAAGTACCGCGTGCGGGGGTGGAACGCTCCCGAGAACTCCCCGGTGCACGACGCCCGTTGGGCGCTGGAGGAGGTGCGCCGCCGGCACGGCGAGGTACCCGTCGTCCTGCTCGGCCACTCCATGGGCGGGCGAGTAGCAGCGCACGTCCTGGACGACCCGAGCGTCGTCGCGATGGTGGGGCTCGCGCCCTGGCTCCCCGACGACACCGCCGTGACCGCCCAGGAGCGCGACGTGCTCCTCGTGCACGGCGTCAGCGACTCGTGGACCAGCCCGCGTGCCTCGCAGGCCTGGGCCGACAGGGCACGGGGTGTCGCCCGGTCCGTGGCCTTCGTCCGGGTGCGTAACACCGAGCACTTCCTGCTGCGCCGGGCTGGGCTCTGGACAGACCTCGCGGTCGGCTTCTGCCTGAAAAACCTCGGTTTTGAGCCATCCATCGGCCGCCGCGCAACGAAGGTCCTATCAGAAGCAGCAAGGGGAGCGACAACGCTCACGATCTAGGAGGTCAGGTGACGAGCCCACGAAAGATCGCCGTCGTGGGCTCCGGGGTCGCGGGCCTCACTGCGGCCTACGTCCTGCAGCGCTCCGGCGCCGAGGTCACCGTCTTCGAGAAGGACGGGCGCCTCGGCGGGCACGCCGACACCCACGACGTCGTCGACTCGCGGGGGCGTGTGCAGCACGTGGACACCGGCTTCATCGTGCACAACGCGCGGACCTATCCGACCCTGCTGCGGCTGTTCGCCGAGCTCGGCGTTGCCACCCGTGAGTCGGACATGAGCATGTCGGTGCGCTGCGACGGATGCGGCCTGGAGTACGCCGGGGCACGCGGTGCCGCAGGACTGTTCGCCTCGCCCCGGTCCGCCGACCCGCGCTACCTGCGCATGCTGGGCGAGGTGCTGCGCTTCCACCGCCGGGCCCGGGCACTGCTCGCCTCCGAACTCCCCGACCAGACGCTCGGGGAGTTCCTCGCTCAGGGCCGCTTCTCGCCGTACTTCCGGGCGCACTTCATGACGCCGGTCGTGTCCTGCGTGTGGTCGTGCGCGCCCTCCGACGCCGAGCGGTACCCAGCCAGGTACCTGTTCGCCTTCCTCGAGCACCACGGGATGCTGCAGGTCACCGGGTCGCCCAGCTGGCGCACCGTCGTGGGCGGCTCCGCCAGGTACGTCGAGAAGCTGGCCAAGGAGCTCCACCAGACCCTGACGTGGACCCCTGTGGTGTCGCTCCGGCGCGTGAGTGCCGGTGTCGAGCTCGTCGACGGGGACGGCGTGCCCAGGGCGTTCGACGCCGCGGTGGTCGCGACGCACCCGCACCAGGCACTGACACTGCTCGCCTCCCCCACCGACGCCGAAAGGTCGGTGCTGGGCGCGATCACCTACAGCCCCAACGCCACCGTGCTGCACACCGACACCTCGTTGCTGCCGCGATCGCGTGGCGCGCAGGCCTCCTGGAACTACCTGATGTCGTGCCGCCATCCGCAGGACGAGGTCGTGGTGAGCTACGACCTGAGCCGGCTGCAGGGCCTGGACAGCCCGGAGCGGTTCGTCGTCACGCTCAACGGGTCCGTGGACCCTGCCTCGGTGCTGAACCGGATGGACTACGAGCACCCGCTCTACACCCCCGAGTCGGTGGCTGCGCAGCAGCGGCTCCCCTCGCTGTCGGACCATCGGGTCGCTTTCGCCGGCGCATATCACGGCTGGGGTTTCCACGAGGACGGCGCCCGCTCCGGTGTCGAGGCCGCCCGACTGCTCGGGGCGAACTGGTGACTGCGGTCTACGACACCCGGGTCACTCACGTGCGCCGGTCGCCTGTCCAGCACGCCTTCACCTATCGCAGTCGCAGCTGGCTCGTGGACGTCGATCGCCTGCCGCGCAAGGGGTTTCGCTCACGCGACCACGTCGGCAGTCCGGCCCTGTCGCTGCGCCAGAACGTCGACGTCCTGCTCGCTGCGCACGGTCTGCACTGCTCCCGCGTGCTTCTCCTCGCCAGCCCTCGCCGGCTCGGGCACGTCTTCAACCCGCTGTCGGTCTTCTGGTGCCTCGACCCTGCCGGCGAAGTCGTCGCGACCGTCGCGGAGGTCCACAACACCTACGGCGGCCGCCACGCCTACGTGCTGCCAGCAGGGGTGTCGGAGGTCGAGAAGTCCTTCTACGTCAGCCCTTTTCACCAGGTCGAGGGGCGCTATGAGCTCCGGCTGCCCCTACCAGGGGAGCGCGTGCACCTCGACGTGACCTACCACCGAACGGGGGCCGAGCCCTTCGTCGCCAGCGTTCGCGGCGTGCTGGACCGGCCCCGTCCGCGAGACCTGTTCGCCGGCCGACTCGTGGCCGCCCGGATCCGGATCCAGGGCGTGCGTCTGCTCTTGCGCGCTCTGCCCGTCGTACCCCGTCCCTCCCTTGAACCCGTGGAGACCCCATGACCGTCCTCGACGACCGCCGGGGCATCGACCCCCATCGCTGGCCCGACGTGGCCGTCGTGCCCGAAGGGCGCCTGCGCGCCCGGGCTGCGCGCCACCTGTTCGAGCGAGTGGTGCGCCGACTGCCGCTGCACGTCGTGCTGCCCGACGGGTCGGTGCTGGGCGCCGGTGGCCTGACCGGTCCGGTGATGAACCTCGTGCGGCCGCAGGAGTTCTACCGGCGTGTCGGGGCCTCCGGGCTCGTGGGCTTCGGCGAGGCCTACATGGCGGGTGACTGGGAAGCCGACGACCTCACCGACGTCCTGACGGTCTTCGCGTCCCGGGTGAGCACGCTGGTGCCGGCACGGCTGCAGCGGCTGCGCGACATCGCCCTGCTCCGGCACCCGAGCAGCGACAGCAACGCCCTGGACAACGCCCGCAACAACATCTCGCGGCACTACGACCTGTCGAACGAGCTGTTCGCGCTGTTCCTCGACCCGACCATGACCTACTCCTCGGCACTGTTCGACGAGGCGACCACGCTGGAATCGGCCCAGCACCGCAAGGTCGACCGGCTGCTCGACGAGCTCAGCGTGGGTCCAGGCACGTCACTGCTCGAGATCGGCACCGGTTGGGGCGAGCTCGCGCTGCGCGCGGCCTCCCGAGGCGCGACGGTCCGGTCCATCACCCTCAGCGAGGAGCAGCGAACCCTTGCGCTGCAACGGATCTCGGCCGCCGGTCTCGCCGACCGGGTCACCGTCGACCTGTGCGACTATCGGGACGTCGCGGGCACCTACGACGCCGTGGTGTCGGTGGAGATGGTGGAGGCGGTGGGGTATCAGTACTGGCCGACGTACTTCCAGGTGCTGGCGCGCTCCGTCCGGCCCGGCGGGAAGATCGGGCTGCAGGCCATCACCATGCCGCACCAGCGGATGCTGGCCTCCCGGGACACCTACACCTGGATCCACAAGTACGTCTTCCCCGGCGGGCTCATCCCCTCGGTCGAGGCGCTGCGCGAGCAGGCCCATCGCGCCGGGCTGCAGGTGACCGGCGACCTGGCCTTCGGGGCCGACTACGCCCGCACGCTGAACCTGTGGCGGGCACGGTTCGAGGGCCGCGCCGAGGAGGTGGCGCTGCTCGGGTTCGACGAGGTGTTCCGCACGATGTGGTCGCTGTACCTCGCCTACTCCGAGGCGGGCTTCCGCTCGGGCTACCTCGACGTGCACCAGCTGGTGCTCGAGAAGTCGTGACACGACACGCCCTGCGCGACCGCGTTTACCGGCTCATCGTTGCGTTGGGCGGCGCGTTCTTCCGGCTGCTTTCACTGCGCCGCACCGTCATAGGCAGCGAGCACGTGCCGCTGTCGGGCGGGGCCGTGTTGGCGATCAGCCACTTCTCCTACCTCGACTTCGCGCTGGCCGAGTGGGCGATCTGGCGCGACCGTCGCCGGTACACCCGCTTCCTGGCGACGGCGGCGTCCTTCCGGCATCCGCTGTCCGGTCCGCTCATGCGCTCCATGGGGCACATCCCCGTGGTCCGCGATGCGGGCGGCCACGCGTACGAGCACGCCGTGGCCGCTCTGCAGCGGGGCGAGGTCGTCGGTGTCTTCCCCGAAGGCCGGGTCTCTGCGAGCTTCACCCTGCTCCCCCTTCGCACCGGCGCGGTGCGGATGGCCCAGGCTGCCGGCGTACCCGTTGTGCCCTGCGTCATCTGGGGCAGCCACCGGGTGCTGACACGCACCCGACGCGCCTCGCTGTGGCGGGCCCGACGGACGCCGGTCTCCATTATTTTCGGCGAGCCGCTGACGATCTCGCCCGGCGAGGAATCGGACGAGGCAACGCGAACGTTGCACCAGCGGATGGAGCAGTTGCTCGCCCAGGCGCAGGACGCCTATCCCGAACCCGCACCGCCGGGAGCGTGGTGGTCCCCCGCGCACCGCGGTGGTGGCGCCCCCACCCCCGAGACCCAGGAGAGCCCCGTATGACCCTCAAGGCCGGCGACACCGCCCCCGACTTCACGCTGCCCGACCACCACGGCGAGCCGCGGTCGCTGAGCACGCTGCTCACCGACGGGCCGGTCGTGCTGTTCTTCTACCCCGCCGCGAACACCCCCGGGTGCACTGCGCAGGCGTGCCACTTCCGCGACCTGGCCGCCGACTTCGAGGCGGTCGGCGCGCAGATCGTCGGCATCAGCCGCGACGGCGTCGAGGCCCAGGCAGCCTTCGCCGACAAGCGCGGCTTCGGGTACCCGCTGCTGGCCGACACCTCACGAGAGGTCGCCGAGGCGTACGGCGTGAAGGGCGGCATGCTGGGCCTGTCGCCGGTGAAGCGCTCGACCTTCGTCATCGGCACGGACGGGATCATCCGCGACGTCATCCTCAGCGAGCGCAACATGTCCGCCCACGCCGACCGTGCCCTCGCCACCCTCGGCGCGACCGAGCCCGCCTGACCCCGCCCAGCCGCCCCGCCCCGCCCACCCCCGCCCAGGCCCACCCCCGCCCAGGTCTGGGCGGGGGTGGGCGGGGCGGGGCGGCTGGGCGGGGTCAGGCGGGCTCGGTCGCGCCGAG
>JBKJSN010000146.1:0-5420 GCA_046595815.1 Mycobacteriales bacterium
GGAGGTGCCCGCCGCGATCGCGAAGGGCGTCGAGGAGGCCAAGAAGCACTTCTTCCGCGTCCCGCGGATCGGCTCGACCATCCCGCACCCGATCCAGGGTGAGGCGGCGGCCGGTGTGGTGCTGCTCAAGCCGGCCAGCCCGGGTACCGGCGTCATCGCCGGTGGTCCGGTGCGCGCCGTACTCGAGTGCGCCGGCATCCACGACGTGCTCAGCAAGTCGCTCGGGTCCTCCAACCCGATCAACATCGTGCACGCCACGGTGGCAGCCCTGAAGGGTCTGGTCCGTCCCGAGGAGATCGCGGCCCGCCGCGGCCTGCCGCTCGAGGACGTCGCCCCGGCAGCCATGCTCCGTGCTCGTGCAGCCGCCATGGCGGCCTCGGCGGCTCCGGCCGTCGTGCCCGCAGGAACCGGGAGCTGACCATGGCGCGCCTGAAGGTCACCCAGACCAAGTCCGGCATCGGCGGCAAGCAGAACCAGCGCGACACCCTGCGCTCGCTCGGTTTGAAGCGGATCAACGACACGGTCGTCAAGGAGGACCGTCCCGAGATCCGCGGGATGGTCAACACCGTCACGCACCTCGTGTCGGTCGAGGAGGTCGAGTAAGTCATGAGCAGCCCCCTCAAGGTCCACCACCTCCGTCCGGCTCCTGGCGCGAAGACCGCCAAGACCCGTGTCGGCCGTGGTGAGGCAAGCAAGGGAAAGACCGCAGGGCGTGGTACCAAGGGCACCAAGGCCCGGTACCAGGTCCCCGTCGCCTTCGAGGGCGGGCAGATGCCGCTGCACATGCGGCTGCCCAAGCTCAAGGGCTTCAAGAACCGCTTCCGCACCGAGTACCAGGTCGTGAACCTGGACCGGCTCGGCGAGCTGTTCCCGCAGGGTGGCACCGTCGGCGTCGAGGAGCTCGTCGCCAAGGGTGCCGTCCGTGACAACTGCCTCGTGAAGGTCCTGGGGGACGGCGACCTCGCCGTCAAGCTCGACGTCACGGTGCACGCCTTCTCCGCCTCGGCGAAGGAGAAGATCGCCGCCGCTGGTGGTTCCGCCACCACGCTGTAGCCCGTATGTCGTGAAGGGCCGCCGTACCTGTCCGGTACGGCGGCCCTCGCGCATCAGGCAGGCCCGTCACGGCGTAGGTGCCACGGGTTGCGACTGTTAGAGTCCTGCGAACGGCCGACACCGGCCTGACGCCCTCACCCCGACCCGTCCCGCACTCCGGGACGCGCCCCAGGAGGATTCGTGCTCAGCGCCTTCGGCAGGGCCTTCCGGACGCCTGATTTGCGTCGGAAGCTGCTCTTCACCCTGGCGATGATCGGGGTCTACCGGCTGGGCTCGGTCGTCCCCGGCCCCGGCGTGTCGTACGTCGCGATCCAGACCTGCCTCGACCAGGTCAAGGACAACAGCCTCTACGGCCTCGTCAACCTGTTCAGCGGTGGAGCACTGCTCCAGCTGAGCGTGTTCGCGCTCGGGATCATGCCGTACATCACGAGCTCGATCATCATCCAGCTGCTGATCGTGGTGATCCCCCGTCTGGAAACCCTCAAGCAGGAGGGGCAGTCCGGGCAGGCCAAGCTCACGCAGTACACCCGTTACCTCACGGTGGCACTCGCGATCTTGCAGTCCACCGGCATCGTGGCCCTGGCCCGCTCCGGCAACCTGATCCAGGGCTGCAACGAAAAGATCATCCCGGACGACAGCCTGTTCCGGATCCTGGTCCTCGTCATCACCCTCACCGCCGGCACCGCCGTGATCATGTGGCTCGGCGAGCTCGTGACCGACCGGGGCATCGGCAACGGCATGTCGGTCCTGATCTTCACCTCGATCATCTCCTCGATGCCCTCGCAGGGCGCGAACATCCTTCGCGGGAGCAACGGCGGGTTCGTGCTGACCGCGGTCATCATGTTGGCGCTCGTGGTCATCACCTGCGTGGTGTTCGTGGAGCAGGCCCAGCGCCGCATCCCGGTGCAGTACGCCAAGCGCATGGTCGGGCGCCGCATGTACGGCGGGACCAGCACCTACATCCCGCTCAAGGTCAACCAGGCCGGCGTCATCCCGGTCATCTTCGCGAGCTCGCTGCTCTACCTTCCGAGCCTGCTGCGCAACGTGTGGACCAACGAGGCGCTCCAGAAGTTCGTGGACCGTTACCTCATCAAGGGCGACCACCCGCTCTACCTGGCGCTCTACTTCGGCATGATCATCTTCTTCACGTACTTCTACGTCGCGATCACGTTCAACCCGGTCGAGGTCGCCGACAACATGAAGAAGTACGGCGGGTTTGTGCCGGGTATCCGGCCGGGCCGCGCCACCGCTGAGTACCTCGACTACATCCTGTCGCGGGTCACGAGCTTCGGTGCCCTCTACCTGGGGTTGGTGGCCGTCCTACCCCTTGTGCTGTTCAACCTCACCGCAGGCGCCAACCGGCTGCCCTTCGGCGGCACCGCTGTGCTGATCATCGTTGGCGTCGGCCTGGAGACCGTGAAGCAGATCGAGAGCCAGCTGATGCTGCGCAACTACGAAGGCTTCTTGAAGTAGTGCGCCTCGTCCTGGTCGGGCCCCCCGGAGCGGGGAAGGGGACACAGGCCCAGTACATCGCGGAGCACCTCGGGGTCCCCCAGATCTCGACCGGGGACATCTTCCGCGCGCACGTCAGCCAGGGCACGGCGCTGGGCCTGGAGGCCAAGAGTTTCATGGACCGGGGTGACCTGGTCCCCGACGACGTCACGGTCAACATGGTCCGTGAGCGGCTCGGTGAGGAGGACGCCCGCGAGGGCTTCCTGCTCGACGGCTTCCCACGTACCGTGCCGCAGGCCCAGGTCTTGGACGACATCCTGGCCGGCTCGGGTCACAAGCTCGACGTGGTGCTTGAGCTCGTGGTCGATGACGACGAGGTGATCCGTCGGCTCTCGGGCCGCCGTACCTGCCGGTCCTGCAACCACATCTGGCACGTCGACTTCGACCCGCCCTCCGAGCCGGACGTCTGCGACATCGACGGCGGCGAGCTCTACCAACGCGACGACGACCAAGCGGTGACGATCGCGAACCGGCTCGAGGTGTACGCCGAGTCCACCTCGCCTTTGGTGAATTACTACGCCGGGCGCGGCCTGCTCGTCGGCATCGACGCGACGGGCCCGGTCGATGACATCACCAACCGCGCGATCGACGCGCTGCGCCCGCTGCAACACCGGCCCTGAGGTCATGAGACGCCGCCCGCGGGGCGTGACCGTGAAGACCCCTGAGCAGGTGCAGCTGATGCGCCGCGCGGGGCTGGTCGTCGCTGAGGCTCTTGAGCGGATGGCAGAGGCCGTGCGGCCCGGCGCCACCACTGCGGACCTCGACCGGATCGCCCGCGAGGTGCTGGACAGGCACGGTGCCGCGTCGAGCTTCCTGGGCTACGGCCACCCGCCCTTCCCCGCTGTCATCTGCGCGTCGGTGGGGGCGGAGGTCGTGCACGGCATTCCGGGCGACCGGGTGCTGCACGAAGGTGAGCTCTGCTCGATCGACTTCGGTGCCATCGTCGAGGGCTGGCACGGCGACGCGGCGATCACCGTGCCCGTCGGCAGCTGCGACCCGGCCCTGCTTGCCCTCAACCGCGTCGCGGAGCAGAGCCTGTGGGCGGCGCTGGCCGCCGTGCAGCCCGGAGCCCGGCTCTCCGACATCGGTGCCGCCGTGGAGGCCGTGGTGCGCCCGCACGGCTACGGCCTGCTGGAGGACTACACCGGCCACGGGATCGGGCGGGAGATGCACGAGCCGCCCTTCGTCCCCAACGTGGCGCCCCACGGCCCTGGCAAGGGGATGACGCTCGAGGTCGGTATCGTCATCGCGATCGAGCCGATGGTGACTCTCGGCGCCCCGGACACTGTCCTGCTGGACGACGACTGGACCGTCGCGACAGCCGACGGTGGCCAGGCCGCGCACTGGGAGCACACCGTGGCCGTCACTGCGGACGGTCCCTGGGTGCTCACCGACCGTGACGGCGGGCGAGGCCGCCTCTGATGGGTGTCGGAGAGCCGACAGGAGCGTTGTGGTGCTCACGCAGCGTTGCCAGTCTTCTCCCCTAGGAGCGCGGCCCGCGCCCGGGGGGAGGTGCACGTGCTCGACCCCGAGGGCCCCGTGACGGAGGGCAGGCGTGAGCTCGCCGCGCCGACGCTCGTGCGGCTCACCGTTGCTCCTCCCCGGGCCCGGGATGCCGAACCGGTCACGCTGCAGGCCTCGGTCATCACGATGGAGGGGCTCGGCCGGCTGCCGACGGGCTCGGTGGCTTTCCGCTCAGGCCATCGCGTGCTCGGTGCAGCGCCGCTCGATACGAGCGGGAGAGCGGTGCTCACGGGCGTACGGCTGCCGTCGGGGCTGCACCCCGTCGTGGCGTCGTACGGCGGTGATGCCTGGCACGCGGCGGCGAGCAGTGCAGCGGCCCCGCACGCCGCCGGCGCAGCAGTCGTGGTGGACCTTGCGGTGCCGGAAAGGACCCTGGAGGGGGTCGTGCTCCGAGCGCAGATCCTCGACGCGGCGACCGGTCGGATCCGGGAGGGTGCGGTCGGCCAGGTGGACTTCTCGCTCGATGACGCGCTGCTGGGCGGCGCGCCGGTATCAGGCGGCGCCTCGACCCTTGTCCTGTCCGAGCTCCCGGTCGGCCGGATCAGCGCGCGATTCTCGGGGGATCTTGAGCATGCCGCGGCGGAGGCCGACGTTGGGCGGGCCAGGACGCCGGCGCCCCGGAAGGGCGGTCCCTGACACGCCCGACCGCGGGTGATGGGGGTCACAGGGGGTGAGGGTTGGACTGCCGGTCCCGGCGTGGCGTACGATGATGCGTCGGTCTATGACCGGCGCGCTGGCTCGTGCCCACGGTGAAATGCTGCGGTGGGGAACGAGCAGCACCAGTACTACCTCATAAGGACGACGGTTAGCGGAGGACATGCCGAAGAAGGACGGGGCCATCGAGATCGAGGGCCGGGTCGTTGAGCCGCTCCCCAACGCGATGTTTCGCGTGGAGCTGCAGAACGGTCACAAGGTCTTGGCCCACATCAGCGGCAAGATGCGGCAGCACTACATCCGCATCCTCCCCGAGGACCGTGTCGTCGTGGAGCTCTCGCCCTACGACCTCACCCGCGGTCGCATCGTCTACCGCTACAAGTAACCGGGCAAGCGGAAGTCACCGAGCTAACAGGAACGAGAACCGTGAAGGTCAAGCCGAGCGTCAAGCCGATCTGCGACAAGTGCCGTGTCATCCGTCGCCACGGCCGCGTCATGGTGATCTGCTCCTCGACCGCGCGCCACAAGCAGCGGCAGGGCTGACAGACACCCAACGCAACAACTGAACGAGCCTTTTCCACCAACTCTCACGAGTTGGCCACCCCCGGTCGGAGGCCGGGGCCCCTCCCGGGCGGGAGGGGACGGGACGTGCCCGACCTCCGCGCAAAGCCCCCCAG
>JBKJSN010000222.1:0-35082 GCA_046595815.1 Mycobacteriales bacterium
ACGTCATCGGCCACGCCAAAACCGGGCTGACCAGCCTCGGCGAAACCGTGCTGTGCTGCGAAACCCTGCACCACGACCTCCACACCGGAAAACGCACCATCCGCCTCCGCAACGGCCGCCTCCTCAACGAAAACGGCTACAGCGAACAGCCCTGACCCCGCGGACTGGCCCTTCTGTCTGGTCTAAGGCGCTCTCCGGTCGCCACGCGTCGATGGTGTGCTCGTGACGAGAAAGACAACGTCGCAATCCCCGACGTTCGCGAACTGATGCGCCAGCCCGGGTGGCACTTCAACCCCGACGCCCGGGGCAAGCTCTACTATCCCGGCCGTGGTGCGCATCTCCGCACGGCCTGTCAGCACGTAGAAGAACTGACGCGCCCGGTCGTGTACGTGCCACTCCTCGGAGGCGCCCGGGCCTCAGTTTCTTGAAACCGCGGTCGTGATGTCACACTCAAGTCATGCGGGCGTCCAGAACAGGTGAGCAGCAGATCTGCCGCTGCCTGCTGGGCATGACGCTCGCCATCGTTGACGACTGCCTCTGTCGTAGCTGAAGCGCTGACCGCACCGCTTCTCACGGCACGACACAGACGCAGTCCTCAACGAACGGATCCATTTCGATGACGCTCGACCTCACCAACCAGCATCCCGTCAGCTGGCGGACCCGCCTGGGCCGCCTGGGCCGCCTGCTACGGCTGGCGCACGCCGGACGCGTCCCCTTCTGAGATCAGGCCCGCAGCCTTCTCAAAATCGTCGTTGATCGCCACGACGCTCTTGCCTGCTGCGTCCAGGATCGACGCAGCGATCGAGGCGCGGAAGCCGCTTGCGCAGTGCACCCACACCGGACCGTCGGGGACCTCGTCCACGCGGCCGAGCAGGGTGTGCAGGGGAATGTGCTGGGCACCGTCGAGGTGCTTTACCTTCCACTCGGCGTCCCGCCGTACATCGAGCATGTGGACCTGGCCTCGTTCACGAGCCTGCGCCAGCTCAGCGAAAGTCGCCGTCTCGTAGGCGGCGAGGGGGGCCTCGGTCAGAGTCTGGACCGGAGCCGACGTCTGCGAAGCGGGCCGATCGATGCCGATGCGGACGAGCTCGCGCTGGGCATGTGCCACCTGCTCGGGCGTCTCGCCGATCAGGCTCAACGGCGTGCCCCACGGGATCAGCCAACCCAGGTAGGTGACCAGGTTGCCGGTCGCGTCGAAGGAGTACGTGCCGGGCAGGTGGCCTCGAGCGAACGCCTTGCTGTCCCGAAGGTCGATGACCCACTCCCCTGCCTCGATCCGACGACGCAGCTCGGCAGGGTCCGCCTCGGCAACCGGTGACAGGTCCACCGGCGCCGGCCCGTGGAGGTTGGTCGGGCCCATGTGTGCGTAGTAGGCGGGGAAGGCGTCGAAGCCGTCGAGCAGGGTCTGGACGAACTCGTCCTCCTCCTGCGTGAGCGCGGGGTTCTGCTGCCGCTGCTGATCGATCGTCGACTCCGTGCCGGAGGTCTCGGTGGCGGAGCAGAAACTCCCGAAGCCGTGGGTCGGCAGGACCACGGTGTCGCCCGGGAGCTCGTGGGCCAGACGACGCACGGACGCGTGCTGGGCGTGCGCCAGCGCAACGGTCGCGTCTGGACCCACCAGGTCGGTGCGCCCGACGGAGCCGAAGAGCATCGACCCGCCGGTGAACACGAACGCCGGCGTGTCGCCCTCGCCGACGGCAAAGGCCACGTGGTGATGGGTGTGTCCGGGGGTGCCGATGGTGCGGACGGTCATCGTTCCGACCTGCCGCACGTCCTCGTCGCAGACCTGGGTGCGCTCGTAGGAGACCTCGGCCTCGCAGGGGACGAGGTAGGGCACACCGCCACTGTGCGCGAGCTCGAGGCCACCGCTGACGTAGTCGTTGTGCGCGTGCGTCTCCGCCACGGCGGCCAGGCGCACACCGCGGGCAGCGAGTACGGCGTGCACTCGGTCAAGGTCGCGCTGAGGGTCGACGACGAGGGCGTCCCGGCCGTCGTCCACGACGTAACTCCGGTCGCCCAGCGTCGGGGTCTCGATGATGGTGACGGTGAGTCCGCCACGTTCCAGCGTGTTGCTCATGGGTGAGAACTTCCTGCTCGGCTCGCGGGGTCGGCGGTGCGGCTCAGCGCCGGAACAGACCCCATCGACGTCCTGCCCCGTTCCCAGCGGACGACTCCCGCGAGCAGTCGCAGCGCTTGGCCGCGGGCACCTTCGACATCACCTGGTCGACGTGCATCCCACAGCCTGTCCAGGTCGTCTTCCCGCACGTGCGGCATCCAGCCGGACTGCACATGACGTCGCTCCTACTTGTGAGGGGGATCAGATGTCCGTACATTAGTCGGGTGACCTCGCCTCCGCAACCCCAGGCGCTGCGGCTGGACCGCGGCGGACCCCTTCCGCTGTGGCAGCAGCTACTCGCCGACGTGCGGTCGCGCCTGGCCGATGGGGAGTTCGTGGACGCCTTCCCCGGCGAGCTCACCTTGGTGCAGGAGTACGCCGTCAGCCGGCACACCGTCCGCGAGGCGCTGCGCCACCTGCGCACCGAAGGGACGGTCACCGCAGCCCGCGGGCACAAGCCCCGGCTGGCACCAGTTGAGATCGTGCAGCCCCTCGGAGCCCTGGTCAGCTTGTTCCAGGCGGTCGAGCAACAGGGCCTGGAGCAGCGCTCCATCGTGCGCCGCCTGGAGATCGTGGCCGACGGTGTGGTCGCGCCCCGGTTGGGGCTGGAGGAGT
Source organism: Mycobacteriales bacterium (assembly GCA_046595815.1). Classification (GTDB taxonomy): domain Bacteria; phylum Actinomycetota; class Actinomycetes; order Mycobacteriales; family SCTD01; genus RYN-111. Next base: position 2,732 of record JBKJSN010000222.1, read on the forward strand.
CCACTCCCCTGCTTCACCTGGAGCGCCTGCGGCTGGCCGGCGAGGAACCGTTGGCGCTGGACCGCGTCTGGCTCCCCGCGGACCTCGCTCGCCCGCTGCTCGATGCCGACTTCACCCACACCGCCCTGTACGACGAGCTCGCCACCCTCTGCGGGATCCGCCTGACGGGCGGCAGCGAGCAGCTCCGGGCCGTCCTTCCCACCGCTGGCGAGCGCCGGCTGCTGAAGGCGCCAGCCTCCGCGGCCCTGCTCATGGTCGAACGCACCGGCTGCCTGCACGGCCGCCCGATGGAGTTCCGGCACACCCTTGTCCGCGGCGACAGGTACGCCGTCACCGCTCAGTACGACAACCGCGGCTATGCCCTGTCCACCGGCAACTCGTCCCCGAGGAGCACCCTGTGAGCCAGTTCCCCGCCGTACCCGAGGTCGAAGCGACGCAGGCCGCTGCGCTGGCGGAGACCGGCCGCATCCTGCTGCTCGACGTCCGCGAGGACGACGAGTGGCAAGCAGGTCGTGCACCCTCCGCAGAACACGTCCCGCTCAGCGCCCTGGACCCCGACGTCGTCCCGCGCGACCGGCCCATCGTCGCCGTGTGCCGCAGCGGGAACCGGTCGGGCAAGGCAGCCCAGGTGCTGATCGCGGCGGGGTACGACGTCCACAACCTGGCCGGCGGGATGAAGGCCTGGGCCGCCGCCGGACTACCGGTCGTGCGCAACGACGGCGTCCCCGGTGAGGTCACCTGATGCTGCTCGCAGCAGCGGCCCTCGGGCTGCTGATGGGGCTGGTGATCGGCGCTCTCGGGGGTGGTGGCTCGATCCTGACCGTGCCCGCGCTGGTCTACGTGCTCGGGCTCACTGCCCAGGAGGCCACCACCGCCAGTTTGGTGATCGTCGGGCTGACCGCGACGGTGGCCTGCGTCGACCACGCCCGGCGTGGCCAGACCCGCTGGCGCGTAGGACTGCTCCTGGGTGCGGTCGGCGCCCCCGCCTCCGTGCTCGGGACGCACCTCAACGCACGGGTCGGGGAGAACCCGCTGCTGCTCGCGTTCAGTGTGCTGATGCTCGCCGCTGCGGCCGGCATGCTGGCTCGCTCCAACCACGAAGACGACGAAGACGACGACTGCCCTGCGCCGACGACCGCGCGCCCCCAGACCGCCCGGACCGTCGCGGCTGGCCTGGCCATCGGCGCGCTGACCGGCTTCTTCGGAGTCGGCGGCGGGTTCGTCATCGTGCCGGCGCTTGTGGTCGCCCTGCACTTCCCGATGGTGACCGCGGTCGGTACGTCGTTGCTCGTGATCGCTTTGAACTCAGGCGTTGCGCTCGTGGCCAGGGCCGGCCAGGGCCACTTCGACTGGGACGTCATCGTGCCGTTCACCGCCGCCGCGGTCGTCGCGGCGCTGTTCGGGCAGCGCCTCGCCGATCGACTTCCAGGGCGATCGCTGACCCGGGCCTTCGCCGTACTTCTGGTGCTCGTGGCCGGTTACGTCGCGGTACGGGCGTCCCTCGCACTGGCCTGACCGCTGAGCTCCACGAGGCGCGCGAGGCCAGGGGCGCCATGGGCCTGGAGCCGGCCACGCACCTCGTCGAGCTCCGCCGAACCGCCGTGCTCAGGGGGGATCCGCGCCGGGTTGAGGGCAACCCTGTTGGCCCACTCCACGATGTCGGGCTCGGCCCCGAACGACGCGGTGGCCCGCGCGCCCAGGACGTTCATGGAAGCCCACTGCGGCAGCGTGTCCGCGTACGGCGTCGGCGGGCACAGCCGGTTCTTCCCGGCGTCGTCCTCGCGGGTCGCCTCGACGTAGCCGGCCAGCGCCGCCCCGAAGCAGGGGAAGCCGGTGCGGATCGCCTGCAGGGTGATCGCCTCCGGACCCCAGAGGGGCACGCTCGCCGGGTACTTCAGTCCGGAGGCTGCGCAGTGCACGACGACCGCGTCCCGGGCGACCTCGACCGCGCCGTCGTCGAAGCACAGTCGGCCGGGCTCGACCCGCCTGATGTGGCCTCGCCGTACGACGTTGTTGAAGGTGCGCAGCTGCTCGAGCTCCCACGTCGCCAGCGTGGGAGTCTTGGCCATCGTCGGGGTCACCGAGCGGTCGATGCGCAGCATGATGCCGGCGTCTTCCAGACGAAGGAACAGCTCCTCCAGGGACGCAGCCTCCGAGGCCGCCTGCATCGTGTCCGCCACCATGCCCAGGAAGACCTCAGGATGGGGCTGCACGACGGCCCTGTTGAGCATCCACGGGTCGCGGGGCCGGACCCAGCAGACCGCGTCGGGGTCGACGCCGCGGGCCAACAGCCAGATGCAGGCGTCGGTTGCGGTCTTGCCCGAGCCGACCACGACGTACTGGCTCGGCGCCTCGGTCAGGCCGACCAGCTGGTTCACGGGCACCACGCGGGCACCGGCCGCGACCTCGAACGGCGGCGGCGTCTCGGCAGGGATGTCCGGCGCGAGGTACCGCGCGTCGACGATCCTGCACCGCTCGGGTACGGCGAAGCGCTGGCCCGAGATGCGGGACACGACCTGACGTTCCCCGACGTACTCGCAGCTGGTGAGCAGCTCGACCTTGCCCGACACCAGCATCCGGTCGGCCACCTGGCCGTAGTAGGCGCAGATCTCCGCGACGGTGGCTCGCTCGTGCAGGCCCTTCTCCGGCCCGTGCTGCTGCTCCCGGCCGCCGCCGAGCAGGGTGGAGGCGACGCCGTAGAAGGCGGAGGCCTGGTGCAGCCGGACGAAGGGGTAGGCACCGAGCCAGTGGCCGCCCACGCTGTGCCGGCGGTCGACCAGGGCCACCCGCACTTCGGCGTGGTCGATCAACGCGTCCGTGAACGCCATCCCCATCGCGCCTGCCCCCACGACGAGGTAGTCGACGTCCAAGGTCACTGTCATCGGCCAACCCAATCACCGGAGCGTGCAGGGGTCCAGGTCCCTCAGCGAGCCTCCGTGACCTCGCCACCTGCGACGACCAGTCGACGCGTCGTGTGCACCGCCTCCAGCATCCGGCGGTCGTGGGAGACGAGCAGCAGGGTGCCGGCGTAACTGGCAAGGGCTTGCTCGAGCTGCTCGATGGCCGGGAGGTCCAGGTGGTTGGTCGGCTCATCGAGGACGAGCAGGTTGACTCCGCGGGCCTGCAGCAGGGCGAGCGCCGCCCGCGTCCGCTCACCCGGGGAGAGCGAGGCGGCGGGACGCAGCACGTGCCGTGACCGGAGCCCGTACTTCGCGAGCAGCGTCCGCACCTCCGCCTCGGGCCAATCCGGCACCTGTTCGCCGAAGGCCCGCAGCAGGCTCACCTCGCCGAGAAACAGCCCGCGGGCCTGGTCCACCTCCCCGACCACCACCCCGGGGCCAAGGGACGCAGCCCCCTCGTCGAGGGGGACCCGGCCGAGCACGGCGGCAAGGAGGGTTGACTTCCCGGCGCCGTTCGCGCCCGTGATGGCGATCCGGTCCGCCCAGTCCACCTGAAGGTCGACCGGTCCCAAGCAGAAACCAGCCCGCCGTACGACGGCCTGCCGCAGTGCCGCGACGACGGCTCCGGAGCGCGGGGCCGCCGCGATCTCCATCTGGAGCTCCCACTCCTTGCGGGGCTCCTCCACGGCCTCGAGGCGTTCGATCATCCGTTCGCTCTGTCGAGCTTTCGAGGCCTGCTTCTCGCTGGTTTCCGTGCGCGCCTTGCGGTTGAGCTTGTCGTTGTCGGGGGCCTTGCGTAGGGCGTCGCGGACGCCCTTGTCCATCCAGGCCCGCTGGGTGCGGGCCCGCAGCTCGAGGCCGGCCTTGGTGTCCGCGTACTCGTCGTACCGCTCCCGTGCATGGCGGCGAGCGACCTCGCGCTCATCCAGATAGGCCGCGTAGCCGCCACCGAAGACGCTCACCTGCTGCTGCGCCAGGTCGAGCTCGACCACACGAGTGACCGTGCGCGCCAAGAACTCTCGGTCATGGCTCACCACGACCGTGGGGGCGCGCAGTCCGGTCACGAAGCGCTCCAGGCGTTCGAGGCCGTCGAGGTCGAGGTCGTTCGTCGGCTCGTCGAGCAGCAGCACGTCGTAGCGGGACAACAGCAGCGCGGCGAGGCTGGCCCGGGCTGCCTGCCCGCCAGACAACGAGGTCATGGCGGCGTCGAGGCCGACACCGAGCCAGAGCTCGGCGGCCACCTGGGCAGCTCGCTCATCCAGGTCGGCACCGCCGAGGGAGAGCCAGCGCTCGAGTGCGATCGAATAGGCCTCGTCAGCCCCTGGTACGCCGTTGCTCAGCGCCTCCAGCGTTGCGTCCATCGCCTCCTGGGCAGCCGTGACCCCCGTGCGTCTGGCCAGGAACGCCGCGACCGACTCCCCAGCTCGGCGGTCCGGTTCCTGCGGGAGGTGTCCAACGGTGGCGGTCGCCGGGCTGAGCTGGACAGCGCCCTGCTCCGGGCGGTCGATGTTGGCGAGCAGTCGCAACAGGGTGGACTTGCCGGCGCCGTTGGCCCCCACCAGGCCCACGACATCGCCGGGAGCCACGACGAGGTCGAGGTCGGTGAACAGCGTGCGCTCGCCGTGGCCGGCAGCGAGGCCCTTGGCGAGGAGCGTCGCACTCACGAGGCGACGAAGCCCTTCCACCCGCGCATGTAGTCCACGAACACCGGGCTCAACCCCTCGGCCGCGAGGTGCTCCGCCGTCACCGGGAGCTCGGCGGAGGCGAACTCTGCGTCGCGTGCTGCGCGCAACGGGAAGTCGTGGTGGACGATGGCGGCCCTGCCGAGGAAGACGAAGTCGCAGCCCTCCTCGAGGAGCTCCTGGACGCGCGGCGCCGACATGACCTTGCCGGCCACGCCCAGTCGGGTGCCGTGCCGCTCGAGGTCGGTGAACCAACGCAGCAGGGACCGTTCCGCGGACGCCTCCTCGACCGGATGCTTGCCGGCGTCCCAGAGCGAGAGGTCGAGATAGTCCAGTGCCCCGCCGCTCAGCAGCTCCTGGCAGAGCTCTCGGACCTCACCGAGCTGCATCCCGAAGCGCTCAGGTGACAGGCGAAGGCCGACCTGGAAGTCGGGCCGGCACCGACGGCGTACCTCCTCGAGCACCTCGCGGATCAGGCGGGACCGGCCGGCCAGGTCTCCGCCGTACCCGTCGGTGCGGTGGTTCTCCTCTGCCGAAAGGAACTGCGCCAGGACGTAGCCGTGGGCGCCGTGCAGCTCCACGCCGTCGAACCCAGCCTGCTCGGCACGCAGCGCGGCGCGCACGAAGTCCTCGGCCAGGTCGGCGACCTCGTCCTCGGTCAGCCCCCGTGACCCCGTGGCCGGGTCGTCCGACGGCCCGACGGGCTGGGGGACGTGCTCCTTGGGCGAGCGGTAGCCAGCGTGGTGCAGCTGCACGGCGCTCACGGCGCCCTCGGCGCGAAGCTCGTCCGCCAGCCGGGTCAGCCCGGGGAGGTGGTCGTCGGAGAAGATCCCGAGCTGGCCGGGGAATCCAAGGCCCTGCTCCTGCACGTGCGCCGCGCAGGTCATGACCAGGCCGAAGCCCCCGCGGGCGCGCATCGTGAGCCAGTGCCGTTCGGCATCTGACAGCGTCCCGTCGGCGTGGCTCTGAAGGTTGGTGAGGGGGGCCAGCGCGAGGCGGTTGCGCCAGACGGGACCGCGGGGCAGCGTGAGAGGTGCGAGCACCGCACCACGCTAGCTGCGCCCACCCGGCGTTCAGTTACCGATCGTCAGACCGGCCGGGGAAGCGCTGTTCGGAGCCAGCCCCCTTGTGCTTGGCGATCCGGTCCTCGACCGCGCTGTTGAAGGCTGCACCGCGGGGCCACCCCACGTAGTGCGTGAGGAAGATCGCGATCTCGCGGAGCATGTCGGCGCTGAACTCCTCGCGAGCCAGCGCAGCGTCGAGCTGCACCGGCAGCACGCTCGTCTCCCCCAGCGCCGCGATGACCCCGAAAAGCATGAGCCGACGCTCGCGGACGGTGAGGCCTTCACGGTTCCAGATGTCACCGAACAGGTGCTCCGCGGTGACCGCGAAGAAGTCCCCCGGGATGTCGGGCAACTGGCCCCAGGCATAGACCTCACTCATGGTGCGCTTGCCGCGCTCGCGCCGGCTCTCGTCGGTCATGCTTGCTCCTCATGAGGGACGCCGAGCCCGGCGGCCAGGTGGTCCAGGGCTAGTCGGGCGAAGGGTAGGTCGACCGCGAGACTCTCGCCCAGGGTCAGAGCGAGCGTCAGGTCCTTCTCACCCAGGGTGCGGGTGTGCTCGAAGATCGAGCGCAGCCCGTCGTCGGCAGCAAGAGCTTGCGTCGTACGGCGGACCATCACTGCCGAAGGGCCACCGGTGATCGCGTCGCTGTGGCGGACGACCGCAGCGAGCTTGCCCAGATCGAGGCCGGCCGCCTCCGCGAGGCGCTGAGCCTCGGCCGCTGCGGCGAACCCGGCGAAGGTCAACAGATTGCGGGCCAGCTTCGCGCGGGTCCCCGCGCCCGCCGGCCCTAGGTGCAGCACGAGCGACGCCCAGCGGGAGAAGACGGGCTTGGCACGCTCGTACGCCGAGCGCTCGCCGCCGACCATCACGGCGAGCCGGCCGTCGGCTGCCCCGATCGCACCACCGGACACCGGGGCGTCCAGCACGTGGACGCCGTAGGGCTCAGCGAGTGCCGCGAGCTCTGCGGCAGTCTCGGTGTCGACGGTCGAGTGCACAGCGACCACCGTGCCGGGACGCACGGTCGGCAGCAGACCCATGACGACGTCCCGAGCCTGCCCGTCGGTGAGCACCACCACCGAGATCACCTGGCACGCCCGCCCCAGGTCCGCCAGGTCGCCGGCGGCGCGTGCCCCCAGCGCCACCAGCGGCTCCAGCGCCGCGGGCCGGATGTCGTACACGACCAGCCCCCCGGGCCAGTCAACGAGGCGACCGGCCATCGCCGCGCCGATGTTGCCCAAGCCGACGAAGCCGACCACCGGTTCTGTCACCTGAAGACCTGCCCGCCGTCGACGTTGAAGACCTGGCCGGTGATCCAGCGGGCCTCGTCGGACAGCAGGAACAGGCACATCCCGACGAGATCGTCCGGCGTACCCAGCCGCTTGATGGCCAGTTGCGCCACGATCGGCTCGACGAGCTCGCCGACGGCGTTGCGGGTCGCCGCAGTGTCGATGGGACCAGGAGCGATGGCGTTGACCCGGACGCCCTGCCCGCCGAGCTCGTGGGCCAGCTGCTGCGTGAGGGCGTTGACCCCGGCTTTGGCGAGGCCGTAGAAGCCCGAGTAGGTCCAGGCCGCCGTCGAGCTCTGGTTCACGATCGCGCCACCGCCCCGCCTGCGCATCGCCTTGTAGACCGCGCGGGTGCAGACGAGAGCGCCGTCCATGTTCACGGCCATGAAGTGCTTGTAGTAGTCCCAATCGACCGCGAGCAGCACGTCGAACTTCATGTCGCCGTAGATCGCCGCGTTGTTGACGAGCAGGTCGATGCCACCGAAACGTGCGACGGTCGCGTCCGCCATCGCCTGGGCGGAGGCCGGGTCAGCGACATCGACCCGGACAGCCAGCGCCGAGCCGCCGTCCGCGTTGATCTTCTCCGCCACGGCTGCGGCGAGCTCGTCATTGAGGTCGGCCACCACCACGTGGGCGCCCCGCGCGGCGAGCGCCTGCGCATAGGCCTCGCCGATCCCCTGCGCCGCCCCGGTGACGATGGCGACCTTGTCGTCGAACTGCATACTGCTCCCCTCAGGCCGGCACGGCGTAGGACGTGATCTCGGTGTACTCCTCGAACCCGGCGACGCCCATCTCGCGCCCGATCCCCGACTGCTTGTAGCCCCCGAAGGGGACGTCGGCGCCATACCAGATGCCGCCGTTGACGCCGACGGTTCCGGTACGGAGCCGTCCCGCAACCGCCAGCGCGTGATCGAGGTCGGCGCCGTACACCGCCCCAGACAGCCCGTACGGCGAGTCGTTGGCGATCCGGACCGCGTCGTCCTCGTCGTCGTACGGCAGGGCCACGAGGACGGGACCGAAGACCTCCTCGCGCGCGATCTCGGCGGTGTTGTCGACGCCGACGACGAGGGTGGGCTCGACGAAGAACCCACGGTCGAAGGCCCTCCCACCCCCGGTGACGAAGGTGGCACCGGCGTCGCGGGCACGGACCAGGAAGCCTTCGACGCGGTCGCGCTGCCGGGCCGAGATCAGGGGTCCGCAGACGGTGCCGGGATCGGAGGGCTGACCCGCTCCCAGCGCGTCGAGGGTCGCGGCCAGCTCGTGGACACCCTCGTCGAAACGACTGCGGGGCAACAGGATCCGGGTCGTCAGGGCGCAGCCCTGTCCTGCGTGGACCACGCCCGAGAAGGCAGCGAAACCGCACGCCTCAACGAGCTTCTCATCGTCCAGCGCCAGGAAGGCCGACTTGCCCCCGAGCTCGAGAAAGACCCGCTTCAGCGTCGACGCGGCGTCGACCATGACTGCCCTGCCGGTTGCGGTGGAGCCTGTGAAGCTGACCAGGTCGACCCGCGGGTCCCGGCTGAGCTGGGCGCCCAGCGCGTGGTCAGAGGAGGTCAGGACGTTGACGACACCGGCGGGGATGTCCGTGCGCTCCGCGATGAGCTGGCCGAGAACCGAGGCGCACCAGGGAGTGTCGGGCGCTGCCTTGAGCACGACCGTGCAGCCGGCTGCCAACGCCGGGCCGAGCTTGGCAAGGTTGATCTGATGCGGGAAGTTCCACGGAGTGATGGCCGCCACGACGCCTGCCGGGTGCCGGCGGGTGAAGCGACGGCTCCGGATCCCCATCACCTCGGACACACCCAGGTCGTGCACCCAGGAGTAGCTCTCGGCGAGGTCGGCGGCGTAACCGAGGTCGGCGACGGGGCCGTCGAGGTGCGCGCCATAGGTCAGCATCAACGGGGCACCCACCTCGGCGACGGTGGTGGCACGGAGCGCCTCGGCGTTGTCCACCAGCGCGTCACGCAGCTGGCGCAAGCAATGAGCGCGGAAGGCAGGGTCGGCGCCCCAGCTGCCGGTGTCGAAGGCAGCGCGGGCCGCTGCGATCGCCGCGTCGGCGTCGGCCGGACCGGCGTCGGCGGCGACGCCGAGCACTTCCTCGGTCGCCGGGTTGACGGTCTCGAAGACCGCGCCTGACGCCGCGGGGACGAGCTTGCCGTCGACGAGCAGCTGGTCGCAGGTGATCACACGGCCTCCTTGTTCGGTACGGCGACAGGCGCCACGGGTTCGACCTCCAAGACGGTGAAACCAACCCCGGGTGGTGCGCCGACAACCGCGGCAACCGCAGCCGCCACGCCTTCGGGCGGCAGGAAGGCACCATGTCGGGCGAGTCCCCAGTGCTGCCAGGACTTCAGCACCTCGTCGATGGCCCGCGGTTCCCAGTCCCAGCCCATCTCGGTCAGCGTCTGGCCAGGCCGGATCGTGCTGACTCGTACTCCGGTGCCTTCGAGCTCCATTCGCAGCGCAGCGATCAGCCCTTCGACCGCGAACTTCGACGTGACGTAGGGCGAGACGCCGGGCCGTGGCGCCCTGACGACCTCCGACGTCACGAACACCAGGTCGCCGTGCCCACGCTCCACCATGGCGGTGCCGAAGCCCCGGACCAGGGCGTGCACGCCGAGCAGGTTGACCTGCAGGTGGGCAAGCAGGTCGGCCTCGGTGGCCTGCAGCGTGGTCGCCGGCCGTTGGGCGCCGGCGTTGGAGACCAGGACCTCCACCGCGCCGACGGCCTCGACCGCCTGCTGGACGAAGCGGTCGCGGGACTCGGCGTCGGTGAGGTCGAGTCGCAGCGCGAAGGCCGAACCTCCTGCGTCCTCAATGTCCGCGACGACCTTCTCGCACCGGTCCAGCCTCCGCGCCCCGAGCACGACGGGATGGCCTGCAGCGGCGAGCGTGCGCGCCGTGGCCTCGCCGATTCCCGACGACGCACCGGTGACGACGACCGGCCGCTCCTGCGGCGTCATCGCCGCACCACCGTCGTGGGCAGGTGTGCGAAACCCCGGACGTTGACCGAGTGGACGCGCTCGGCGGCCGCCGCATCGACGTCCCAGTCCGCGACCAGCCCGAGCAGCTCCTCAAGCACGACCCGCGCCTCGAGCCGCGCGAGGGAGGCGCCTAGGCAAAAGTGCGTGCCCTTGCCGAAGCTGAGCAGCTCCGAGGTGTCGCGGCTCAGGTCGTAACGGTCGGGGTCGGGGAAGACCCGCTCGTCGCGGTTGGCCGCGCCAACGAGCAGCAGCACCCGGTCGCCGGCACGGATCGTGCCGTCGTACAGGGGGACGTCGACGAGCGCGGTGCGGGCGAGGATCTGACTGGAGGCGTCGTAGCGGAGCGTCTCCTCCACCCAGGCCGGTACGGCGGACAGGTCGGCCAGGACGGTGGCCTGCTGGTCGCGGTGCTGACTGGCCCACCACCACGCGTTGCCCAGCAGCTTGGTGGTCGTCTCGTTGCCGGCTACGACCATGAGGAACAGGAAGGCGCAGAGCTCCTCGTCGGTGAGCCGCTCACCGTCAAGGTCCACGTCCAGCAGCGCGGACGTCAGGTCGTCCCGCCGAGAACGCCTGCGGTCATTGACGAGTTCGAGGTAGTAGACGATGAGCTGAAGCGAGGCGTCGACAGCAGCGTCCGGCACGTCCAGGACGCCGTCCTCACGGTGCACCACGAGGTCGGCAAGCCGGCGCAGCTCGGCCCGGTCCTGCGAAGGGACCCCGAGGAGTTCAGAGACCACGTCCATCGGCACCCGACCAGCGAGGGCGTCGATGAAGTCGAAGCTGTCCGACGACAACGCCTCGTCGAGGTGCGCGCGGGTGATCTCACGGACCCGGGCCTCGAGGTCGCGCACCCGGCGGGGCGTGAAGCCCTTGCTCACCAAGCTGCGCATGCGGAAGTGGCGGGGGTCGTCCATCGCCAGGAACGACATGACCTTTGCCGCGTGCGGGCCGGTGGCCGCCGGGTCGAGGGATACGCCGTCGGCGCTGGAGAAGCGGTCAGCGTCACGGAAGCCGGCGAGCACGTCGGAGTGCCGGGAGAGCGCCCAGAATCCGAGGTCGTCGTTGCGGTAGAGCGGTTCGTGGTCGCGCAGCCACGCGTAGGTCGGGTAGGGGTCCTCGTGGCCGTCGTAGGCGTAGGGGTCGAAGACCGGGCTGGCGAGCGTCACCCACGCCCCCGGCCCTCGACCAGCGCGGCGAAGCGGCCCACCATGCCGGGCAGGTCCTCGTAGGCGAACAACCCCATCCCGGCTGACAGCAGCGCGCCGGTGAAGGCCATCGTCAGGCCGAGCCGCGCATCATCACTCGCCTTCGGGCCCAGCGCCTCGCTGAGCCGCTGGCTGAACACCAGTCCGATCTGCTCGCGCAGCCGCTTGACGTCCGGATCATGCGCCAGCAGCGCAGTCGTGACACCAGCAGCGAGCTCGGGCTCGTCGGCGACGAGCAGTGCTACTGGACCGATGGCCGCCTCCACCCGCGCCGCGGTGCGCGCACCCTTCGTCACGACTGGGTCCGGCAGGCTCGTCAAGCGCCGCCAGAAGACCTCGGCGAGCAGGTGCTCCTTGCTGGCGAAGTAGGTGTAGGCGCTGGCCGGAGAGACTCCTGCGGCACGGGCGACGTTGCGGACCGTCAGCCCGTCGTACCCGGTCTTGGCGATCTCGGAGACGGCGGCGTCCAGGAGCCTGTCGACCATGTCCGTCCGACGCCCGGCCAGCTGGCGGCGTGTCGTCTCGTGCGTGGCGTTGGACATGTGTCCAGACACTAAGCCAATTCTGGGTCACCTGACAAGGTTGGTGGACTTGAACCCGCTCGCAGGTCATTGCCCGTAGGGCTGCTGGACTCGTGCCGGTGAGGGTGCTGTTCAGTCACCGCGTCCTGACCGGCGTGGCCTCCGTGGCATCGGCACAAGGGCACGGCGGCAACGTCATCTACGGGCGCCTGCGCGACCGGGGCTACCCGGTCTTCGCAGTGAACCCGAACGCTGACGGTGTCGAGGGTGATCCCTGCTTCCAGACCCTGCACGCGATCCCGGGCGGGGTGGACGCGGTCGTTCTCGCCACCCGTCCGGAGGAGGATGCGACCACCCTCCAGGAGTGCGTCGAACTCGGGGTGAAGCAGGCGTGGATGCACCGCTCCTTCGGCGCCGGCAGCGTCAGCGAGGAGGCAGCAGCCTGGGCCAGGGAGCGCGGCGTCACGGTTATCGACGGCGGCTGCCCACTCATGTTCAACCCGACGGCGGACGGCGGCCTCAAGGCATTACGTCACCTGTGCAAGTGAACGGGCAAACTGCCAAGCTCGGTCTGAGCCCTTCCAACAAGAGGCAGCGGTGGGCGGATGCGTACCCGGCTGACTCGCTGGGCCGACCCGCGCGGTGCGCGTTCCCCACTCCGGTGCGGTGTAGGGCAGGCAGCAGGCGCCACCGCTTGCCCAGCGTGCCAGCTAGCGCTCGCAGCCGAAGACTAAAGATCTCTGCTCACGACCGGAAGAGCGCCACCTTCAGTGCCTGCGTGTCCTGCGCGTCTGCGAAGACGTCGTACGCGTCCATCATCTCGGCGATGCCGTACCGGTGCGTGACGAGGCCGACCGCGCTGAGCTGTCCGGCCGCCATCATCCGCAGCAGCCGGGGAGTCGAGTTCGTGTCGACGAGACCAGTCGTGATTGTCACGTTGCGGATCCAGAGGGATTCGAGGTGCAACGTCACTGGCTTGCCGTGCACGCCGACGTTCGCGACATGACCACCCGCTCGCACAAGCTCGGTGCACAGCTCGAAGGTCTCGGGGATCCCGACCGCCTCGATCACGGCGTCCGCACCACGTCCTTCGGTCAACTCAGCGACCGCCTCACGGGCCTGCTGCGCGTCGCTCACGGTGACCGTGGCGCCCAGTCGCTTTGCGGCGTCGAGTCGGGTCGGTGTGGGGTCCACGACCACCAGGTGCGTCGGTGAGAACAACTGGGCCGTGATGACGCTCGCCAATCCGACCGGACCCGCGCCGACCACGACGACCGTGTCGCCGGGCGCCACCTGGGCATTGGTGACGCCGACCTCGAACGAGGTCGGGAAGATGTCGGCAAGCAGGAGCGCATCCTCGTCGCGGACGCCCTCAGGCAGGACGTACGTCGAGGTGTCGGCGAACGGGATCCTCGCCTGCTCGGCCTGAACTCCGTCGATGCGGTGGCCCAGGATCCAGCCGCCGCCTCCAGTGCACTGCCCGTAGGAGGCTGCGCGGCAGGACGGGCAGGAGCCACAGGAGGTGATGCACGAGATCAGCACGCGGTCGCCGACGTTGCGAGCGCGAACCCCGGGACCGACCTGGGTGATCGTGCCGACCGCTTCGTGCCCCAAGACGCGGCCCGGCTCGCAGGTGGGCACATCGCCCTTCAGGATGTGCAGGTCCGTGCCACAGATGGTGACGGCGTCGATACGCACCACGGCATCGGCGGGATCAAGAACTACTGGGTCGGGGACGTCTTCCCAGGAGTGACGTCCGGGGCCGTGGTAGATGAGTGCCTTCATGACTTCCTCCTCGTGAGGGGTGGGCGAAGAGAGCGAAACGGCGCGGCGAGCTCGCCGTCCGGACGAGCGACGGCGATCCGGGCGTCCAGCGCCCAGACGCCGTACGGCGTGACGAGCATCGGATTGAGGTCGATCTCGTGCACCTCGGGGCACGCCTCCAAAAGAGTGCCCAGTGCCACCAGCACATCGGCGACGGCGTCGACCGCGAGCGGGGCCCGACCGCGGAACCCGGCGAGGGCTGGTGCGCAGCGCAACTCCGCGAGCTGGGCACGTGCTTGTTGACGCGTCCGTGGCGGGACGCGCAGCACGCGGTCGGAGAGCACGTCAGTCATCGTCCCGCCGAGTCCGGCCATGACGAGCGGGCCGACGGCAGGGTCGACGTACCCGCCGACGACCAGCTCGAGCCCCTCGCCGGTCGGGAGCTGACGCTGCACCACTCCTCCCGTCATCGCCCGGCCGAGGCGTTGCAACATTTCGTCCCAGGCACGTTGGACCTCGTCGGCATCTCGCAGTCCAGCGACGACACCGCCTACGTCGGACTTGTGCACGATCGAAGGTCCAGACGCCTTGAGCACCACGGGGTAACCCAGGTCGCCAGCAGCTTCGACGGCGTGCTGGCCATCCCGCACCGTTACAGCGGGTACGGCGGGGATGTGCACGGCCCGCAGTACCTGTTCGACTTCGTCGGGCGCGAGCCACCGGGGCTCCAGACGGACGTCTGCGAGCGAGTTCTCGAGCTCCGGGGTTCGCACCCGGAGCACATCGCGGCGGGCCGTGTGGGACAAGGGAACCCTGCGCCGGGCAGCGTGCGCTGCCACCTTCGCTAGGACCCGCGCCGCCTGTTCGGGGTACTCGAAGAACGGTAGATCGGGGCGGCCCTCGCGCGCGAGGGCACGTGGTGGGGTCGCCACACCTGGAAAGGTCGTGAGCAGCGGTACGTCGGGTACTGCGTCGCTCGCCAGGACCAGCGCCGCCGCGACAGCCTCCTCGGACTCGGCGGTCACGGGGGTGTACACGCTCACCACCGCGTCGACGGCTGGGTCTCGTAGCAGCACGATCACCGCCGCGCGCAGTTCGTCGGGGGTCACGGTGGCGAGCAGGTCGACGGGGTTCTGCACCGACGCGCTCGCTGGCACAAGCCGACGCAGTTCATCCTGGGTCTGCGCGGACAGCTCCACGACGTCGAGGCCGGCGATGGCGAGGGCGTCGACCGCGAGCACGCCTGGTCCGCCGGAGTTGCCGATGACCGCAACCGACCTGCCCTGCGGCAGGGGCGAGGAGTCGAGCACGGTAACGAGGTCGAACAGCTCGGTCATGTCCTCGGCGCGGATCGCTCCTGCCGAGCGCAGCAGGGCGTCGGTCGCGACGTCGGGCGTGGCCGCAGCGGCGGTGTGCGACTGGCCCGCCCGGGCGCCTGCCGCCGTACGGCCCGACTTGACGACCACCACCGGCTTGGTAGCGCTCAGCTGGTTGACGATCCGGGCGAACTTGCGGGGGTTGCCGAAGGACTCGAGGTACATGGCGATGACCTTCGTACCGTCGTCGTCAGCGAGGTATTCGAGCAGGTCGTTGCCGCTCACGTCCGCCTTGTTACCGGTGGAGACGAAAAGGGACAGTCCGGCGCGACGCCGCTCTGCATGTCGGAGGGCGGCGATCCCCACGGCGCCGGACTGCGAGACGACAGCGATCCGCCCCATCGGGGTCTGTGTCTGGCAGAAGGTCGCGTTGAGCATCACGTCGGGGGCGGTATTGACCACGCCGAGGCAGTTCGGCCCGATGAGGCGCATGCCCGCGGACCGGCACGTCGTCAGCAGCTCGTCCTGCAGCACTTGCCCTTCGGCACTGGTCTCCGCAAAACCTGCGGTGAGGACAAGCAGGCCGGCGGCGTGGATCTCTGCCGCGTCGCGCGCCACGTCGAGCACCCGGTCGGACGGCACACACACGACGACGAGATCGACCTCTGACAGCTCGCGCAGCTGGTGCGGCTTGTCGACGATGTGCAGCCTGCCGGTATACCCGAACGACTGGAGCGCCGTCCGGACCCGCGCACCGACACTGCCGTCGCGGCGGCTGCCGACGACCGCGCAGCTTCGGGGTGCGAGTACGCGCGCCAAGGAAGCCCGCTCCGAGACGATCTCCCTGCGCTGGACCGCGAGTTGCGCCTCAGGTCCCTCGTCGAGGTCGAGGGTGATCTCCGCGACTCCTGCAGCGTGCGCTGTCGTCATGGCGAGGGCACTTCGCTGCAGCAGGTCGATCATGGCCTGGTTCTCCGCCAGCACGTCGGCGTGGAACGCCTTGACCCCGTGGTGGCGCGCGGTGTGGGCCAGGTGCTCGAGCAGCAGCGAGCCCAGACCGCTCCCTTGGTAGGCGTCGTGCACGAGCATCCCGATGTCCGCCACGGTCGGGTCGGACTCCAGCCGGCTCCAGCTCGCCACCGCCACCAACTCGCCGTCGACCAGCCCCACCAGCGCGTTGCCGTTGCGGGCCTGTGAGAGCAGGTGCTCGACGTACCAGCGGCCGGGCCGGTCGCTCACCGAGAAGTAGCGCATCAGTCTGGTGCGCGCGGAGACCCCGGCGTTGAGGTCATCAAGCGCGTTCTCATCGTCCGGGGAGAGGAGGCGCACCTGCGCGATACCCCCATCACGCAGCAGGACGTCCCAGCTGGCCGGGTCCACGGACAACTCACTGGCGCTTGGGGTCATGTCCTTGACACTGCCCGTACGGCCCCTCGGCCCGACAGGGACGAAGGGCCCCTCATCCGGGTCCTTGGGCCCTGTCCTGACCGGGCCCACCGGGGGACCGTGAACCTATGAGCACACCTCTTGCCCTCACCTTCCTGGGAGCCGCAGGCACCGTCACGGGCAGCAAGACGCTCGTCGCGGGCCAACGGGCACGGGTCCTCATCGACTGCGGGCTCTTCCAGGGGGAGCGCGAGTTGCGCCTGCGCAACTGGGCACCGCTCGCCGTCGACGCCTCGATCATCGACGCCGTCGCGCTCACCCACGCGCACCTCGACCACTGCGGCTACCTGCCCCGGTTGTGCGCCGACGGGTTCAACGGCAAGGCCTACGCAACCGAGTCGACCACAGCTCTGGTGGAGATCGTGCTGCTAGACAGTGCGCACCTAATGGAGGAAGAAGCGCGGCACGCCGCGGCTCACGGCTGGTCCAAGCACGACCGGCCGCTGCCGCTCTACGACCAGGAGACGGCACGCCGCGCCGTCAGCCGACTCACACCAATCCCGTACGACGAGGCTCAGGACCTGGCACCAGGAGTCACCGGGACCTGGCACCCGGCGGGCCACATCCTCGGCTCAGCCACGATCGCCATGACCGCCGACGACACCCAGCTGCTGTTCACCGGAGACCTGGGCCGGCCGCAGCACCCGCTGCTCATCCCACCCCCGCCCCCTGAGCCGGCTGAGGTGGTCGTAGTCGAATCGACGTACGGGGACCGCAAGCACCCAGAGCGCGACCTGCATGAGCTGGCGGCCGTCATCACTCGCACCGTGCGACGCGGTGGTTCAGTGCTCATTCCAGCGTTCGCGGTCGACAGGACCGAGGTGGTCCTCTCGGCCCTGCACGAGCTGTCCAAGACAGGCGCAATCCCGCAGGTCCCGGTGCTGATGGACAGCCCCATGGCACTGCACGCCCTCGAGCTGTACCGCAAGGCGCTCGCCACGCACGCGCCCGGGACCCGCGCCGGCGGTGAGGAGCTCTTCGACCCGGGTCAGCTCCGAACCCTTACGACCGTCCAGGAGTCGATGACCGCCAACTCCCCCACCTACCCCTCGATCATCCTCTCCGCCTCGGGAATGGCCACCGGTGGTCGCGTGCTGCACCACCTTCGGCACCAGCTCCCCGACCCGCGGAACACCGTCCTTCTCGTCGGCTATCAGGCCTACGGCACCCGCGGTCGCGCCCTCCTCGACGGCACACGCGCAGTCAAGATCTTCGGACAGTACATACCGGTGCGCGCCGAAATCGCCAGCGTCAAGGGCTTCTCGGTGCACGCTGATGCTGACGAGATCCTCGCCTGGCTGGGCGGCATGCGCGGCACCCCAAGTCTCTGCGTGGTGAACCACGGCGAGCCGGAGGCCTCAGCCACCCTGCGTGATCGCATCAGCGATGAACTCGGCTGGACCGCTGTCGTGCCACGGCAGAACGAGCGCATCGTGGTCGCCCGCTAGGCCCACGCGAAGGCCCACGCGAAGGCAGGCCCAAGGACCCCGCACGAGGTGTCCAACGACCCTGCCGCCTACCGGGGAACGACGCGCATGCTGGATCCACGGACCGGCGAAGGGTGGAACGTCATGACGGGCCAGAGCAAGCGGCCACGGGTAGTCGTCGGCGTAGATGGGTCGGACCAGAGCCAGAAGGCGCTCGACTGGGCAGCCGACTACGTCCAACACTACGACGGGTCACTGGACGTGGTCGGGGTCTGGGCGCAGAGTGCGGCGTACGGCATGCCACCGATGGTGGTGGTTGCCTACGATCCGGAGCCGGGCACACGGGTCGTGGTCGACAAGGCGCTCGCGTCGGTGTCACTGCCCGACGACCAGGTCAGAGGGCACGTGCTCTACGGACACGCCGGCCGGGTCCTCGTGGCGTGCAGCGAGGGGGCGGACCTGCTCGTCGTCGGCAGCCACGGTCATGGCTTCCTGGCTGGCGCGCTCCTGGGCTCGGTCAGCAAGCACTGCCTGCATCACTCGAAAGCTTCTGTCGTGGTCGTTCGCTGACCCTATTTGCTCACACAGCGTCAGGTCATCGCTGCGCTCCTCGGAGCACGCAGCCGCCAGCACGAAGGGCCTCTGACCGCGAAACCGCAGGTCAGAGGCCCTTGTCGTTCAGTGGAGCTGAGGGGACTCGAACCCCTGACCCCCACACTGCCAGTGTGGTGCGCTACCAGCTGCGCCACAGCCCCGTGGTGCTCGGAGCACTCTACAGGAAGTCAGGATGCTCCTGTCGGGGCGCCGAGCAGTGGCCCCAACCCGGTGTTGTGCCGCTCCAGCCGCCAGCCGCCGTCCCACTCCACGAGGGTGGACCAGCAGGTGTTCCCCAGCGGCGCGAGCGTCCACCAGTCGTCGGGGTCGAACCCGCACAGCGTGCCCACCAGGGCACGCGCCGTGCCCCCGTGCGTGACCAGGAGCAAGGTCCCCCCGGGGGAGACAGAGGGCAGTACGTCGGCCACCACCGCCGCGGCCCGCGTCCCCACCTCGAGCCGGGTCTCCCCCTCGACGGGGCAGTCGTCGCCGTGGCGCCAGCGCTCGTAGCGGTCCGGCCAGCTGGCCGCGACCTCCTCGCCTGTCAGCCCTTGCCAGAGGCCGAAGTAGGTCTCGCGCAGACGGGGATCGAGCTGCAGGGGCAGGCCGACGTGCTCGCACACGGCTCGCGCGGTCTCCCGGGCACGGGACAGGTCGGAGGACACGACCACCGTGGGTGGTTCGGTCGCGAAGACGGTCCCGAGCGCCTGCGCCTGGGCAAGGCCGACCTCGTCCAGATCGACGTCGAGCTGGCCCTGGATCCGGCCGTCAGCGTTGTGCGCGGTGCGCCCGTGCCGCAGCAGGACGACGCGCCTCACGCCTTGTCAGCCACCGGCGTCGGCGCGTCTGCATCCACGAAGGGAATGACCGGGCAGTCCTTCCACAGACGCTCGAGCGCGTAGTAGACCCGCTCCTCCTGGTGCTGGACGTGCACGACGATGTCGCCGAAGTCCAACAGCACCCAGCGACCGTCCTTCTCGCCCTCTCGCCGTACCGGCTTGGCGCCCAGCTCGCGCAGGCGGTCCTCGACCGCGTCGACCACAGCCATGACCTGGCGGTCGCTCGGGGCGGAGGCGAGCAGGAAGACGTCAGTGATGACGAGCTGCGCGCTGACGTCGAGCAGCAGGATGTCCTGGGCGAGCTTGTCGGCGGCAGCCTGGGCAGCAGCAAGGGCGAGCTCGGTCGCGCGGGGAGAGGCAGTCACCCGACCAGACTAGTTCGCCTTGAAGTCGCGCCCGACGATCACGACGACGTCAGCGATGGTGCCGATCTGATCGCTGGCCCTCACCGACGACACGGGTACGCCGAGTGCCCGGGCCACCTTGGCCCCGAGCGCCGCCCCTTGCGTGGTCGCGTCCTTCACCAGGACCTGCGTCTGGGCGTAGTCGAAGGTGTTGGCGTTGCGTGACCCCACGAACACGAACCCGGCCGGGAGCAGCTTGGCGCGCACCTTCTCCCCCAGCCCGGGTGTCCCGACTCCGTTGAGCACCAGCACCCGGTTGCCCTCCGCCCGAACCCCCGCGGGCACCGACGCAGCCAGGAGCTCATCGACCATCCGGCGGGTGGCAGGCGCGTCGATCCGAAAGCGCGTCTCGTCCGTGCCGGCGTCGACCTTGATGACCGGCAGCGAGCGGTACTGCAGCTGCGAGGCCGCGTCGTCCTTCTTCAACCCCACGAGTACATCGGCCACCTGAGCGATCGGCAGCGACGGCTGACTTCCCTTGCCCAGCAGGGAAACCAGCGCGCGCACGTCCCTGGGCAGTGAGCTCACGATGCCGTCGAGCACCGTCTGCAGCCGCGCGAGCCGGGTCTGCTCCTGCTCCCCCGCAGCGAGGAAGGTCGCGAAGGCCAGGGCGCGTGCCCCGTCGAGCCGCTGCGGCCCCGGCTGCAGCACCACGGTGCGCCCCGACGTGACCACGACGTCGACGTCCACCTGCACGCCACCCTCGGTATCGACCAGCCGGGTGAACGCGGCCCGGTCCAGCACCCAGCTGCCGTCCACGGTGACGCCCATCAGGTCCGAGAGCGCATCCCGCGACCCCTTGGCCGAGGTGGTCGCCAGCGCCCGTCCGAAGGCCTGCCCGCCGAAGCCAGGCACGGACACGATGACCTGCGGGGGCACGAGGACGACCGATCCCTCGGTCACGGCCGGGTCGTGGGCCAGCAGGGCGGAGGCGATCGCCGTACCGTCGCTGCCCTTGACCTGCAGCAGCAGCGTGCGCTGCGTGCGCACGGCCGTGGTCTTGCCGTCCTTCTCCCCGCCCTGTCCGACGATGACGACGACGGACACGAGCACCACGACGGCTGCGGCCACCGCCGCGATCCGGCTGTTGCGCTTGCGCTTGCGCCGCTGCTCGGCCAGCCGCGCGGACCGGCGGCCGACGGTGCGGCTGCCGAGGGGGTCGAGGGTCACTGAGGGCTCCGGTAGAGGTTCCGCTTGCGGATGTACTGCACGACGCCGTCCGGCGTCAGGTAGTGCACGGGCAGGCCGCCCGCCACGCGGGCACGCAGGTCCGAGCTGGAGATCGCGAGGGCGGGCACCTCAAGAAGTGTCACCGCGCCCTCGGGGAAGGCGCCGACGTCGACGGGGGCGTAGCCCGGCCGGCTCACGCCGACGAAGTGCGCCAGCGCGAACAGCTCCTCCGCGTCGCGCCAGCCCAGGATCTGCGCGAGGGCATCGGCACCGGTGATGAAGAACAGCTCGGCGTCGGGGTGCTGCGCCCGCAGCTCGCGCAAGGTCTCGACCGTGTACGTCGGACCCGCCCTGTCGATCTCCAGCCTGCTCACGCCGAAGCGGGGGTTCGAGGCGGTCGCGACCACCGTCAGGAGGTACCTGTCCTCGGAGGGGCTCACCTCGCGGTCTGACTTCTGCCAGGGCTGACCGGTCGGCACGAAGACGACCTCATCGAGTGCGTAGCGATGCAGCACCTCGTTGGCCGCGGACAGGTGGCCATGGTGGATGGGGTCGAAGGTCCCGCCCATCACCCCGATCCGCCTGCCCATGCTGATCAGGCTAGTGGCGGGGCGGCTACACCATGCGGCGGCGCGCGAGGCGCCAGGCGCTGCGTCCCAGCACCAGCAGGGCTGCACCCACCAGGAGCACGAGCAGCGTCCGCCCGCTGTGGGCGATCAGGCTCTGGACGCCGCTGGTGAAACCGCGCGTCGCGTCGTCCCAGGCCTTGCTCCACCCGCTCGGCGCAGCGGTCGCGAGCAGCTCATCGGTCGTCTCGGCCACGGTGAAGGTCAACGTGCCGAACTCGCTCTGGTCGGCCAGCACGCGGCGCTGCCCCTCGAGGCGGTCGATCTGCTGCTGCACCTCATCGACGCGTTGCTGCACGGTGAGCGTCTCCGCGATGGTCTTCGCACCGCTCAGGATCGTGAGGTACCTCGCCCGGGCCGCCTTGAGCGAGGTGATCTGCGCCTGGGTGTCGGCGTAGGACGCCGTGACGTCCTTGCCGCTCGCGGACTCCGAGACGACCTTCACCTTCAACGCCCGCACCTGGTTGCGCAGGGAGTCGAAGGACGCCACCGGAACGCGGACGGTCAGGCTCGCGGTCGGGTGCTCGCCCGACTCCTGGCTGCTGCTGTCCGCGACGTAGCCGCGCACCGCCGCCACCAGCACCTGCAGCCGCTGCACCGTCGCGCTGACCTTGCCCTCATCGACCACCAGCGTCAGGGAGCCGGTCTTCACGACGCGGGCGGAGTCCGGGTCTGCTGCGGTGGATCCCGGAGCCAACGGCTGCCCTAGGGCGGGCGCGGCTGCCCCGCCTACGCCGCCCGTGGTGCCACCGGCGCCGAGGTCGCCGCTCTGGTCGCCTCGCCCCTCCGAGGCGCCCGCATTGCCCAAGCGCGCCGCGGTGTCGGAGAAGGTCCCCGACGACCCGTTGCCGGCCAGCAGGATCGCACCCACCACGAGTGCGGCGGCCGCCGCACTCGCTTGGGGCCAGCGCCGCAGCCACACCGGCTTGGCCGCCGGCACGACGTCCAGCTCCGGCTCGGGTACGGCGAACGACTCGGCCGCCTCCGACAGCAGCTGCTCCAGCTCGGTGTCGCTCAGCATCGCGTTCACAGCGCCTTCTCCTCCATGTCCGGGGTGACCCAGGCCAGCAGGCGGGGGTCTGCGGCAAGCCGCTGGCGCCCGTCGTACAGGCGGCTCTTGACGGTGCCGGGCCTCCGGTCGATCGCGACGGCGATCTCCTTCTCGGACAGGCCGGAGTAGAAGCGCAGCACCATGGGCACGCGCAAGGTCTCGGGCAGATCGGCGAGCGCCGCGAGCACCGCTGTGGCGCAGGCAGAGCGCTCGGCGCGCTCGTCGGGGCGGGGCGTGAGGTCCTCGACCAGGCCGAGAGCGCCGTCGCCGACGTCCTTGCCGGTGCGCGAGGCCTCCGACCGGATGCGGGAGACGCAGGCGTTCACCACGACGCGGTAGAGCCAGGCCTTGCGGCCCTCACCGTCCGGGATCGCGTCGCGGAAGCGCCACACCCGAAGGAACGCCTCCTGCACCGCGTCCTGCGCCTCAACGGGATCGCGCAGCACCAGGCAGGCGGTGCGGTACGCCGTCGGGTAGTCCCGCCTGAGCCACTCGTCGAGATCGTCCACGCCCGTAGGACGCAAGCGAGGACAGAAAGGTTCGATCAAGCAGGGAGGAGCTTTTGGACAAACTCCTCGAGCTGGACCGCGTTGCGGCACTCCACCATGTCGATGACCTCGGCGTAGGCGCGCGTCGCGCTGTCCCCGCTCCCCCAGTAGGCCTCCGGCTCAGGGTTGAGCCAGTAGGCGTGCCGGGCCCGCTGCACCAGCATCTTCAGGGTCTGCGCCCCGGTCGCGCGGTAGTTGTTGCGGGCGTCGCCGAGGATCAGCAGGCTCGTCCTCGGCCCGACCGCGTCGGGGTAGTCCTCGGCGAAGGTCTCGATGGAGTGGCCGTAGTCGCTGTGCCCGTCGAACCACACCAGCTTGGCCTCGGCGTTCATCTTCGCCAGGGCATCGGCCACGTCGCCGCCCGGGGTGAAGAACCGGGTCACCTCGTCGCAGGTGTCGATGAAGGCGAACGCCCGCACCTTGGTGAACTGCTCGCGCAGCGCGTAGCTCAGCATCAGCGTGAAGTGCGCGAACCCGGCGACCGAGCCGCTGACATCACAGAGCACGACCAGCTCGGGCTTGTGGGGCTTGTGCGGCTTGTGGTGGGTCACGAGCGGCACCCCGCCGGTCGCCAGTGAGGCCCGGACGGTACGGCGGAAGTCCAGCTTTCCCTTACGCCCCAGGCGTCGTCGGGCCGTGAGCCGGGTCGCGAGCCGCCGGGCCAGTGGGAAGACCTGGCGCCGGAGCTCGGCCATGTCGGCCCGGGAGGCGCGCAGGAAGTCGACCTGCTCGGCCAGCGGCTGCACTGCGGTCTTGGCGATCTGCTCGGCGCCGCGGTCCTCGGCCAGTCGTCGCCGTACCTCTTGCTCGACGAGCTCCTGGAACTGTTTGATGCGCTCGGAGATGGTCTGCCGGGCGACCTTCTCGTCGAGGCCACCGCGGTCCTTGCCGGCCAGCATCGCGTCGAGCATCGAGGCCACCAGGGTCTCGGGGCTGAGCTGGCGCAGCACGCGGTAGGAGAACCACGACTGCCGACCCGGCGCGGTGTCGGCCCGCCCGAGGCTCTGCACCACCTGGCGGGCGAAGCGCCGGAGCATCTCCTCGTCGCCGTCGAGCAGCAGCTGCTGCAGCACCGCGCGGAGCAGGTCGTTGCTGGGAGGCTCGTCGGACTCAGGCGCATCAGGATCGATGGGCACCTCGACACTGGGATCGCCTGTCACTGCTGGGAACCACAGGTCGAAAAGCGTGTCGAAGGTCGTGCGGTGCGCGGGGCGCTTGAGCACGCAGGCGGCGTACGCAGCGCGCAGGGCCTCGCGGTCGATGAGCTCGATGGCACCCATCGCCCTGGTCGCGTCGATGACCTCCGCCAGGCTGACGGTCAGCCCAGCCTTGCGCAGCGCGTCGAGGAACGCGATCTGCCGGTCGACGAGACCTGTGGCCATGTCAGTTGAGCTTCAACTGCTCGGCGGCCTTCTCGTGGTCGCTGACGTGCTTGAGGACCACACCGAGGGTGGCCTTGACCGCCTCCTCGTCGAGGGTGTCCAGGCCCAGCGCCACGAGGGTGCGGGCCCAGTCGATGGACTCCGCGATGCTGGGCGACTTCTTCAGCTCCAGCGCGCGCAGGGCCCGCACGGTGCGCACCAGCTGGTCGGCGAGCTTCTCGGCCACCTCCGGCACCCGCGACAGCACGATGGCCTTCTCCCGGTCCGCCGCGGGGTAGTCCAGGTGCAGGTACAGGCACCGCCGCTTCAGGGCCTCGCTCAGCTCGCGCGTCGCGTTGGAGGTGAGGAACACCAGCGGCCGGCGGGCAGCCACGATCGTGCCGAGCTCGGGGATCGTGACCTGGAAGTCGCTGAGCACCTCCAGCAGCAGGCCCTCGACCTCCACGTCGGCCTTGTCGGTCTCGTCGATGAGCAGCACGGTCGGGTTGGGGTTGCGGATGGCGGTCAGCAACGGCCGGCTGAGCAGGAACTCCTCGGCGAAGACGTCGTCGTGGATGTCGTCCCAGCTGTCGTCGTCCTTGCTGGCCTGGATGCGCAGCAGCTGCTTTTTGTAGTTCCACTCATACAACGCCCGGGCCTCGTCGAGGCCTTCGTAGCACTGCAGCCGGATCAGCTCGCTGCCTGTCGCGGTCGCGACCGACTTCGCCAGCTCGGTCTTGCCGACACCGGCCGGACCTTCGATCAGCAGCGGCTTGCCGAGCCGGTCGGCCAGGAACACGGTCGTGGCGATCGCATGGTCGGTGAGGTACCCCGCGGCGGCCAGGCGCTGCTGGACGTCATCGACCGAGGCGAACTGGGGCTGCAGCACGGGCGCTCCTGAGGGCGTGGGACCGAATCCCATTCTGTACGACGGAGGGCGGGCGCTCAGGTCGGGGGTCTGTTTCTCGTCGTACCCGAGGTCTAGCGTCGGCCCCTCCACCTCCTCCTGAAGGGCGCCACCATGGCTGAGAAGAACGCCTACGCACCCGGCGAACCGACTTGGAACGACCTGGGCACCACCGACCTTGACGGCTCGATCGCGTTCTACGGGGCACTGTTCGGCTGGGAGTGCGAGCGCGGCGGACCCGAGGTGAACGGGTACTCCATCTTCCGCAAGAACGGCAAGCAGATCGCCGGTGTGATGGCCACGATGTCACCGGAGCAGCCGGTGGCCTGGAGCGCGTATGTCTCCACCGACGACGCGGACAAGTCCGCTGAGCTCGTGCAGTCCGCCGGTGGCACGGTTCTCGCCGCACCCATGGACGTGATGGACCTGGGTCGGATGGCGGTGTTCCTCGACAACCACGGTGCAGCGATCGGCGTCTGGCAGCCCGGCACGCACACCGGTGCCGAGCTGGTCGGCGAGGAGGGCGTCTTCAGCTGGATCGAGCTCGCCAGCCGCGACCAGGACACGGCGATCGGCTTCTACGAGTCGGTCTTCGGCTGGCAGGCGCACCGCAACCCGGGCTACACCGAGTTCCACCTCGGCGAGCAGTCGGTGGCCGGTTGCATGGACATGCCGGAGATGGTCCCAGCTCAGGTGCCGTCGTACTGGATGCCCTATGTGCAGGCGGAGGACCCCGCTGCCAAGGCGCAGCAGGCGGCCGCGCTGGGCGCGACGGTCCTGGTCCCCCTGATGGAGATGGCGAACGTCGCCTTTTCCGTCGTCATGGACCCGCAGGGTGCGACGTTCGGGCTGCTCCGCGTCAACGGCTGAGGGAACCACGCTGGGCCGCCCAACCGGCGTGACGGCCTAGTCCTCTCGGGTGGTTCTGCGGCCCTGCCCTCCCGGACCGAGGTCATACGCCGATAGCCCGGGTGAGCGAGACACCGACCGGGAGGAGCAGCCATGGACCCGCACGAGGCAACGAAGGTGCTGCGCCAGCTCGAGCGGCAGCGGGTTGCGCCTCCCGGTGAGCGACCCCTGGAGGTCGAGGCCGCTGCGAGCCAGGGGGCGGCCGGGCCGACGCCGGTGTTGCTGCTCACGGACAAGGCGCTCTACGCGCTGCGTGCCCAGTGGGGGTGGGTTCGCCTGCCGCTGTCCCGAATGCGCCGGGTCACGATCACCACGGACTCCACCGGCATCCTCACCCGCTACGAGGTCGTGAACACCCTGGGCGACGTATGGCTGAACCTCGCCGTGTCGATGGCGCGGCCGGCCTTCCGGGTCGCGCTGCGTGAGGTGGCCGCCATGGCCTTGGTGCACACCCCCACACCAGAGAAGATGCCTCGTCGCATGCACGTGGTCACGGCCGCCGCCGAGCGCCAGGTCGCCTAGCCGTCCGTCAGCGGGTGTGGCCGTCACCGGTCACGACGTAGGTCGTGCTCGTCAGCTCGGCCAGGCCCATCGGGCCGCGTGCGTGGAGCTTCTGGGTCGAGATGCCGATCTCGGCCCCGAACCCGAACTCGCCGCCGTCGGTGAACCGGGTGCTCGCGTTGACCATCACGACGGCAGAGTCCACGCCCTTGACGAACCGTCGCGCCGCCTCCTGGTCACCCGTCACGATCGCCTCGGTGTGCCCGCTGCTCCACCGCCTGATGTGCGCGAGCGCGGCGTCCACGTCGTCCACGACTCCCACCGCGAGGTCCAGGCTGAGGTACTCCGCGGCCCAGTCCTCATCAGTCACGGCGACGGCGTCCGGGTCGAACGCTGTGGCCCGCGGGTCCGCGTGCAGGGTGACCCCCTCGCGTCGCAGCGCGGTCACCGCCTTCGGCAGGAAGTCGGCCGCGATCGCCTGGTGCACAAGGAGAGTTTCGGCCGCGTTGCACACCGAGGGCCTCGACACCTTGGCGTTGACGATGATGTCCACCGCCATGTCGACGTCGGCGGTGGCGTCGACGTACACGTGGCAGTTGCCCACCCCGGTCTCGATGACCGGCACCTGCGACTCGGTCACGACGGACTGGATGAGCCCTGCGCCACCACGCGGGATGAGCACGTCGACCAGCCCGCGGGCGCGCATGAGCTCCTTCACCGAGCTGCGGTCGGTGCCCGGGACCAGCTGCACGCTGTGCGGCGGGAGTCCGGCCGCGGCTGCAGCGAGCACGTCCACGATGGCAGCGTTGGAGCGGTAGGCGCTGCCGCTCCCCCGCAGCAGCACGGCGTTGCCGCTCTTGACGCACAGGCCGGCCGCGTCGGCGGTGACGTTGGGGCGGGCTTCGTAGACGATCCCGACCACTCCGAGCGGCACCCGGACCTGCCTGAGCTCCAAGCCGTTGGCGAGGGTGCTCCCGCGCACCACCTCGCCCACCGGGTCCGGCAGGGTCGCGATGTGCCGGAGCCCGTCGGCCATCGCGGCGATCCGGTCAGGCGTGAGCGCCAGCCGATCCAGCATGGCCTCGCTCGTACCCGCCTCACGTCCTGCGGCGACGTCCTGGGAGTTGGCGGCCAGGATCGTCTCGGTATGCACCACAAGGGCGTCAGCCATGGCGAGCAGCGCGGCGTCCTTCACCGCGCGCGACAGCGGTGCGAGGCCAGCTGCCGCCGTACGCGCTCGGCGGCATGCATCGAGGACCTCGCTCATGCCCGCAGCGTACGGCGGGCACGAAGTAGCATCTGTGCTACCTTGCGGCCATGAGTGACATGGGCTTGCGGGAGCTACGCCAGAACGCCAGCGAGCTGGTGCGTCGCGCGCAGGCAGGTGAACGCATGACGATCACGGTTTCTGGGCGTCCCGCCGCCTCGCTGGGCCCCGTGGAGGTCGCGAGCTGGGTCTCCTGGGAAACCATTGCGGACGTCTTCAGCAGCCCCGGCGATCCAGAGTGGCAAGGCGACCGGGAGCGGCTCGACGGTTCGCTGCGCGATCCCTGGGACGCGTAGATGGTGGAGCGTGGGCTTCTGGATACCAGCGTTCTAATCGCGGATGACGTCAATCCCCTTCCTGGGCAGTTGGCCATCAGCGTTGTCAGCATGGCGGAGCTTCACTTCGGTGTGCTCGTCGCTGCGTCCGCGGAGATCCGCGCCCTCCGGCTCACACGACTCAGTCGACTTCAGAGGCGGTTCGATCCTCTTCCCGTCGATGATGCTGTGGCCGACAGCTACGGCCAGCTCGCCGCTCACATCGCCGCCTCGGGCCGTCAGCCTCGAGCACGCACGATGGACCTGCTCATTGCGGCAACCGCACACGTGCACGGCGCCACCTTGTACACCCGCAACGTCGAGGACTTCCGCGGCCTGGAGACCTTCATCCCGATCGTTCACGCCTGACAACTGCGCGTCCGTGCCCGACCGGCCGCTGCCGTACTCAGAGCAGGATGAGTGCGGCAGCGGGGTGACTTTAGGGAGGATAAGTGCGTGAGAGCAAGATCGCCTGACCCGCTGAGAACGGCACATCTCAACGGTGTGGAACGGCACCTATCCCTTCGGTCGAGAACGGCCCGCCGTTCTGATTCAGCTCCGTCTGCCTCGCCTGGCTGAACCGCGATGCCGATAGCGTGGCTTCGTGAACGAGACACCCGGACGACACCTCCGGTCCGAGCCGGATCGCGGTCTCCTTCGCCGGTTCAATCGGTGGTTCTGGGAGGAACTCGTTCTCGGCACAGCCGGAGAGGCCCTGGTAGCCCTGGGGGCTTGCCTGTTGTTCGCAGGCACAGCAGCGGCCCTTGTCTGGGGGTATGGCCGAGCGCCAAAGTCGACCGCGGCCCTCGGCGTCGGTATTGTCGGCCTCCTCGTCTATGGAGCACTGATTCTCTTTCGGGGGCCGTCGCGGAAGGGCGTATGGGCGTCGATCGCGGTCGCGCTCCTCGTCTTTGTCGGCGTGTGGGCTGTGTATGTACTCCAGTACTGCTCGTGTCTGTGAGGCCGTCAGGGAACGCCGCCTAGCTTCGCGGCGGCCGAGGCTAGCGCCGCCTTCTCCCGTTCGGGTCCTACCCTGCGTCGGTGCCCGAGTTCAAGCTCACGACCGAGATCCCTGCGTCGCCTGAACATTGTTTCGATCTCTCGCTCTCCGTGGATGCCCATACCGATTCCATGGGCGAGTCCGGCGAACGAGCGATCGCTGGGGTGACGAGCGGCACGCTCACGATGGGCGACTCAGTGACGTGGGAAGCCAGGCACTTCGGCCTGCCCTTCCGAATGACGTCCAAGATCACGGCGTACGAGCGACCGAGCCGCTTCGTTGACGAGCAGGTCCAGGGTCCTTTCGCATGTTGGTGGCATGAACACCGCTTCCAGCCTTCCGAGGGCGGGACCCTGATGACCGACGTGATTCGCTTCAATTCACCGCTCGGGCCGTTCGGCGCGCTCGTCGACCGAGCAGTCCTGCACCGGTACATGAGCCGGCTGATCACCACCAGGAACGCCTGGCTAAAGACCCAACTCGAGCGCATGTAGCGCCGCCTGGTCGCGGTTATCACGGCACTCTTCGCGATACGGCGACATGCCACTACCCCTCCGGTGGCGCAGCACCCGAGTCATTGACGAGACGCTTGATCCTCCGGTCACGTCGAGCCAGGTCGACCACAGTCACACCTAGGACGATGAAGCTCAGGACCGCGACAACGGCGGTCCACACAGCCGTGGACCATACGGCGACGATTCGCATCGCGATCAACGTCGCGACCGAGAACAGGAGAGCCAGCGCCTCCCAGCGCTGCACCCGCCGGTGAGCGCTCACGCGTGAAAGCGTGATCGGTTCCCGAACCACGGAGCGACGTGAGACGAGCCATTCCACGGGCTCCAGGACCCGTTCAGCGCCAGCGGCCAGAAGGTTGATGACGGCTTCCACGGGCTGCACTGCCTCCACCTGGAGCCCGTCTAGCCAAAGGCCTTCTCCTGACCGGGACGCGCGCCTGGGTAGCGGTTCACCGAACCCAAACCGTGGAAGCTGCGGCACTCGCAAGGCGCTGCGAAAGAGCAACGCGACGTTGGGCGCGGCAAGTTCAGACCGGGTGGCCACGTACGACACGTCCAGTAGCGACCGCAGCCAGACTGGTTCGTCCGGCTCGGCCGCTGGTTCGTCCACGTTGGCGAGATTGACGACGCCCACGTCGGCAATGGGTACTGACCAGGGGCTCGATCCCAGGGCCCGCGGGATGCAGATAAGCAGCATGTCCCCGTCAGGCAGCAGGTAACAGGGACGCCCTACTGCACCTGCGAGTTTGATGGCTCCGGCCGGAAGGCTCCCACGCACCCTGCAAGCCTGTCAGAGGGATCCGTAGCCAGCCATCAGCACCGCTCCCGGGACAGCGAATAGCGCCGCTCACCGACTCGACGGGCGGCGCACGTAGACGACGACGAAGCTCACGGTTAGCAGGCCAAGCAGAAGCGCGGCGGCGTCACCCGCGAGCGTCCATACGGAGTCGTCTCGTAACAACCCCAAGAGGCCACCGACCGCGACGGCCGGACCGAGAAGCACTGGTGCCGCTGCCGCCGCTGGGAGGGTTCGAAGGGGCCGCCTGGGCTCATCCCGCCATCGAACTTCCTTCCGCGGCCTTGGCATGACTCCATGATGGTCCACCGGGCCGATGTGTAACGCCGCGTGTTCTGCGTTATCAGCCGATGGCCATGCCGGCGAGGTAGGCGGCGACCGGGTGGGCGGCGTGCCGGTCGAGGTTGGCGCGGGCCATGTCGTAGCGCATGGTGGTGCGGCTGTCGGCGTGTCGCATGGCGTATTGCATGTCTCGCAGGGGCACCCCGGAGATGAGGCCGGCGGTGCAGAAGGTGCGGCGCAGGCTGTGTGGGCTGATCGGGTGGTCGAGCCCGATCGTGCCGGCGAGCCGGGTGAGCCGGGCCGCGGCTGAGGCGGGGCTCATCCGCTGGCCGTGCGTGTTGAGCAGGATGGCACCGTGCTGGCGGTCTCCGATGGCGTCGTGCACGGCGCGCAGTACCGGGATGGGGAGGGGGATCTCGGCGGGCTTGTGGCCCTTGCCCATGATCGCTTCGCTGACGCGCAGGCCGAGCATGCCCAGCATCGCCACCAGGGCGTGGGAGTGCGGACCGTCGCGGCGTGCGGCGGTGAGCAGCGCGGCGTACTCCAGCGGGTGCAGCACCGTGCGGCGTTGGGCTTCCCAGTTCACGTGCGGTCGACTGACCGAGGCGGCCGGGTTGTCCCGTAGGTGGCCGTCCAGCACGGCGTACTTGAAGAAGCCGCGACGGTGCCGAACCGACGCCCGATCGTGGCCGGGGCGAGCTCCTGCTGTTCCATCCAGCGCAGGTAGAGCTCCAGGTGCGGCCTTTCGGCGTGCAGCGGTTCGAGGTTGCGGGCGGCGCACCAGCGCAGGAACGCCAGCAGGTCTTGCTGGTAGGCGCGCAGGGTGGAGCCGCGGTAGCGGGCCAGGAAGCTCGCAAGCGCGTACTGGGTGGGGTCGATGGCGGCTGAGCTCGGGAGCAGTTCGTAGTCACGCATGGCAGGCCTCCTTCATGGCCGGGAGCACCCACCCTCGCCCCGCCGGCGACGGCCGGACCAGTGGCAGCCCGCACTTCCTCAGGGCAGGATCTGACGCCGTGGAGGGGTTCCAGGCGCTGCGGCAGCGGGCGCAACAGGCCGTGCTTGAGGGGCTCAGGCAGGGCCAGACCCTGGACCGGATCGAGACCGCCGTCGCCGCCGCGCTGGACGTTGCCCAGGTCAGTGCCGGCCAGCCGCTGTCCACCGCGGGGTGGCGGCAGAAATACCTGCCGGAGATCGACTGGCGCCGCGAGCGACGCGGCACCGAACGGATCGTGTACGCGCTGCAGACCGCCGCAGCACTAAGGACAGGCCTGCGCCCTGACATCCTCGACGACACCTATCACTGGAACGCCGCCCAGCTTTGGCCGCACGCGATGCTGGCCGCCGTTATGACCATCCGAGCCATCTCCGACGGCCACGACATCGCAGTCGTGTGCGGCCAGATGGCCAACCACATCCCGAACTACCACGACTGAAGCGGCGTTCTGCGCGGTTGACGCCGCAATATTTATAGCTAGAGTTGTGGCTATGACGTCTGCTGCTGAGCACATGCCCCTGGCCGACGTGAAGAACCGACTGTCCGAGGTCGTGGAACGTCTCGAGCGCGAGCACGGGCGGGTCGTCATCACCAAGCACGGACGCCCCGCCGCCGTCGTGCTCAACATCGAAGACCTCGAGGGACTCGAGGAGACACTGTCGGTGCTGTCCGACCCG
>JBKJSN010000113.1:0-6094 GCA_046595815.1 Mycobacteriales bacterium
CAAGGAGATCCGCGACGCCGCCCGCCCGCAGGTCGACGAGCTGATGAACGCCGCCCGCGTCCCCGTCTTCCTCCTCGACGAGCACCAGGTCGTTCGCCCCGGCGAGCTCGGCACCGTCCACGAGATCGAGACCTGGGCCAAGGACAAGGGCCACGACGTGCACCACGTCGACCTCGACGCGCAGTTCCGCTGCGGCGGCAGCGAGCGGTACGTCCGCTGGGTCAAGGCGCTGCTCGGCCTCAGCGACGACCCCCCCTTCGCCTGGCAGGACGAGCCCGGCTTCACCGTCGCAGTCGTCGACAGCCCGCTGGAGATGGAGGTGCTGCTGCGCAGCAAGATCCAGGACGGGTACGGCGCTCGCCTGACCGCCGGGTACTGCTGGCCCTGGAGCGACCCCCGCCCCGACGGCACGCTCGTCGACGACGTGCGGATCGGCGACTGGGCCAAGCCCTGGAACCTCAAGGGCGAACGCGGCGTCGGCGACGCCCCACCCTCAGCGCTGTGGGCCAGCCAGGACGGCGGCTTCGAACAAGTCGGCTGCGTCTACACCGCCCAAGGCTTCGAGTACGACTGGAACGGCGTCATCCTCGGCCCCGACCTCATCTGGCGGTCCGACCGCTGGGTCCTGCAGCGGTCGGAGAGCAAGGACCCCGACTTCCGCAACACCAAGCGCGTCACCGACTCCGAGGTCGAGACCCTCATCCGCAACGTCTACAAGGTCCTTCTCACCCGCGGCATGATCGGCACCCTGATCTACTCCGTCGACCCTGAAACCCGAGGCCACCTACGTAAGTCCGTCGCGGCTGTTCATGACGTCGTCTCGACTTCCGTCAAGTCGCCCGCCTAGATGTAACGACTGGTGCGAGGTTTGGACGCTCCGAGGCTCAGTCCAAAGCCGCAGGCTGGAAATAGTCAAAGAGCCCCTGCTTGATCGGCTCTGCGAACTTCAGCGTCATCGAGACGACCGGGAGAGCCTGCCCGGAAGCATTTCGCATCGTTGTCTCTTCAGCGTCGATGGCGGTAGCCCTGCCTAAGTAGTAGTGGTCACTACCTTCGGCGTCATCCTTCTGAACGAACACATGCAGCGCGACGCGTCCATCGACGATCGGCTTGACGTCCCTGCTGCTCAAGTTGCGATTGTTCTTTGAGAACCAGCACATTGTTGACCGGTCGAGTAGGGCATCCTCGTACGCCGTGCTTGCGTCAACGTCAGCGGCCTTGTGCAAGGTGACGAAGATCGTGCACACGCCGAGTTCTTCGTCGGTCTTGTAACCATAGATCGTTGAGGCGGTACGGCGCGGCCAGCCCACGATGCGCGCGGCGTCACGACGCGAGTACTGCATCCCGGGGGTGAAGGGAACAGCAGGGAGATATTGCTGCCTATTCAGCGCCATCCCCGTCTTCAGGATGTCCTGGACAGCCATCGTGAGGGACGAGGAGCTAGCCAGCTCGTTCACCATCGATGCAGACAGCTGCACCGCGTCTTCGGACTGAACGGCAATACCGGCCTGATAGCGGTTTTCCTCGCTCTGCGCATAACCCCTAAGCGCCAGGGTGTCGATTGCGGTCGAAACGTGGAGTTGATCGGACGGGAGCCCGTGCCCTGCCAACACCTCTGCGACCTGCTGAAGGGTGACGGGCTCGCCTGAAAGCAGGAGCCCAAGGAGGATGCACTCATGTAGTCGCTTGGCTGCAAGGACCTCGTGAGACAAGAGGGCGAGAGCACGGTTCGCGACCTCGCTCATCCCACTGTCTACTCGAAGGAGCGACTGGACCAGGGCGGGGTAATGCTCCTTCTTCGTCGCGAGGAGGACCGGGTTGACCGACTCGAAGCGGTAGAAGTCCCACAGCGCCGGCACCCCGCCAACGCGGTTCCTCATTGCGAGGAGAGCAGTCCTCAGGTTCGACATGCTGTCGAGCTTCGTGGTGACGATCGAGTTGAGAACGCGCTCGCGCGAAATCTCGTCGAAGCTCACGCTGGAGAGGCCAGGAAGCGCGCCGCCATCGACCGTCTCGTTGAGGCGCTCGCGCAACGACTCACGGTTCAAGCTTTCGTCTCCGAAGAGCGCAATGGGGATAAGGAAGTTACTGGCGTAGTTGCCGATGAAGTCGACAACGACCAGGTACTCCTTGCCGGCGGCGAGGCGGAGGCCACGACCCAACTGCTGAACGAAGACGATCGCCGACTGGGTATGCCGAAGCATGATGACCTGGTTCACCGCGGGAATGTCGACACCCTCGTTGAAGATGTCGACCGTCAGGATGTAGTCGAGCTGGCCGGCTTCAAGCTCTACAACTCGTCGTTCCCGAAGTTCCACCGGATCGTCCCCGGTGAGTGCAACGGTGCGTAGCTGGCGGCCACGAAGATTGCGTTCGTTGAGTGCGGCTGAGAGTGCTTTGGCTTCCTCCTTCCGACTGCAAAAGATCAGGCCTCGCGGCGCCACCCCCGCCTGCCCGTACAGCTCAAGGGCTCTGAGCAGGTGCTCCACACGCTCAGGGGTGATCAGAACTCCGAGTTCGGTGTCTTCCGTGGTGGTCGAGCCGTCCTCGTAGGTGACGTCCGCGACGCCGTAGTAGTGAAACGGAGCGAGCATTCCGGCCTCGAGAGCGTGATTCAACCGGATCTCATACGGGACCACGTAATGGAAGAGTTCAAAGACGTTGAAGCCGTCCGTTCGCTCCGGCGTCGCGGTCATTCCCAAGAGAAAGGCGGATTTGAGGTGCTCGAGCACTCGCAGGTATGTGTCGGCTCCCGCCCGGTGTGCCTCGTCGATGATGACGTAGTCAAAGGCCTCTGGCGCGATGGTCGACAGCATGGATCGTTGCGAGAGAGTCTGGATCGTTGCGAAAACATAGCGGCGATCGGATTGCTTAAGCGACCCGGTCAGTTTGCCGTAGTCAGTGGTGGGACCCCCGAGTACCCGGCGGTATTCCTGGATGGTCCGGTCCAGGATCTGTTCGCGATGAACGACAAAGAGAAGGCGCGATGGGTTGACGGCACGCACGTCGAGTGCCGACAGGATCGTCTTGCCGGTTCCTGTCGCTGAGATGATGACAGCTCGCTTAGCCCCGTTGGCTCGAGCGAGATCCAGCGCGAGCAGCGCGTCCTGCTGCATTTCGTTGGGCGTGACCCCAGGGCCCAACGTTTCGGCGCCTGCCGCCGGTGTGCGTTGTCCACGGCGTGGCGGCGCCACGTACGTGGCCGCGTACTCGTCGATCCACTCCTGAGTGAGCGGCTCTGATGCCGCAATCTGCGCTTCGACTAGAGCCTTCAGCTGACTGCCAAGGTCACTGCCTGATGCTGCCGAAACCTTGAGGTTCCATTCGTGGTTCCGGGAAAGCGCACTACTAGTGAGGTTGGAACTTCCGATGATGGCCGTGGTGCTGCGGCCCCGCTCAAAGATGTAGCCCTTTGGGTGGAACCCCGTCGCCGTGTGACGGCGCACGTCGATACCGGTGTGCTCTTGGAGGTTGAGCAGCTCCGCGAAGGCCTGCGGCTGGTTGAACCCTAGGAAGTCCGAGGTGACAATCCGGCCTTGTCCCTTGAAGTCGACGAGGTGCTGCTTCAGCTGTGCGATGGCGCCAGGCGAGATGAAGGCGACCGAAAAGGTGAAGCTGCGGCAGCGATCGAGCTCTTCAAGCAGCGCGTGCTCCACGGTGCTGCCATCTTGGTTAAGGACCAATCGAGGGTTGTAGTGACGGGGTCCCTCAACTTCCGCGCCCACGTATCCAAATTGAATGTCGAGCCCGAAGCCCATGGTCCAGTCCGTCTGAGAGCTCATGCGCTGAGTTCAGCCTCAATCAACTCAACGGCCGGAAGATCTGCTGCAGCCCATTCCAAGGTGGCGAGGGCGGCGGGCGCCAGCCAGGTCATGCTCGAGTGCTCGGTTGCTCTCGGCGTTCCGTGTACCAGGCGGCAGTAGAGCGTGGTGAGGGTGACCACGCCGAACTCGTACTCGTGTGTGGTGGTCGTAACCTCACTGCCGACCTCTACGACGCACTCGAGTTCCTCTGCAACCTCTCGCTCCAGCGCCTGGCGGGCTGTCTCGTTCGGCTCGATCTTGCCGCCTGGAAACTCCCAGAGTCCGGCCAGCTCACCCTTTGGACCCCGCTGCGCACACAGCACGAGTCCGTCCTTGACGATCACCGCCCCGACAACGTCGATCTGCCGTGCCATTAGCCCTCCCTTGGGGAAAGGATCACGACCCAGCGAGTCATGTTCCGCGTCGGCTCGTGCGTCGCACGCCCAGTGACATTGGCCAATACTTCTGTTACCCGGTGCAACGAGGCGAGCTTATGGCCCGCGTTCGGATCGGACGCTTCCTTCGAGACACGACACGGCACGGTGGCCCGGTCCTGTGACAGCGTCGGAACGTCAGGTGGGTTCCGACCCCTCCTTCCTGCTGTTCGCCAGGCACTCGGGCTCCCTGACTCACACATACGGACGACACTGGTCGCTAGGGCGACAGGAGAAGCCGGCGCCCCTTATAGCCGATGAGCGGATGTCCTCCTCGACGGCGCGCTACTTCGGCGTTTGAGCCGGAGCCCGGGCTGCGGGGCCGGCTTAGAAAGTCCCAGTCTTAGCGGTTACGAAGTCGGTGAACATCGACGTATCCGCGTAGTAGTTGGGGTACGCGGCCTGCAGTTGGCTGATGCGAGCGATGTTGACGAGCACGGCGTCTAAGTCTGGATCGTTCCGCGATTCCAACTCCATCAGGCGCGCCTCTGCTGCCGCCATCGTCTCGTGAACAGTCACCGTCAGCGCGCTCTCACTGCGCTTCAGCTCCAGTGTCAGCGCGCTGCGCCGATCGCTGGTTGCGTGGCTGCTCACGATCGCCGCGTAGCCCCGCAGTCGCGCGACGATCCCCAAGTTCGCTTCAAGCCGCGCCAGTTCCTTAAGCAATTTCGCAACCGAGTCGGTCGCGCCCGGCACCGGCTCCTTCCCTTCATCGTGCGCCATGAGGGAACTGACAACGACAAAGAAGCGGATGACGTCGGGATTGCCCCTGCCGTACTTGAGCTCGCTGCCAGAGAACAGGTCCATCGTCTCGACGGCCGTCGCCCACGCGTGCTGAAGCTGAGTGCGTACCTGGAGCTCGATCCGCAATCCGTGGTACTCCTGCTTTGAAGCGCCGTATTCGTATGCCAGGTGGATGCCGCGGTAACCAGAGGCCTTCGGACCCGGGTCGTCGTGGAGATAGTCGTAGACACGAGTGACGCGGTTGCGGGCTCGCGGGAGGTCTCGCAGTTCCGCGACCAGCTGCTCCACCTCCTGGACCGTCTCGAAGATCACCCGACAGCCGCCCAGATCATGCATCGTCGTGACGCTCATGGTCGGGATGCGTACCAGCTTGTCCAAGATGGTTGGGAGCCGCTTCAGCCGCTGGGCAATCACTGCGTTCGCGTTGATCGAGAGCGCCTTCTGACGCACCGTAACTGTCACTGCGTTCAGCGGAAATGCGTGGGCGCTTCGAAAATTGCTGAGAACCGCTCGCGCCTCCTCGGACTCGCCAGGCGTGCCCTGCCCTTTGCCGATCCGCTTGCTGGCACGGGTAACCGCGCTCTTGGAGTGCTCCGGAATAACTCTGGCTGCCACGGAGTCGACCGTATCCCGGCTGCAGCGCTAGCGCTTGCATACAACGCCGGCGTAGCGCGCACAGAAGTAGCGGCGGTCAAGCATCTCGAATGGCGGCTGAAGTGGGTCCACTACATCCTCAACCGCCGCTTGTCGCGCGATCGCAGCCACGCATCGTCGCTCGTCAGTCTCTAAGGTCGTGATGTGGCGCGATTCGAGTACGACGAAGCAGCAAGCGAAGCCGAGCACATGGACGTGGTCCACGAAATTCCGGACGACAGGCCGGTGCCGGTGGCGCGCTGGGTGGAGTCGATGCGGCGGTTGAACGCCATCGAGGAGCCGCTCGCCCGGCGACTGTTGGCGCTCCACAGGGACTGCGGGTCCCGGAGCGGTACGTGCGACAACCATGACGATGAGCCTGTTGAGATCGCCCAGCGACGCGGGTGGGGCTGCGAGACCACCGAGGCCATTGCAAGCCACTTCGGTGTCGAGCACCCGAGCTCCACCGGGGCGTAACTG
>JBKJSN010000103.1:0-16125 GCA_046595815.1 Mycobacteriales bacterium
GAACACCTCGGTGATCACGGCCTGCAACAGGTCGTCCGCCACGACACCGGTGCCGAAGGTGTCGACGAACAGCCCCACCGGCTCGGCAAGGCCGAGCCGGTGGGGCTGTTCGTCGACACCTTCGGCACCGGTGTCGTGGCGGACGACCTGTTGCAGGCCGCGATCACCGAGGTGTTCGACCTGCGCCCGGCCGCGATCATCCGTGACCTGGACCTGCTGCGCCCGATCTACGGCAAGACCTCGGCGTACGGCCACTTCGGCCGCGAGCTGCCCGAGTTCACCTGGGAGTCGACCGAGCGCGCCGAGCTGCTGAAGAAGGCCGCGGGGCAGTAGCCCTCACTCACGCGCGGCGCAGCAGGTCCTCGAGGGCCTCAGTGAGTTCTGGGTGTTGGAAGGTGAAACCCGCCTCCTCCAGTCGGGCAGGCACGGCGCGCCGTCCCGTCAGGGCCAACGCAGGGTCGGTCCGCAACAGGACCGCTCCTGCTCGCACCGCCCAGGCCGGGGTCGGCACAGCGGCGGGACGGCGCAGGACCTTCCGCAGGGTCCTCATCAGGTCGAGGTTGCGGACGGGGTGCGGGGACGTCGCGTGCACGACGCCCTGAAGGCTCCCAACGGGATCTTGGCCCTCCAACGCCTGTACGGCGATGGACAGCCAGTCGTCCACATGGATCCAGCTGAACCACTGCTGGCCCGAGGCGATCCGGCCGCCCAGCCCCCAACGGACGAGCCCGGCGAGCCGGTCCAGGGCAGGGGTGTCCCGATCCAGGACGATGCTCGTCCGCAGCACGACGGTGCGGTCGGCATTGAGGCCCTGCGCCGCTGACTCCCAGGCCTTGGCCACACCCGTCATCTGCGGCGGGTGGTCCGCGAGGGGTGACTGTTCCGTCAGAAGTGTCTCGTGCGCATCGCCGTAGATCGCCAGCGTGCTCGCCTGAAGCCACACGGGTACGGGCACCGCGAGCGAGGCCGCCGCCTCAGCGAGGGCACGGGTGGGGCGCACCCGCGAGCTCCTCAGCAGCTCGACGTTTTGCGGGGTGGGCCGCCTGTCCACAAGCTCACCGGCGAGGTTGACGACGGCGCTGCCGGCGAGCTCCTCGGCCCAGGGGCCGACCGTCACGCCGTCCCAATGAACCGTGCGGTACGGCGAGTCGCGCGGCGTGCGGCTGAGGACCACGACGTCGTGACCGCGGGCCGCCAGCGCACCGCTCAGTCTTGAACCCAGTGCGCCGGACCCACCGGCGAGCACGACCTTCACCGTCGCAGGCTATCGGCGCCGGCGACGCGTCCTTGCGTCAGTGGCCGGGCTTAGGGTCGCGGACGTGACGGAGCCGCAGCAACTGACGCTTGGCGGTCGCGCGCGCCGGCCGAAAGGCACCGAGGTCGCGGCCGACCGGCCGGTCGCCAGGATCGCGGTCGACACCGGGGTGGCCCACCTGGACCGCCCCTTCGACTACTCCGTGCCCGACAATCTGGCGGCTGCCGAGCCGGGGTGCCGGGTGCGGGTGCGGTTCTCCGGCAGGCTCGTCGACGGTTTCGTGCTGGAGCGCTGCGAGACCTCCGACCACGACGGCAAGCTCGCACCGCTCGCTGCGTTGGTCAGTGCAGAGCAGGTGCTGACCCCCGAGGTCGCCGCGCTGGCCCGGGTGGTGGCTGACCGCTGCGCCGGTTCGCTGTACGACGTCCTGCGGCTCGCCGTCCCGCCACGGCACGCACGGGTCGAGGCCGAGCCAACGGGTGAGCTGGCGAAGGTTCCTGAGGTTCCCGAGCCCGGGTCGTGGGACCGCTACGGGATTGGTCCGTCGTACCTGCAGGCGTTGGGCGACGGCGCACCGCGGGCGGTGTGGTCGGCGCTGCCCGGACCGATGTGGCCTGCGGAGGTCGCGACGGCCGTCCGGACGGCAGCCGCCGGAGGGCGCGGTTCTCTCGTCGTCGTCCCTGACGCGCGCGACGCGGCGCGGATCGCGGCGGCGCTGGGGGACCTGCCCCACGTGGAGCTGCGTTCCGACCTGGGTCCGGCCGAGCGATACCGCCGCTGGCTGAAGGTGCGACGCGGACAGGTGCAGGTCGTGGTGGGCACCCGGGCGGCGGCGTTCGCCCCGGTGCGCGACCTCGGGTTGGTGGTGCTCTGGGACGACGGGGACGACCTGCTCGCCGAACCGCGTGCGCCCTACTGCCACACCCGCGACGTGCTCGTGCATCGGGCCCACCTGCAGGGCACCGCCGTGCTGATCGGCGGGTTCGCGCGTACGGCGGAGGCTCAGCTGCTCGTTGACTCGGGGTGGGCGGTGGAGCTCAAAGCGAGTCGAGACGTGCTGCGCGCGACGGCGCCGCGGGTGAGCGGAACGTCCGAGGAGGACCTCGCCCGCGACCCCGTCGCGCAGGCCGCCCGACTGCCGCACGTTGCCTTCGAGGCGGCACGGGAAGCGCTGGCGGCAGGGGCACCTGTCCTGGTCCAGGTGCCGCGGCGCGGGTATGTGCCGGCGCTGGTGTGTCAGCGCGACCGCACGCCGGCCCGCTGCCAGGGCTGTCGGGGTCCGCTGACGTTGACCTCCGGCCATGCGGTGGCGAGCTGCGCGTGGTGCGGCCGGATCGCGGGCGACTGGCGTTGCCCGACCTGCGAGGGAAGGCAGTTGCGGGCATCGGTGGTCGGTGCCCGGCGTACCGCAGAGGAGCTGGGCCGGGCCTTCCCCGGCGCTGTGGTGCGCACCAGCGGCCGCGACGAGGTGCTCGCCGGCGTCCCCGCCAAGCCCGCCCTCGTCGTGGCGACCCCGGGCGCCGAACCCGTGGCAGAGGGCGGCTACGGCGCGGTGCTGCTGCTCGATGCGTGGGCGCTGCTGACCCGCGCCGACCTGCGCGCAGGGGAGGAGGCGCTGCGGCGTTGGCTGGCGGCGGCGGCGCTCGCCAGGCCGGCGTCCGAGGGCGGCCGGGTCGTGGTCGTGGCAGACCATGCGCTGGCGCCGGTACAGGCTCTCGTCCGTTGGGACCCTGAGGGTGCGGCCGCCCGCGAGCTCGCCGACCGCACGGCCCTGGGCTTTCCACCGGCCACCCGGATGGTGGCCGTGTCGGGTTCGGCCCGCGCTGTCGCCGACGTCATCGAGGCCGTGGACGTGGGCTCGGTCAAGGCTGAGGTCCTCGGCCCTGTGCCAGACGGTGAGGGGGAGCGGGCCTACCTGCGTGTTCCCCGCGGTGAGAGCGCCCCGCTGCTGGCAAGCCTGCGTGCCGTGCTCGCCACCCGCAGCGCCCACAAGGCCGAGACCGTCCGTGTGCAGGTCGACCCTCCGACGCTCGCTTAGTCTGGAGCGCATGTCCCTGCGCCCGATCCGCCTCCTCGGCGACCCCGTCCTGCGCACCAAGGCCGAGGTCGTGACCACCTTCGACAAGGAGCTGCGGACGCTCGTCAAGGACCTCACCGACACCATGCTCGAGGCCCCCGGGGTGGGGCTTGCAGCCCCGCAGCTCGGGGTGAGCCTGCGGGTGTTCACCTACGACGTGGACGACGTGGTCGGCCATGTGATCAACCCCGTGCTGCACTTCCCTGATCAAGAGGAGCAGGACGGCCCGGAAGGCTGCCTGTCCCTGCCGGGGTTGCAGTACGACTGCGTCCGCTACCAGAACGTCGTGGCGCATGGGCAGAACGAGTACGGCGATCCGATCACCCTTGCGGGCTCGGACCTGCTCGCCCGTTGTGTGCAGCACGAGACCGACCACCTCGACGGCGTGCTGTTCATCGACCGGCTGGATGCAGAGTCCAGGCGCCTGGCCTTGGAGGAGATCCGCGAGGCCGCGTGGGCTGGGCAGGCCGCCCCGGTGGTCAAGTCCAGCCCGCACCCGCTTTTCGGGCGTGCCTTCTGAGGCTCGTCTTCGCCGGGACCCCCGAGGTCGCGGTGCCCTCACTCGAGGCCCTCGTCGCCAGCGACCACGAGGTCGTCGCGGTGCTCACCCGCCCGGACGCGCCCGCGGGGCGGGGTCGGACCCTGCGACCCAGCCCCGTGCGTGAGGCCGCGCAGCGGCACGGCATCGAGGTGCTCGCTCCCGCACACCCCCGCGATGAGGACTTCCAGACAAGGCTTGCAGAGCTGTCGGTCGACGTCGTACCCGTCGTGGCCTATGGCGCGCTCGTGCCTCGCCCTGCCCTCGACCTGCCGTCGGTCGGCTGGGTCAACCTCCACTTCTCCCTGCTGCCCGCCTGGCGCGGCGCGGCGCCTGTGCAGCACGCCGTACTCGCCGGTGATGAGGTCACGGGGGCGACCACGTTCCTGCTCGAGGAGGGCATGGACACAGGCCCGTACTTCGGGATGCTCACCGAGCAGGTTCGCCCCACCGACACCTCGGGCGACCTGCTCGAACGCCTCGCCGTCGCCGGCGCCGGGCTGCTCGTCGCGACGATGGACGGGATCGCTGCAGGCACGCTGCACGCCGTCCCCCAGCCGTACGACGGGGTCTCGCACGCGCCGAAGATCACCGTCGCCGATGCCCGGGTCGACTGGCACGCACCGGGGCTGCGAGTGGACCGGCTCGTGCGGGCCTGCACCCCCGCCCCGGGGGCCTGGACCACCTTCCGCGACAAGCGGGTGAAGCTCGGCCCGGTCACCCGCACAGAGGTGAGCCTGGACCCGGGAGTCCTCGACGGGGATC
Source organism: Mycobacteriales bacterium (assembly GCA_046595815.1). Taxonomy (GTDB): domain Bacteria; phylum Actinomycetota; class Actinomycetes; order Mycobacteriales; family SCTD01; genus RYN-111. Next base: position 4,636 of record JBKJSN010000103.1, read on the forward strand.
TCGTCGGCACGGCCACGCAGGCGGTCCGGCTCGGCACGGTGCGACCTGAGGGCAAGGGCGAGATGGCGGCGGTGGACTGGTTGCGCGGGCTGCGCCCCGAGACAGGGGAGAGGTTCCTATGAGCGAGGCCCGCAAGCCGACGTACCGTCCGAAGGTCAAGGACCAGGTGCGGCTCACCGCCTATGACGTCCTCAAGGCGGTGCGGGAGCAGGACGCCTACGCCAACCTGGTGCTGCCCAACCTGTTGCGCGAACGACGACTCGAAGGCCGCGATGCCGCCCTGGCGACCGAGTTGGCCTACGGCACCTTGCGGGCTCAGGGCCAGCTCGACGTGATCCTGCAGGCCTGCGTCGACCGTCCGCTGGCCGAGGTCGACCCGCCGGTCCGTGACGTACTGCGGTTGGGTGCCTACCAGCTGCTGCGGACCCGCATCCCTGCCCACGCGGCTGTGTCGGCCACCGTCGATGTGGCCCGGGTCGTGCTCACCGCCGGTCCAGTGGGGTTCGTGAACGCCGTGCTGCGCAAGGTGACTGCTCAGGACCTCCCTGCCTGGCTGGAGCAGCTGCGCCCCGCCGACGAGGTCGATGCCGCCGCGCTGGACACCGCACACCCCCGCTGGGTCGCGCAGGCCTTCCGGGACGCACTGGGTGGCGACCTCGCCGAGGCAAGGGCAGCGCTCGCGGCCGACGACGAGCGTCCCGAGGTGCACCTCGTCGCCCGCACGATGACCAGGGAGGAGCTCCTCGCCGACTCCGGCGGCGTGGCCGGCCCCTGGTCGGACCGGGCAGTGCGCCTCCCCGACGGTGGGACGCCGCGCCACCTGTCCGCGATCCGGGACGGGCGCGCGGGTGTGCAGGACGAGGGCAGTCAGCTCATGGCGCTCGCACTGGCCGCCGCACCGCTCGAGGGGCCGGACAGCCTCTGGGTCGACCTGTGCGCCGGACCCGGGGGCAAGGCGGCGTTGCTGCAGGTCCTCGCCCATGAACGCGGCGCTCGCCTGATTGCCGTCGAGCTCCAACGGCACCGGGCCGAGCTGGTCCGCAAGTCCGGGGTGCATGAGGTGCTGTGCGCGGACGGTCGCCGCCCTCCGCTCGCCGACGGTGTGGCGGATCGCGTCCTGCTCGACGCTCCGTGCTCTGGACTTGGCGCGCTGCGCCGTCGTCCCGAGGCGCGCTGGAGGCGGCAGCCGACTGATCTTCCGAGCCTGACCGCGCTGCAAGGGGAGCTGCTCGACGCGGCGGTCCGGCTCCTGCGCCCCGGCGGTGTGCTGGCCTACGTCACGTGTTCGCCGCACCTGGCGGAGACCGTCGTACCCGTGCTTGACGTGCTCAGGCGCCACCCCAGGTTGGAGCGGATGGACGCCCGCCCGCTGCTGCCCGGCGTGCCGGACCTCGGCCCTGGGCCGTCGGTGCAGCTGTGGCCGCACCGGCACGGCACCGACGCGATGCACCTCGCAGTCCTTAGGCTCGGCTCGTGACCGACCGTTGCCTGATCAGCCCCAGCATCCTCTCGGCGGACTTCGCGCGCCTGGGCGAGGAGGCGGCGCGGGTCGAGGGCGCCGCGGACTGGTTGCACGTGGACGTGATGGACAACCACTTCGTCCCCAACCTCACGCTCGGGCTACCGATCGTCGCCTCGCTCCTGAACAGCACTCCGATCCCCATCGACTGCCACCTGATGATCGAGGACCCCGACCGGTGGGCGCCGCAGTACGCCGAGGCCGGCGCAGGCAGCGTGACCTTCCACGTCGAGGCGGCAACAGCGCCGATCAAGCTGGCGCGTGGTCTGCGTGCTCTGGGCAGCAGAGCCGGAATGGCGTTGCGCCCGGCCACACCGATCGAGCCGTACGTCGACCTGCTTCCCGAGCTCGACATGCTGCTGATCATGACCGTGGAGCCAGGCTTTGGGGGACAGGGCTTCCTCGACGTCGTGCTGCCGAAGATCCGTCGCGCCAAGCAGGCGATCGGTGATCTCGACGTGTGGCTGCAGGTCGACGGCGGCGTGAGCGACACCACGATCGAGCGCTGCGCCGAGGCGGGGGCGGACGTGTTCGTGGCGGGCAACGCCGTCTACGGCGCCGCCGACCCGGCTGAGGCGATCGAGCGGCTGCGTGCCGCCGCCCGACGGGCGCAGGGCGCGGCATGAAGGGGCGGGTCCTCGTGGTCTCCGACGACGAGGTGGTTGCCCGCTTCCTCCAGCACGACCTGCGTAACGAGGCCTACGAGGTCGACGTCCTCGATGACGGAGCGCTGACCCTCGACCGCGCGATGACCACCCGACCCGACCTGGTCCTGTTGGACCTGAGCCGCCACGGGTGCAACGGCGTCGACGTCGTCCGACGGCTGCGTGCCCACCCGCCGACCGCCTCGCTGCCGGTCATCTTGCTCACCGACAAGAGCGACCCAGCGGACAAGGTCGTCGGGCTGACCGCCGGCGCGGACGACTACGTCGTCAAGCCCTTCGACACCCTCGAGCTGATCGCCCGCATCGCCGGCACCCTGCGGCGTACGGCGGACATCCGGGCGCTGTCGCCGCTCACCGGCCTTCCCGGCAACCACCGGATCGACGTCGAGGTGGCCAGCCGGTCCGCCGCCGGCGCTCCTTACGCCCTGTGCCACTTCGACCTCGACGAGTTCAAGGGCTTCAACGACGTCTACGGCTTCCAGCGAGGTGACGACCTGCTGCTGCTGCTCGCGGCTTGTCTTCAGCGTGCCGTCTCCAAGATGGGGCAGCCCGTGCCGTTCCTCGGTCACGTCGGCGGTGACGACTTCGTGGTCGTGTGTACGCCGGAGCAGGCCGAGCCGTTGTGCGCGGAGGCACTCGCGGACTTCGAGGCCCTCTCGGTGGCGAAGTACGACCCGCAGGACGCGGCCCGGGGTCACCTCGTGGTCGTCGACCGGCGCGGGGATGTCCGGCAGCTGCCGATGGCCACGGTGAGCGTGGGTGTCGCCTTCGACCGGCTGGGGGACCGCGACTTCCGGGCGGTCATCACGGCGGCGACGGAGATGAAGAAGGTTGCCAAGGACAACGAGGGCTCCTACATCGCGGTCGATCGAAGGACCTGAGCTCCTGCGTGCGAGACTGGACCCCGAGTGCGTCGCCCCCCGAGCGCGACCCGGGCAAGCAGTGAGGGCACAGCGGTGAGCGGCGCGACCTACGAAGCGGTGATGCGCCGAGCCGCCGCCCTCGGGACCGCAGTCCTGGGTACGACCAGCCCCAACCCGCCCGTCGGCGCGGTCGCCCTCGACGCCTCGGGAGCCGTGGTCGGCGAGGGGTCGACCACCCCTGCCGGCGGGCCGCATGCCGAGGTCGTCGCTCTGCAGGCCGCCGATGGCCGCGCGCACACGGTGATCAGCACGCTGGAGCCCTGCGCACACACCGGCCGCACCGGCCCGTGCACCCAGGCGCTGCTCGACGCCGGAGTGCAGCGGGTCGTGATCGCGTGCACAGATCCCACCGAGGTCGCCGGTGGTGGTGCTGACCACCTGCGCTCTGCTGGCGTGGAGGTGGTCACCGGGGTGCTCCAGGAGGAGGTCGCGCGCGGCGCGCTCGCGCCGTGGCTGCACCGTCAGCGCACCGGTCGGCCGCACGTGACCTGGAAGTACGCAGCCTCCCTCGACGGTCGCTCAGCGGCCCTCGACGGCAGCAGCAGGTGGATCACCGGCGAGGCCGCCCGGGCAGACGTCCACCGGCTTCGGGCAGCCAGCGACGCCATCCTCGTCGGGGTGGGCACGGTGCTCGCGGACGACCCCGCGCTCACCGTCCGTCCGGATCCCGGGCACCAGCCGTTGCGGGTCGTGCTGGATCGTCAGGGGCGCACCCCCGCCAATGCGCAGGTCCTGGACGACAAGGCCCGCACCCTGATCGTCACCCGCGGTCCGTCGTACGGCGAAGAACGCACCCTCGTGCTGGCGCCCTCTGCAGACCCGAGGGTCGAGCTGGAGGCGTTGCTGGCAGCCCTGGCAGACAGGGGTGTCGTGAGCGTGCTCCTCGAAGGCGGACCGACGCTGGCGGGGGCCTTTGTGGCCGCCGGCTTGGTGGATCGCGTGATCGGCTATGTCGCGCCGGTCCTGCTGGGTGCCGGGCCTGCAGCGCTGCTGGATGCTGGGGTGGGGACGATCGCCGAGGCGGTGCGCCTGCGACTGGTGGACCTGACGCAGCTGGGCGACGACGTTCGCCTGACGATGGAGAGGGGTTGACGGGTGTTCACCGGGATCGTCGAGGAACTGGGTGAGGTCGTGGGGTGGGAAGACCTGCCCGACGCTGCACGGGTGACCGTCCGCGGCCCCGTCGTGACGAGCGACGCCGCCCACGGTGACTCCATCGCGGTCAACGGCGTGTGCCTGACCGTCGTCACCACCGGGGACGGCGCCTTCACGGCGGACGTCATGCGGGAGACGCTGCAACGTTCGGCCCTGGGCACGCTGGGCATCGGCAGCCGGGTCAATCTCGAGCGGGCCCTTCGGCTGTCCGATCGGCTCGGGGGCCATCTGGTGCAAGGTCACGTCGACGGGACCGGCGAGATCGTCTCCCGTACCTCCTCCGCGCACTGGGACGTGGTGCGCATCACGTTGCCGGACGACCTCGACCGGTACGTCGTGGAGAAGGGCTCCATTACGGTCGAGGGGATCTCGCTCACTGTCTCAGTGGTCGGGACGGGTTTCTTCGAGGTTTCCCTCATCCCGACGACACTGGAGCTCACGACGCTCGGCGCGAAGGCGCCCGGCGATCTGGTGAACCTCGAGGTGGACATCACCGCCAAGTACGTCGAGAAGCTCTTGAAGGGCAGGCTGGGGTGACCGTGAAGCAAGCGCTGGACACAGTCGAGCGCGCGATCGCCGACATCGCCGCGGGCAAGCCCGTGGTCGTGGTCGACGACGAGGACCGCGAGAACGAGGGCGACATCGTCTTCGCCGCACAGATGGCGAGCCCTGAGCTCGTCGCCTTCACGATGACCCACTGCCGTGGGCTGCTGTGCGTGCCGCTCGAGGAGGACGTGCTGGACCATCTGCAGCTCGGGCAGATGGCGCCGCACAACACCGAACGCATGCAGACGGCGTTCACGATCAGCGTCGACGCGCGTGAAGGCGTGACCACCGGCATCAGTGCGGCGGACCGTGCTCACACGATCCAGCTGCTCGCCGACGCCGACACCTCGCCGTACGACCTGGTGCGCCCGGGGCACGTCTTCCCGCTCCGTGCCAAGGCCGGCGGGGTCCTGCGGCGCCCCGGCCATACAGAAGCGGCCGTCGACCTGGCCCGCCTTGCCGGCCTGCGCCCTGCAGGGGTGATCTGCGAGATCGTCAAGGAGGACGGTGAGATGGCGCGGCTGCCCGAGCTGCGCGTGTTCGCCGACACCCATGGCCTGGCCCTGATCTCGATCGCCGACCTGATCGCCTTCCGTCGCCGTACCGAGAAGCAGGTCGTCCGGGTGGCCGAGGCCAAGATCCCGACGGTGCACGGCGAGTTCATGGCGGTGGGCTACGAGTCCGTCCTCGACAGGACCGACCACGTCGCGCTGGTGCGTGGCGACATCGGTGATGGCGAGGGCGTGCTGGTGCGCGTGCACTCCGAGTGCCTGACGGGGGACGTGTTCGGCTCGCGCCGCTGCGACTGCGGTCCGCAGCTCGACGCGGCCCTGCAGCGGGTCGCTGAGGAGGGGCGAGGGGTCGTGCTCTACGTCCGTGGCCACGAGGGTCGGGGCATCGGCCTGATGCACAAGCTGCAGGCCTACCAGTTGCAGGACACCGGCCACGACACCGTGGATGCCAACCTCGAGCTCGGCTTGCCTGCCGACGCCCGCGACTACGGCACCGGAGCGCAGATCCTGGTCGACCTTGGCATCCGGACGATGCGGCTGCTCTCCAACAACCCGACCAAGCGTGCCGGACTGGAGGGCTACGGACTGGAGATCGTGGGCCGCGAGCCGCTCCCGGTGCACGCGACGCCGGAGAACCTGCGCTACCTGCGTACCAAGCGCGACAGGATGGGTCACGACCTTCCCGGCTTGGCCGCGTTCGAGGACGAGGACACCGAGGGCAGCACCGACGACGTCCTCGGTGGAACCCCGGTATGAGCGGCGCCGGGGCCCCCGGGGCCACCGCCTTCGACGCCAAGCAGCTCACCCTCGCCCTGGTGGTGACCCGGTGGCACGAGCAGATCACGACCGCGCTGATGGACAGCGCCCTGCGCACTGCGGCGGACTGCGGCATCTCCGAGCCCACCGTGCTGCGGGTGGCCGGTGCCCTTGAGCTGCCCGTGGTGGTGCAGGCTGCGACCGCGACGCACGACGCCGTGGTCGCCCTCGGGGTCGTCGTCCGGGGCGGCACGCCGCACTTCGAGTACGTCTGCGACGCCGTCACCTACGGCCTCACCCGAATCTCGCTCGACAGCCGCACACCCGTCGGCAACGGTGTCCTCACCACGGACACGGTCGAGCAGGCGCTCGATCGAGCGGGTCTGCCTGACAGCGCGGAGGACAAGGGCCGCGAGGCCGTCCTCGCCGCTCTCGATGCAGCCCGTGTCCTTCGCTCCCTCCGCACAGGAAGTTAGGTCCGATGCTCGCCGTCGTCTTGCCCAAGGGAAGCCTCGAGGCGCAGGTGCTGGAGTTGTTCAGCGCCGCAGACCTGACCGTCGTACGCGGTTCGGACCGTGACTACCACGCGCGGGTCGAGGACCCCCGCATCGACAAGGTGCGCTTCCTGCGCCCCCAGGAGATCCCGACGTACGTCGAGCAGGGCATCTTCGACCTGGGCATCTCCGGCCGCGACTGGATCACCGAGACCAACGCTGACGTGGTCAGCCTCGGCGAGATCGGGGGCGGGCGTGCAGGGGAGGCGTCCGTACGGGTCGTGCTCGCCGTACCTCGGGAGTCGCCCTGGGAGTGCGCCGCGGACCTGCCCGACGGGGTGCGGATCTCCACCGAGATGCCGGAGACCACGCGCCGGTTCCTGGAGGAGCGCGGAGTCAAGGCGAAGGTCTTCACCAGCCACGGGGCCACCGAGGCGAAGATCCCCGACATCGTCGACGCGATCGTGGATCTCACCGAGACCGGCTCATCGCTGCGCAAGGCCGGGCTGAAGATCATCGAGACCCTGCTCACCAGCCGGACCGAGCTGATCGCCAACCGCGCCGCCTACGAAGACCCCGAGAAGCGCGCCGCCATGGACGACCTGCTCGTCCTCATCCAGGGAGCGTTGCGGGCGCGGGGCCAGGTGCTGCTCAAGCTCAACGTGGCCGACGCCCAGCTCGACGCGGTGCTCGCGGTGCTTCCGTCGATGTCCTCGCCGACGGTCATGCCCCTCGCCCGCAGCGAGATGCACGCGCTGGAGACCGTGGTTCCCAAGCTGGGGGTCAACACGCTGATCCCGGCGCTCAAGGCCGCCGGCGCACGGGACATCCTCGAGCTGCCCATCTCCAAGATCGTGGAGTGAGGGCGGGCGCGCCGCTCTACCTCGGGGCGGCCGGTGTCTCCGGCGCCCTCGTCGCGCTCCAGCAGCAGGTGAACGGGGACCTGGCCGTGTCGTTGGACGACGCGGTCCTTGCCGCCGTGGTGTCCTTCGCGACCGGCCTTGCACTCGTGGTTCTGGTCGTCGCCGTACGGCGGGATGCCTGGCCCAAACTCCAGGGACTGCGTTCGATCCCCTGGCACTGGCGACTCGGAGGTTTGGGCGGGGCGAGCCTGGTGGCCGCAGGTGCTGCTGCCGCGCCGCGGATCGGGGTGGCGTTGTTCACCGTGGGGCTCGTGGCGGGTACGACCTTGGGCGGCCTCGTCGTGGACCTCGTCGGGCTGGGCCCCGGGGGGAGCCACCCGCTGACCGTCCCTCGAGTGGCTGGTGCAGGGATCGGGCTGCTGGCCATCGTCGCCAGCGCCGCTCACGGGCTGCAGTCGGCGAACCCGTGGCTGCTCCTCGCGGTGGTGGCTGCGGGGTGCATGGTGTCCTACCAGCAAGCCGTCAACGGGCGCGTGCGGGCTGCGACAGATCCGGTGATCGCCACGCTGCAGAACTTCGTGGTGGGAATGATTGCCTTGCTGCTGGGGCTGCTCCTGCGGGCCGTGATCGTGGGCCTGGGCGATCCTGTCTGGCCCGGGCCAGACAGGGCCTGGCTCTACCTCGGAGGGCCGATCGGGGCCGCCTTCGTGGCGGTCGCGGCCGTGGTGGTCATGCACCTGGGGGTGCTGCGTTTCGGGTTGGCCGTGACTGCAGGCCAGCTGGTCGGAGCGGTGCTGCTGGACCTCGACCGCGGCCTCGCCGGGACGACCCTGCTGGGTGCCGCGTTGGCCATGTGCGCCGTCGCTGTGAGCGGCCTGCGCCCCCGCAGACAGGTGGCGCCGTGATCTTCACCTATGCGCCCCGCAGGCTGCGGCTGATCTGTCAGGCGCTGGCCGTCGCCGTGCTGGGTGTCTTCGGGGCCGTTGCGCTGGTGCTGCCTCGGGGTGCCAGCGACGCCCAGGTCTTCAAGACCGCCGACCAGATCGCCTTCTTCGGGATCGGTGTGCTGCTCGCCGGGGCCGTGCTCGTCCTGACGCGCTTCCGGGTTCGCGCCGACCCCTCCGGGGTGTGGGTGCGCAACGCGCTCGGAGAGCGGTTCTTCCCCTGGGCCGCCGTCGTCGAGGTCGACCTGCCCGACGGCGGGACCTGGGCGCAGCTGATGCTCCCGGATGACGAGACCGTGGCACTGCTGGCGATCCAGATCTCCGACGGCGACGTGGCCATCGACGCGCTCATCACGCTGCGCAGGCTGCTCCGGGAGTCCCGCGGTGCCTGAGCTCCCCTTCACTCCGGCCCAGGACGACGGCGAGGCAGACCCTCGGCTCGCCGCGGCGTCCTCGCGCGCGGAGGTCCTTGCCGCTCTGGTGGACGCCCGGGTCTTCGCCGGCATCGCAGCGACCTCGACCGCCGAGCACGTCACCGCGCAGGGGCTTCGGGCCGACTCCTCGGCGCAGCTGGCGGTGCTGCTCCTGGAGGTCGCGGGGGAGCGGGCGCTGCCGGTCTTCCCCTCCGTCGCGGCGCTCAGGCGCTGGCGACTCGATGCCCGGCCAGTGCCGCTCACGGGTCCCCAGGCCTGTCAGGCCGCGCTGGATGAGGGCGCACAGGCCCTCGTGCTCGACCCGGCCGGCTCGGGGCTCGTGTTGTCGGTCGGGGAGCTTCGGTCCGTGGCCTCCGGCTGGGTCCCGGTGCCGGACAGCCGGTTGGCCACTCGGCGCGGGCACACCGAGCTCAAGCCACCCGCCGTACCCGTGCCGGCCGGTCTGATCGCCGCGCTGCGTCAGGCGCTGCGCCAAGAGGACCTCGTCCGCTCCGCCCGCCTGCTCGAGGGGCCGGACGGGCTGGTCCTGGGTGTGGTGTCGCGCCGCCCGCTTCCGGCCACGGAGCTCGCCAGCATCGCCCAACGCCTGCTGACCCGGTTGGGGCCCGACCTGCCGGTCGGGGGTCTTGACCTCGCCCAGGTGTCGCGGCGCGGTGCGGGGCTGCCGGTCCTACGACGGGGCTTCAGACGGGTCCGGTGAGCTTCTCCCCAGGGCCCTCGCCGGGATCGTCGGGGAACGGGGAGGCCTCGCGGAAGGCGCGCTGCAAGGACTGCAGACCGTCGCGGAGCGGGGCGGCATGGATGCCCAGGTCGGGGCGCGCTGCGGTGACCAGGCCCGCCAGGGCCGTGATGAGCTTGCGGGCCTCATCGAGGTCAAGCGTCGCCGCCCCCTCCTCGGTCAGGCCACACTTGACGGCCGCGGCGCTCATCAGGTGCACCGCGACGGCTGAGATCACCTCGGCGGCGGGAACGTCGGCCAGGTCGCGGGTCGGGTCAGGACGCGCGGGTTCCTCAGAAGGCATGCCTGCTACCCTTTCAGATGCGACCCGCCCGCCGAGCAACCGGTGGGCGCGCAAGCGGAGGTCCCACCTCCCACCCGTCAGCCGCAAGGCAACCGGGTCAGGTCGGCCCGCCGGGTGTGAGCCCGGTGGTGTCGTGGTCCCGCATGTCGGGACCGGTGGGCTCTGCGCTTCGTGCAGGGCCCTTCGTCATGTGGGGACCTGGCAGGCCGCGGTCCAGACACCCCTTGCTTTGGAGGCAGCATCAGCGCTGAACCCCGCATCAACGACCGGATCCGCGTCCCCGAGGTGCGCCTGGTCGGCCCGAACGGCGAGCAGGTCGGCATCGTCGCCATCGGTGTGGCACTGCAGATGGCCCAGGAGAGCGACCTCGACCTCGTCGAGGTAGCGCCCATGGCCCGTCCTCCGGTCGCCAAGCTCATGGACTACGGCAAGTTCAAGTACGAGGCGGCGCAGAAGGCACGCGAGAGCCGGAAGAACCAGGTTCTGACGGTCATCAAGGAGATGAAGCTCCGCCCGAAGATCGACCCGCACGACTACGAGACCAAGAAGGGCCACGTTGTCCGCTTCCTGAAGCAGGGCGACAAGGTGAAGATCACGATCATGTTCCGCGGTCGTGAGCAGAGCCGGCCTGAGCTCGGTTACCGGCTCTTGCAGCGGCTGGGTGAGGACGTCCAGGAGCTCGGCTTCGTGGAGTCCTCCCCGAAGCAGGACGGTCGGAACATGATCATGGTCCTGGCGCCCCACAAGAACGCGGCCGACCTCAAGAAGGCCGCCTTGGACAAGCAGCAGGACGCCCAGCACACCGAGGACGGCACCGCCGCCCTCGAAGCAAGTCACGACGAGAGCTGAGGAAACGGCAGCCATGCCCAAGCAGAAGACGCACAGCGGCGCCAAGAAGCGCTTCAAGGTGACCGGCAGCGGCAAGATCCTGCGCGAGAAGGCCGGCAAGCGCCACCTGCTCGAGCGCAAGTCGTCCGCGCTGACCCGCCGCCTGACCGGCACGACCGAGGTGTCCAAGGCCGACACCAAGACCGCCAAGAAGCTGCTCGGCCTCTAAGCCCCCACGACGTCTCCAAGCTGAGTAAGGAAGAAACCCGATGGCACGTGTAAAGAGGGCGGTCAACGCCCAGAAGAAGCGTCGTGAGGTCCTTGAGAAGGCCAGTGGCTACCGCGGCCAACGGAGCCGGCTCTACCGCAAGGCCAAGGAGCAGCTGCTCCACAGCGCCACCTACGAGTACCGCGACCGCAAGAAGCGCAAGGGCGACTTCCGGCAGCTGTGGATCACCCGTATCAACGCCGCTGCGCGCCAGAACGGCATGACCTACAACCGCCTGATCCAGGGCCTGAAGCTGGCGGGGGTCGAGGTCGACCGCAAGAACCTCGCCGAGCTGGCGGTCAACGACGCGCCCGCGTTCGCGGCGCTCGTCGAGATCGCCAAGAACGCGCTCCCGAGCGACGTCAACAGCCCGGCTGCTTGACCCACCGCTGTTGATCACGTCGACCCGCTCACCACGGGTCCTGGAAGTACGACGACTGCACCGGCGCTCGGCCCGCGTGGCCGAGCCCCGGTTCGTCGTCGAGGGCCCGCAGGCCGTCCGCGAGGCGTTGGCCTCCGGTGGCCTACTGGAGTTGTTTTACGAATCCGGTCGCAACGAGG
>JBKJSN010000136.1:0-5261 GCA_046595815.1 Mycobacteriales bacterium
GCCCGACGAACACCGCCTTCCCGAGAGGTTTCCAGGATCCGGACACCCTGTTGCGTCCGCAGCCGTCAGGCGGCACCCCCCTCGGCGCGGCCACCGATCGGTTGGGGACCTGGGGCCTTGGCATCGTGCTGGGCGTGCTGCTGTTCCTGGCGCCGCGCGTGGCCACCGCACTGCGGCGGCGCTCCCGGGGACGCCGCCTCGATCCGCTCGTGGCCTGGGGCCAGGTGCGCGACGACGTGCAGGACGTCGGCGGGCCCTGGCGCCCTACCGACTCCCCGCGTGCCGCAGCTGGCCGCCTCGACGCCCTGCTCGACGGACCCAGCAGGGAGGCGCTGCAACGCCTCGCGACAGCGGCAGAGCTGGTCCGCTACGCCCCTCCAGGGCGCGCCCGTACCGCCGGCCTGGCGCAGGACAACGACGCTGTACGGCGGGCCTTGCTCGCCAGTGCCCCGCGCCGCGTGCGGTTCCGAGCCAAGGCCTTTGCGCCCTCGACCCTGCGGTGGCTCAGCCATCTGGTGGCCGAGCGGATCGCCGACGTCCTGGACGTCACCGACCGGGTATTCGCGCTGCTGTTCCGGCCAGCGCGTCGACTCCTGCGGCTGAGGGCTTAACGCCTATCTGTCGCCGCGCTCGTCCCAGCGGCGCTGCCAGCGCTCCTCGAGCCGCTGCTTTGGCGAGGTGTGCTGCTTGCGCGAGCGCGGGCTGCGCTCGGCCCTGCCGTCGACCGCACGCAGCGTCGCCGGGGCGCCGCTCATCCGCTTCCACGCCGACAGGGCGAGTGCGAAAGCGCCCACCATCACGGCGAACCCGGCGATGCCGAACGCAGGATTGGCGACGAAGAAGAGCATCAGGACGAACCCGACGGCGAACAGCACCACGGCGTACCTGATCCGGCGGCGCATGACGGCGCGCAGGTCGGTGGCGCGCACAGTGCTGGCGAACTTCGGGTCCTCGTCATAGAGGGCCTTCTCGATCTGGTCGAGCAGGCGCTGCTCGTGCTCGCTCAGTGGCACGGCGCTCCCTCCCAAGACTCGAACCAACCCGGCAACGTCCCCGTTGAGGTCAAGGATACGAGGCGGAGCGCCTCGCGTCACCGGGACGGTGGAACCTCTTGCTCCGCAGCCTGCATGAGCGCGGCGGGCCGCACCGCCCCGGCGCCGAACCGCAGGGCCGCCCGGTCCACCGCCTGTTCGGCCTCCCGCCACCCCTGGTCCCGCTCCCCCAGCAGCAACTGCCGCGGCTGCTCCTGCGCCGGGCGCAGCTGCTCCACCCGCACCCCGACCAGCCGGAGCCGCGCCCGCTCCAGTCCGAGGGCGTCATACAGCCCCAGGGCCGTCTCATAGACGACCCGAGCCACATCCGTCGCCTCGGGCAGCGTGCGAGACCGCGTGATCGTGGTGAAGTCCGCGAAGCGGACCTTCAGGGCGATGGTGCGGCCAACTACACCTTGCGCCCTCAGCCGCGCCGCGGTCCGTTCGGACAACCGCAGGAGCTCCCGACGTACGACGACCGGGTCGTCCACGTCCGTGCCGAAGGTCTGCTCGTTGCCGATGCTCTTCTCCGGCTCGTGCGGCAGGACCGGACGGTCGTCCCGACCCCAGGCGAGGGCCGACAGGTGACTGCCCGCGGCCTGTCCGAGAGCGCGGCGCAAGGTGGCCACGGGCGTCTGAGCAAGGTCACCGACGGTCCGCAGGCCCAGCCGGGCCAGCACCTCCTCGGTCTTGTCCCCGACCCCCCACAGCGCCCCGACGGGCAGCGGGTGCAAGAAGGCGACGATCCCGTCAGCAGGCACGACCAGCAGCCCGTCCGGTTTGCAGTGGGCACTGGCCAACTTGGCCACGAACTTGTTCGTGGCCACCCCCACCGAACAAGTGATGCCCTGCTCGTCCTCCACAGTCGCCCGGATCCACTCCCCCACCAGCCGTGGCCCGCCGAAGCGACGCAGCGCCCCTTTCACGTCGAGGAACGCCTCATCGAGCGACAGCGGCTCGACCAGAGGCGTGATGGACCGGAAGACCTCCATGACACCGCGGCTGGCCTCGCTGTAGGCGTCGTGCCGCGGCTCCAGGACCACCGCCTGCGGACACAGCCGACGCGCCCGTGACATCGGCATCGCGCTGCGCACCCCGTGAGCCCGGGCTTCGTAGGTCGCGCTCAGCACGACCCCACGGCTGCCGCCGCCGACGATCACGGGTTTGCCACGCAGGTCCGGGCGCTCGCGCAGCTCGACGAGGGCGTAGAAGGCGTCCATGTCCACGTGCAGCACATGGCAGCCGGTGTCGTCCCCCGGAGGTCCGCTCGGGGGTCCGGCGGGGTTGTTCCGCCGGCTCACCCTCTCCCCTCCTCAGCCGGCCTTGCGGGCGAGCACGTGCAACTGGGTGGCGAGATCGCGGAACGGCGAGCGGCTGGACAACGCGCGTTCGAGGGCGAGCAAGGCGGCAGCGGCGCCGGGCTCGGTGTCGAGCACCGCGCTGGGCACCAGGTCGGAGACGGTGCGGACCCCGTGTACCTGCTCGGTCGCCAGCCCAGCCGCCGCGACGAGGGCCGCGACGCCGTCCGGGGTCCAACGACGGGCGGTGCCGTCCGCGGCACCCCAACGGCCGTGCGGGTCGGTGAGGGCGTGGGCGGCCTCGTCCGGCCTGCCTGCGAGGGCACGGGCCAGGACCGCCGCGTCGCGGTTGGCGACGAGCAGGCTGAGCCGACCCCCAGGGGCAAGAACGCCTGCAACGGAAGCGAGAGCGGCAGCGGGGTCCTCGACGACCTCCAGCACCGAGTGGCACAGGACAAGGTCAACGCTGTCGGCGCTGATGAGCTGGGGCAGGTCGGCCAGATCACCCTGCAGGGCGGCGACGGCCAGTCCCCGCTCGGCAGCCCGGCGCTCCAAAGCAGCCAGGGAGTCGGGGCTGGGGTCGACCACGGTGACCTGATGCCCGGCCTCCGCGAGAGGTACGGCGAAACCGCCTGTCCCGCCGCCCGCGTCGACGACGACCAGGCTGCGGCCGGCCTCCGCGAGCACCGCGCTGAGGATCTCCCACACGACCGCGGTGCGGACGTTGCCGCCCACACCGGCTGCGGGGCCCACTCGGGTGCGCTGGTCCATGCGCGCCAGCCTATGCCCGTCCGGCTGACCGTCACCGGCCCGCGCTCCCCGGGCTCGCGTGCCAGAGCTTGCGGGTGGGCCCCGCATCCCCTGCGGGCCTGACGTCGGCGTAGGGGTTGGCGCGGAAGCCGGTGGAGTAGACGTGCGCTCCCCCACCGACGGTCACGGTCGCGGCCCCCTCGAGGACGACCGGCGCCTCCAACACCTCGTGCACCGCCCCGGTCCCGTGCTGCTGCCAGACGGCCTGCAGGTGCGACAGCTCCCAGGCGCCCTTGGCGAGCAGCGACACCCCACGGGGGCCGGTCCGCCGTACCTCGCCCCGGATGAGCAGCAGCCAGGAGTGGAACAGCGTCGTGGCATACCCGACCTGGGCATCCTCGAAGAACGTCGCATCCACCGGGCCGGTGCTGTCGTCGAGGGTCACGAACACCACCCGGCGCCCGGACCTGACCGGTGGGGTCTGGGTCGCGACCTTGACCCCGGCCACGAGCACCGGCTGGCCGTTGCGGCAGCCGAGCAGGTCACGGGCCGCGGTCACGCCGAGCGTCCGCAGCAGCGGCGCGTAGGCGTCGAGCACGTGCCCGCTCACGTCGAGGCCGAGCACGTCGAGCTCGGCGCTGGTCCGCTCGGTCGCGGTCATCTCCGGCAGCCCGCTCGAGACGGTCTGCTCGGGGGCGTCGCCGAGGTCGAGGGCGAGCTGCATATCCACGGGGGCAGCAGGTGCGGCCCGCTGGGACTGCTTGGCCCGGCGCGCCTCGACGTCGTCCAGGGCTGCGACCAGAGCGGGAGCCTTGCGGGTGCGGGGTTGCGTCCGCCGTACCGCCTTGGACCAGCGGTCGAGCTCGGCGACCTGCAGGAGCAGGTCGCGCCGGGTGAGCTGGCCGCGGCGGCGCACCGGGATCGTCGACCCGAGGCCGTAGAGGGAGTCGAAGGCGCCGGCCACGACGAGCCGCTCCACGACGGGGCGCGACACAGCGGCGCGGTGCCAGAAGTCGGACAGGCTCGCAAACGGACGACCCGCCGTGATCCTTGCGACCTCTGCGGTGTTGATGCCCTTGACGTCGGACAGTGCGATGCGGATGCCGTAGCCCCTCCCGTCCGGCAGCCGCAGGTCCTTGGCCCGGCTGCGGGGCGGGGCACCCAGGATCGCCGGCGGCGGCTCGTCGAGGAACCCGACCTTCTCCACCGTGTACGACGGTCCGCTGGCGTTGACGTCCAGACCCAGCACAGCGATGCCGAACTGCCGGGCGTCGTCGAGGATCAGCCGCTTCGGGTACATGCCGGGGTCGTGGGTGAGGACGCCGGCGAGGAAGGCCGCCGGGTGGTGTGCCTTGAGCCAGGCCGACTGGTAGGTGGGCAGCGCGAAGGCGGCGGCGTGCGCCTTGCAGAACCCGAAAGAGGCGAAGGCCTCCAGCACCTCCCACACCCTTTCGACCACGCCCAGGGCATAGCCGCGGCGCAGAGCTGCGGGGAAGTACCAGGCCCGCATCTCTTGTTGTCCCTCAGGCGATCCGAGGGTCCTGCGCACCTCGTCGGCCTCGGCCAGCGAGCACCCGGTCATCACCGCCACGACCATGAGCACCTGCTCGTGGAACACCACGACGCCCTCGGTCTGCTCCAGCGCCGGCCGCAGGTCCTCGTGCAGGTAGGACGCCTGCTGCCACCCCTGCCGGGCGTGCAGGAACGGCCGGATCATGTCGCTCTTCACCGGCCCGGGACGGAACAGCGAGATGTCGACGATGAGGTCCTCGAAGGTCTCGGGGCCGAACTTGCCGACGAGCTCGCGCTGCCCCGGCGACTCGATCTGGAAGCACCCCAGGGTCTTCGTCGACGCGATGAGCTCGAAGGTGCGGGGGTCGTCGCGCGGCGCCCCGTCGAGGTCGGGACGCTGCCCGTCGACCCGCTCCACCTCCTGCACGGCGTAGGACATCGCGGACTGCATCCGGATGCCGAGCACGTCGAGCTTGAGCAGCCCCAGCGCCTCCACGTCGTCCTTGTCGAACTGGCTCATCGGGAAGCCCAGCCAGCTCGACTCGACCGGGGTGCGGTCGAGCAGCGTGCGGTCGGACAGCAGCACCCCGCACGGGTGCAGCGCGATGTGCCGGGGCAGCCCGTCCAGGCGCTCCACCAGGGACAGCAGCAGATCCGTGCTGTGCCTGCT
>JBKJSN010000140.1:0-4469 GCA_046595815.1 Mycobacteriales bacterium
CCCGTCGTCGGTGGAGTAGTTCCACAGCGTGCTGGTCGCCGGGGCGTTGTTCTTGTCCATCAGCATCGGCCCCTGAGCCGTGGTGTTGCCAGGCGTGACAAGCGGGTCCTTGTTCCACAACCAGAGCGCGGTCTGCGTGACGCCCGTGGCGACCGGTGGGCTGAGCTGGACCGGGCACCCTGCGGGGGCGGTAGGCGAGGGGGTCGGTGAAGCTGACGCCGTTGACGTCGGCGACGGGGTCGGCGACACGACCCCCGAGACCACCTGGGTCGTTGTCGTCAACGTGGTGGAGTACGCCGGCTCAGCGAAAGAGGTCGCGGTGAAGGTGACGACCGACGTCGACGGTGTCGTGGTCGCTAGCGACACGGTGCGCTTGGCCCAGATCACGACGCTGATGGTGGGCTCGAGCGATCCAGTGTCGATCGTCGCGTCGCCGGTCGTGTCGGTCACCGTCGTGGTGTCCACGGCCGCGTCGTAGATGTTGTCCCCGTTGTCGAAGACGTAGGTCCAGCCGAGGGTTGGCGAATTGGTGCTGAGGTTCCAGGTGTCACGCGCACCGTTGTTGGTGAGTTTGAGGCCGAAGAGCACCGACCCACCTGGGTTCACCGTCACCGTGCTCGGCCCGACGGGGGTGAACTTGTAGAGCGGCAGCGGCAGGCCTCGGCGCGTGTCGGCGACGATGCTCGCCGTACGCCGGGTGTGCGTCTTGGTCCCGACCGTCCAGGACACGATGACGCTCACCCGCCTGTAGGACGCACCTGCCTCGCTGTCGACAGGCTTGGTGACGTACCGCTTCACGGTGTAGGGCACCTGGTTCAGCGTCAGGGTCGAGATGTGCGGCTTGACGGAGCCGCCGGAGGCCAGGACGAGCGGTTCGGGTGTCCCGTTCACCGTCAGGCAGGTGCTGCCGCTGCAGCTCGACAGCAGTCCCCCGTCCGTACCCGTGACGTCGGTGGGCTCCATCGCGGTCGCGCTGTAGCCGAGGCTGCGGACCTCCTCGACGGTCTTGGTGAGGATGTCGCCGGCCTGCTGGTTCTGCCGCGCGACCATCGAGGCCCGCACGCTGCCGATCATGCCGGCGGCGAACCCCATCATGACGATGGCGATGAGCGTGAGCGACACCACGGCCTCGACCATGGTGAAACCCGCGTCGTCAGAGCGTCGCTGGCGCGACCGGATCCACTGCATGGGGGTTCTTTCGACGCAACGGGAGCAACACTTGACCGCCGATTGGGTCAACCGGCCAGGGAATCACCTGCGACACCGCCGGTCAGGGGGCAGGACGTCGTGCCCTTCGGCAGCAGGCCACCGGCCTGGCTGTCGTAGAACCAGATGGTCTGTGAGCCGGCATGCCTGGCGGACAAGCAATAGCCGATCACGGAGTCGTAGCTCACGACGCTCAGGGTGACCTGCGGCGAGACGAACATCGACGGCTCGACGAGTTGGATCTGGGCGATGGTTCCGTAGCCGCCGACGTCCGACAGGTACATCTCCTGGAACTCCGCGAGGTTGCGGATGTCGGTCGTCGCAGCGGCGTCGTAGGCACGGACGCGTTGGTTGAGGAACACAGGGACGGCGATGGCGGACAGGATGCCGATGATGATGATGACGACGAGCAGCTCGAGCAGGGTGAAGCCCTGCTCGTCGCGAGGACGAGGCATGAGGAGCTCCGGCAGCAGATGGCGGGTGGTGCGAATGACTATGACCCGGTCTGCATCGGTCTTTGCGGTCGCGAGATGAAGTGCTGTGACTACGCCGAACGGCCGCAGGGCCCGCGACCGATGGTCGCGGGCCCTGCGGCTAGATCAGTGCTTCTGCTTAGGCGTTGGTACCCGGGCAGGCAGCGGCCTCGCTCAGGCCGCCCTTGGAGCTGTTGTAGATGAAGCTCTTGCCGGACGCCGAGACGGAGAGCGCGCACCACGAACCGTTCGCCGTGGTGCCAGTGGCAGCAGTGCCGTCGGCGTTGTACAGGGTGACCACGGGGACCAGAGCGGCGGCGTCGTAGTTGGAGTCGGGCGACTTCTTGAACTCGACGAGCGTCAAGTCGCTGGTGTAGACGTTGTTGTCGGTCAGGTAGGTCTCCTCGGCCACCGCGAGGTTGCGCAGGTCGGACTTCAGGGCCGAGTCGTAGCCCTTCTTGCGCTGGTTGAGGAAGACCGGGATGGCGATGGCGGCGAGGATGCCGATGATGATGATGACGACGAGGAGCTCGATGAGGGTGAAGCCCTCGGTCTCCTTGGACTTGCGAATACGAGCGAGCATGCTGGTGTCCTCCTAGGACTGAGGGTGAGCCGCGGGATTGCGATGTTGAGTTTGTCCCCTCACTCGACCGCCTCCGTGGAGGGGCCGGGCCGAGGCAGCTGGGCTGACTGCGCAGATGCAGTCCCCTGGCTTTGCGTCCCCGCCTCGCGACGGGTTTGCCGTGTGCTGGGCCGTGCGGCTCGATGACAGAGAAGGCTTCGGCACGCGCCGAGGGGCTCTTGAGTCTCCGCCCAGAGAAATGTCGGGCAGATCCGCACCAGCTCAGGGGCAGGTGCTGTTGACGTCCTGCAGCCCGCCCAAGGCGCTGTTGTAGGCGAAGGTGTTGGCCGAGGCCGAGGTGGTCTCGATGCAGTAGGCCGTGACGGCCGAGTCAGTCACCGCGGTCCCGGTCTGGTCCACCATGACGACGCGCACGGCCTGGACGTCCTTGGACGGCGTGAATTCCGGCAGCGCGGCCAGCACGGTCGCCGTGTCGGGTGCGGGGACGTAGGCCGCCGTATCGGCCAGTCTCGCTTCCTGGATGGTCGCGAGGTTGCGTGCGTCCGATCGGGCTTGGGCATCAAAGCCCTTCATCCGTTGGCCCATCAGGATCGGCATAGCGATGGAGGCCAGTACGCCGATGATCAAGGTGACGGTGAGCAGCTCGATGAGGGTGAAGCCGTCATCCAGCATCGAGCGGGAGCGACGTCGAGCAGGCATCCGAGGCCTCCAACCAGGTCAGCGAGGACCGGGTGTTGCCAAGGGGCGGCGGTGACCGGTCTGGTGCACGACTACTGGTTATGCACTCGTCTTGCTCGCTACATGGCGTGTCACCTGATCGAGTGATCAGGTGACACGGGCAGCTGCTTACTTGATGAGGTCGAAGATCTTGAAGATCGGCATGTAGAGCGCGACGATCATGGATCCGACGATGCCGCCGAGGAAGGCGATCATGAGCGGCTCGATCAGCGCGGTGAGCGACTCGGTGGTCGCCTCGACCTCGGTGTCATAGAACTCGGCGATCTTGAGCAGCATGGTGTCCAGGGCTCCGGTGTCCTCACCGACAGCCATCATCTGCACGACCATGGGCGGAAAGACCGCGTGCTCGGTCAACGGCTTGGCGAGCGCCTCACCGGTCCGCACGCTCTCCTGGACGGCTCGCGTGGCCCGCTCCAGGACGACGTTGCCTGTCGTCTCGGCCACGATGTCCAGGCTCTGCAGGATGGGGACGCCGCAGCGCATCATCGTGCCCAGGTTGCGGGCGAAGCGGGCGAGAGCGATCTTCTGCACGAGGTCACCGAAGACCGGGAGCTTGAGCTTCAACGGGTCCACGACGTTGCGCACCCGCGGGTGGCGCTTGACCTTCCCCCAGACCTTCACGCCCACGACCATCAGGACGAGCACCGGGACGATGGCGATCTTCAGGCCGCTCGAGAGGATGACGAGCACTCGCGTCGGCATAGGAAGCGTGCCACCGAGCGTGGAGAACAGGGTCGCGAAGGTCGGGACGATGAACAGCAGCATGCCCACGACAGCCAGCATGGCGATGCACAGCACCACCACGGGGTAGGTCATCGCGGCCTTCACCTTGCCGCGGAGCTTCACCTCGGCCTCGTAGTTCGTGGCGATCTGCAGCATGACCATGTCGAGGAAGCCGCCTACCTCGCCGGCACGCGTCATGTTGGTCATGAGCGGCGGGAAGGCGTCCGGGTGCTTGGCCATGGCCGACGAGAGAGATCCGCCGGTCTCGATGTCGTTGCGCACCTCACCGAGAACCCGCGCGAGCTCCTTGTTCTCGGTCTGCTCGGTCAAGATGTTCAGCGAACGGAGCAAGGACAGGCCGCTGTTGATCATGGTCGCGAACTGTCGGCTGAAGACCGCGAGGTCCTTGAGCTTGATCTTCGGCTTGCCCATGCCGGGGAGCTTGATCTCCTTGCTCATCCCGGCGTTGGACTGCGTGATCGTCAGGGGCGCGTAGCCCATGCCCTTGAGCTTGCTCGCTACCTGCGACTGGGTCTCAGCCTCGAGCTTCCCTGTCTTGAGCTTGCCCGCCTTGTCGCGGACCTTGTACTCGAACGTCGCGGTTGCCATCAATCAGTCCCTCTCAAGCCCGGCCGCAGAGCCGGTTGAAGTCCTCGACGTGGTGGCACTTCTCGAGCGCCGCGTCGTATGTGATCTTGCCCTGCTTGACCAGTTGGGCCAGGTGGCTGTCCATGGTCTGCATGCCG
>JBKJSN010000218.1:0-4834 GCA_046595815.1 Mycobacteriales bacterium
CTCCGACGGCGTCGTCGGGCCGGAGACGTACGCCGCTCTGCAAGCGGCACGATTGCGCCTAGGAGACCGGCTCCTGAGCTGGCACACCCGGATGCTCATCGGGGACGACGTCGGCGCGCTGCAGGAGCGGCTGACCGAGCTGGGCTTCGACACCGGTCGCGCGGACGGGGTCTTCGGCCAACGCACCGAGGCTGCCTTGAAGTCCTTCCAGCGTGAGTACGGCCTGCGCGCCGACGGCGTGTGCGGGCCCGCCACGCTTCGGGCCCTCCGCCAGCTCGGCCGGCTGGTCGTCGGTGGCCGACCCCAGGTGCTTCGGGAGACCGAACGCCTCTTTGAGTCAGGGGCCGCGCTCGCCGGGAAGGTCATCGTGGTCGACCCCGGCCACGGAGCCACGGACCGCGGCGCGCAGGCCAACGGGCTCGAAGAGGCCGCCCTCGCCGAGGACCTCGCCTTCCGGCTCGAGGGCCGTCTGCAGGCCATGGGCGTGCGCGTCCTGCTCACGCGCAGTTGGGACACGTGCCCGTCGGACCAGGAGCGCGCAGCCCTCGCCAACGAGGCCGCCGCCGACCTGCTGATCTCGCTGCACGTGGATCGCGCCGACTCGCCTCGTTGCGAGGGCGTCGCGACCTACCACTTCGGTACGGCGGGGGAGAGCTCGACGGTCGGTGAGCGCCTCGCCTCGCTGGTGCAGCGCGAGGTCGTGGCGCGGACCGGGATGCGCGACTGCCGGGTGCACCCGAAGACGTGGACGCTGCTCCGCCTGACCCAGATGCCCGCCGTACGACTGGAACTCGGGCACCTCACCCACCACGGCGACGCCCAACGCCTGTCCGATCCCGGCTTCATGGACGCCGTCGCGGAGGCAGTGCTCGTCGCGGTGCAGCGTCTCTACCTGCCGAGGGAGCAGGACCCGCCGACCGGCGCCCTACGCCTGCCCACCCTCACCACCTGACCTAACGTCCTCACCCCTGTGCGAGGTGAAGGGGCCAAAGCTGAGGACGCAACGGGACTCAGACGGGGCGCAGCACCGGGTCGCTGATCGAGCCCAGCAGCTTCTCCAGGGCCGCCTCGACATTCTCGCTCCACGCGACCGCGGTCTTGAGCTCCAGCCGCAGCCGCGGGTAGCGGATGTGCGGGCGGACCGTCTTGAAGCCCACCGACGCGAGGTAATCCGCCGGCAGTACGCAGGCGGGGGTCTGGTGCTTGAGGTCGCCGAAGGCCTCGATCGCCTTGATGCCGCGCCGTTGCAGGTCCTTGGCCACGCCCTGCACGAGCATCCGCGCGAGGCCGCCGCCCTGGAACTCCGGCAGCACGTGCCCCGACATCAGCAGGACGGCATCGGCGGAGACGGGTGAGGTGGGGAAGGCGAGGGAGCGCGGGACGTACATCGGTGGCGCGTACATGACGTAGCCGGCGGGCACCGAGTCGATGTAGGCCAGCTTGCCGCAGGAGCCCCACTCGAGCAGCGTCGCCGAGACCCAGGACTCCTTCTCGAAGGCGGTGTCCCCGGCCTCCACCGCGCGGTCGTGTGAGACAGGGTCCAACTCCCAGAACACGCAACTGCGGCATCGCCCCGGCAGGTCGTCGAGGTTGTCGAGGGTGATGTTTACGGTGCGCCGGCTCACGATCCCTCCGGACGTCGGGGCACGCGCAGCAGACCCGCCACCCATCCGCTCACCAGGCCGAACAGAGCACCGAGCCCGAGATACGCAAATGACCTGCGACCAGACCCCACGGGCACCAGCCTAGGCGCGTCGGGCGGAAACGAGAAGGCCTGCCTAGGCCGCCCCCGGTAACGTTGGGGAATGGCTGGGATGACCCTCGACTCCTTCACCGGCCGCTATGCCCAGCGCACAGCGGGGATGACGGCGAGCGAGATCCGAGCTCTGTTCGCGGTGGCGAGCCGCCCCGAGGTCGTCAGCCTGGCTGGGGGCATGCCCTATACGACCGCTTTGCCGCTCGACGCGGTCGGCAAGCTTCTCAGCGACCTGCTCGCGACGCGTGGCGCCGCGGCTCTTCAGTACGGCTCTGGGCAGGGCGACCCCGAGCTGCGCGAGCGCATCTGCGAGGTCATGGCGCTCGAGGGCGTCATCGGCTCGCCGGACGATGTGGTGGTGACGGTCGGGTCCCAGCACGCGCTCGACCTCGTCACCCGGATCTTCATCGACCCAGGCGACGTCGTGATCGCCGAGGCTCCGTCGTACGTCGGGGCGCTCGGCACCTTCGCTGCCTACCAGGCCGACGTCGTCCACGTGCCGATGGATGAGCACGGGCTGGTGCCGGAGGCGCTGCGCGAGACGATCGCGCGGGTGGGGAAGCGGGCCAAGTTCCTCTACACGATCCCGAACTTCCACAACCCGGCTGGTACGTCGCTGTCGGACGCCCGCCGTACCGAGGTCCTCGAGATCTGTTCGGCTGCAGGGCTTCTCGTGCTCGAGGACAACCCCTACGGGCTGCTCGGCTTCGAGGGTCCGCCGACGCCAGCGATCCGCGCCCGCGGCGGCGAGGAGGAGGTCATCTACCTCGGCTCCTTCAGCAAGACCTTCGCGCCCGGGCTGCGGGTCGGCTGGGTGCTCGCGCCCCACGCGGTGCGCGAGAAGCTCGTGCTGGCCTCGGAGGCCTCGGTGCTGTGCCCGCCGGCGCTGAACCAGATGGCGGTCGTGGAGTATCTGTCGACGCAGGACTGGCAGGGGCAGATCGAGGTCTTCAAGGACCTCTATCGCGAGCGCCGCGACGCGATGCTCGACTCTTTGGAGACGTTGATGCCCGCCGGTACGACGTGGACCCACCCCACCGGGGGCTTCTACGTCTGGACGACGCTGCCCGCAGGCCTGGACGCCAAGGTCATGCAGCCGCGCGCGATCACCGAGCGGGTGGCGTATGTCCCGGGGGTGGGCTTCTACGCCGACGGGCAGGGCGCGCGCGAGCTGCGGCTTTCGTACTGCTTCCCCGAGCCCGACCGCATTCGCGAGGGGGTACGGCGGTTGGCCGGCGTGGTGGCCGCCGAGCTCGAGCTGCTGGAGACCTTCGGGCCGCTCGCGGCCGCGCCGCACTTGCGAGGCGCCGCCACACCCGGCCCCGACCTGGCCTGACGCCTTCGAGCCGTTAACTGGCCTACGGTTGGTACATGAAGACGCTCTGGGTTCTGGCCACCTGTTCGACTTTTCTCGTCGGCTGCAGCGGCACTGAGAAGCCCTCAAGCCAACCTTCGCCGACGACCTCCTGTACGGCGGCGACGGCGGCGGCGGTCACCCGAGCCTTCGTCGACGCGAAGGGGTTCACTCCTAGTTGTGCAAAGGCAAAGCACGGCGTGAACTTCGTGCTCGGCAACGTCGACGACAAGGCGCACACGATCTCCACCAGCAAGGCGTCACCGCAGGTCATCAACGCGGAGCTGCCGAACAAGAACTCCCTGTTCTCAGTGAAACTCAACAAGGTCGGTACTTACAACATCAAGGCGTCGGGCGGCGCGACCCTCACGCTGTACATCACGAACTGAAGCTGGACACGAAGCGGGGCCGTGGCCCTTGGGACACGGCGCCGCTGTCAGGTCATGCGATCAGGGCCGGACCTGAATGTTGCCCCCCTGGAGCGCCCGCTGAGCCGTGGGCGTACCTAGCTGGTAGTACGTGCCATTCGAGGTGTCGTACACCCGGATCGCATAGGTGTCTGGCGTCGTGGCCGAACTCGAGCCCGGCTCCCCGTTGTCGGTGACGTCCACCTGGAAGTTGTACTGACCGCCACCACCAAAGCTGTACGCGATGCCCGTTGTGCGATTTACGGCTGTGATGCTGTTTTTGCCGATGATGCGTGCCGTGCACACCTTCGGGGTCGTCGTGGTGCAGGACTGAGTCAGAGCCGTCACGGGGTTGCCCTTGATGATCCAGTTGTAACTACCCGCTGGCAGATACGTGCCAGGGACGGCCGGATTCGCGACCTCATTGGCACCGATGTTCTTGCGGTAGATGTACAGGCTGTTGCCCTGGACGTTGCCGTTCTTCTGGAACTTCGCCGTGAACCCGAAGTTGCTGCGCGTCCCAAGGTTGGGGTCAGTGAGCCAACCACCGCCCGTGACGAACCCAGTGCCAGGCTGCGCCACCGTGACCGTGATGTTCTCAACTGGCGCCTCGTAGTACGGGTTGGTGAGAAGTTCCATCTTGACGACGTAGTTGTCGGCCGACATCGAGGGCGAGGGGCAGTTCGCCGTACCGATGCCGGGGCTCGTGATCGTGACCCCGACTGTGCAGCCCACGATCGGCGACGTGAAGCTGACGTCGGTCGACCTGAAGAAGGTGTACTTGACCGACGTACTCCCGAGCTGGCTGCCCAGGCTGCCGTCCGCGGCCTCCCTCACGATCGCCGCGAGGTTCACCGTGGCCGACGTGGCCGAGGTAGTCGCGGTGAGCTTGAGGGTTTCGCCCACGTACTCGAGTGACACGTTCTCCTTAGTCACGGTGAACGGAGTCGTCCAGCTGGAGTTGGCGAAATTGGAGTTCGTGCTCGTGAAGGTCGCCGTGACCGTGTAGTTGCCCGCGGCCTGCGTCACGGCTATGGGCGGTGTCGTCGCCAGCCCCGCCCCACCGATCGTAACCGTGGCCACCGAAGTGGTTCCGATCTTGAACTCGACGCTGCCCGTTACGGTGCTACCGCCGAGACTCGCGGGACTCACCGTGGCCCTCAGTGTCACTAGGTCGCTGTACTGCTGGGTCACCGGATCCGCTGACACGCCGACAGTAGTCGCCGCCTTGGTGATGGTCAGCACCCCGTCGACCGACGTGAAGGTGTAGTTCGCCGCGCTCATCCCCGACACGTCACAGCTAGTCGGATAGGTCGT
>JBKJSN010000186.1:0-11273 GCA_046595815.1 Mycobacteriales bacterium
GATGCAGTGGTTCAGCAGCCGACCCTGCGGCACGAGCTTGCGAGCCAGGAACTGCGCGTACGACGAGAGCTGGCCGATCCCGATGTGCTCGGTCAGCCCGATCGAGCTGATCGCGTCGAAGTCGCGCTCGGGGACCTCGCGGTAGTCCTGCAGCCGCAGGGTGACCTGACCGGTCAGACCGGCGTCGGCGACGGCCTTCTGTCCCCACTCGGCCTGCTGGCGCGACAGCGTGACGGCGACGACCTCGACGCCGTAGTGGGTCGCGGCGTGGATCGCCATGCCGCCCCAGCCGCAGCCGACGTCCAGCAGGCGCATGCCGGTCGTCAGCCCCAGCTTGCGGCAGACCAGGTCGAACTTCTCGGCCTGCGCCTGCTCCAGCGTCACGTCGGCCGTGGGGTAGCAGGCGCAGGTGTAGGCCATCGAGGGCCCGAGCACCCACTCGTAGAAGGTGTTGCTGACGTCGTAGTGGTGGGAGATCGCGGCGGCGTCCCGGCTCTTGCTGTGCGCCCGGAGCCCGGACAGGTACCGCTTCGCTCCCACCTCCTGCGGCGGTGGCTCGACCCAGTGCATCGCCTCGCGCCCGAGCGTTGCCAGGACGGAGAGGCGTTCGCGCGCCGTCAGGTCTCCCATGCGCTTGCGGCTCAGGGCCTTCACCGCGAGGTAGTGGTTGGGGGCCAGCACGTCGAGCTCGCCGGACACATACGCACGAGCGAGTCCGAGCGCCCCTGGCGCAGACACCAGGTGGGACAGGGCTTGCGGGCTGTTGACCCGCAGCACCACGTCGGCGTCCGGATCCCCGGCAAGGGAACCGTCGTAGGCCTCCACGCGGGTGTGTGGCGGCAGGATGGTCGCGAGGGCGTCAGCGACGGGCATGCGAGTCATGGGCTTCTCCGCGTCTAGCGACGCTCGACGACCTTGGCGTACAGGTCGAGCAACCGGGCATCGGGGTCGTAGGTCTTCTTGAGCACGTCGTACGCGGGTCCGTTGTAGAGCTGCCAGAAGCGCTCCTTGTCGTAGAAGGCCGTGCTGTAGAGCGACTTGCGACCACCGAGGGAGTCCACCAGGTCCTCGATCAGCCGGTTGTGGTGAGCAGGGTCGGACTTGGCCGGCACCGAGGACCAGAAGCCGACGTTCACGTAGAGCGTGTCGGGGTCGAGGCGGTAGAGCTCCCAGACGTCCTCGGCGTTGCGCTGCTGCAGCGGGCACAACCACACCGGCTCGATCGGGACCTCTCGCGCGAAGACGTCCATGAACTCGACCAGCCGGTCGACGGGGACCTCGACGTCCTGGATGACGTACTCCTGCTCGGGCCGGCCACGCCTGCGGTCCCACGCGGCCTTCCACCCGTGCTTGCGCTCGAAGGCCACGAGCTTCCAGTACGTGTCGGAGCGCAGGTACCGCCGCGGGACGAACCGCCGTACGCGCGGGTTCTGGACGCCAAAGGCCCGACTGCACCAGAACCAGTCGGTGTCCCAGCGCCACAGGTAGTCCCGCGCTGTGAGCCAGTCCTCGGTGCGGCCTTGGACGGAGCGGTAGAACACCTGCTGGCCTGTGTAGTCGGACACGAGCGGGGCGCTGTCGGCCCAGGTGCCGAGGGTGACGTAGGACTCGGTCGGGGAGAACCACGTGCCGTCGACGAAGTCCGCCGTCCCCTCAACGCAGTGCTGCCTCAAGGTCCGCGTGGCCTCGGCGACCGAGTGGCAGCGGACGTGCTGCAGGTGCACATAGGGGCGGGTGGGCTCGAGCTCGATGCGCAGACGCAGGGAGTAGCCGAGCGTGCCGTAGGAGTTGGGGAAGCCGTAGAACAGGTCGGCGTTCTGCGTCCACGAACAGGTGACGACGCGACCGTCACCTGTGAGGACGTCCATCTCCAGGACCGACTCGTGCGGGGTGCCGTTGCGAAAGCTCGATGCCTCGATGCCCAACCCCGTGACCGCCCCACCGAGGGTGATCGTCTTGAGCTGCGGCACGACCAGGGGCATCTGGCCAGTCGGGAGGGTGGCGTCGACCAGGTCTTCGTAGGTCGTCATGCCGAGCACCTCGGCGTACCCGTCGCCGATCTCCAGGACTCCGGAGAACGCCGAGACGTCGAGCGGTTGGTGCGCCGCCGAGCGCGGCCGGAACAGGTTCGACGTCTTCTTGCCCAGGCGCACGGGGGCACCCGCCGGAAGGGCGGCCAACTGCGCCCGCAGCTCCCCGACGGCCACTTCGTAGTCCGTCCGCGTGGACATGATCCAAACGTAGACCTCATGGGACGCTACGGCCATGCTCCTTGACGCTGGCGGACGCTGAGCGACCCGGAGGGAAACCTGTTCTGCCTGGTTCCCGCAGGTTGAGGCCCCGGCCTGTGACAATGACCGGCGTGGACGACGTCAGCATCGAACAGGCAGCGGTCGAGCTCGGCATGTCACCCACCGCGGTGATCCGCCTCCTGGACTCCGGGCAGTTGCCCTCGCACCTCGGCCCCGACGGCCGGCGGCTGCGCATCTCGCGGGTTACCTTGGCCGAGCATCGCGAACAGCGCTTCACCCTGCGCCATCAGATGGTGCAGGAGCAGCGGGCGCTGCGGTGGGCCGAGGCTTCCGGCGTACCGATGACCAGTCGCGACACCGGCGCCGACCACATGCCGGTCTGAGCGCCTGCTCGCGCTAGATTTCTCGCATGGCCAAGAGCAACACCTCGATGATCCTGATGGCGACGATCGCCATGATCTTGTTCGGCGTCGTGACCTGGTGGGTCACCGACGCCGCTGGCGGCACCAAGGTCGACCCCGCATACAGCAACACGCCGAACGCCACGGTCCCGGGACCGCCTGAGTTCAAGTAGGAGGGCCGGCGCGGTGGACGAGGTCGTCGCTCGCTTCCAGAGGGCCGTGAACTGCGTGGACGCCTCGCTCCACGCGCTTGCCCCAGATGCCTGGACCCGCCCCACACCCTGCTCGGAATGGGACGTGCGCGCCCTCGTGCAGCACATCGTCAACGAACTCGCCTGGATCGCCCCGCTGGTGGAGGGCAAGACGATCGCCGACGTCGGGGACGCGCTCGACGGGGACCTGCTCGGCGCCGACCCACTGGGGGCGTTCCACCACCACGCCCGCGCGGCGCACGCCGCCCTTGAACAACCCGGCGCGCTCTCCCGGACCGTTGCGTTGTCCTACGGGAAAGAGACTGCTGCCGGGTACGCCGAGCAGGTGACCGGGGACGTGCTCATCCACGCCTGGGACCTCGCCCGGGCCGCGGGCCTCGACGACGAACTCCCCGAGGACCTCATCTCCTGGGCCTCCGGCTGGGCCGAGGCGATCGCGCCGATGATGGCCGGCGCGGGGATGCTCGCCCCGCCGGTGCCGGTGGACGACGCGGCAGACCCGCAGACCCGACTGCTCGCACTGTTCGGCCGGGCCCGCTGATCCCTAGAGCGGCAGGCCGTGCGCGTCGAGGTCGTCCAGCGCCGCTCGAAGCAGTTGCAGGCCGTTGCGGGTGATCGCATCCGCGTCGCAGACCTCGACGCCGAGCTCCATCGCAGCGCCGACCGAACCGCCGGAGTAGGCGATCGCGGACACGACCGCGGTCCGCTCTGCTTCGGGCAGTTGGGCGAGGGCGACCTCGAGCCGGCGCACCAGTTCGGCCTCGTGCGTGTCCTCACCCGGGGCATGGCTGTCGACCTCGTTCGGAGGCATGCAGCGGACCCGCGACGGGCGGTCCTCGGCCACAGCAGCTCCAAGGGGTTGTGGGGTGTGCGCACCGGCCCTCAGGTCGCCTCTCGGCGGTGTGTCGCTCGTAGCGACGTGTGTGGGACCGGGGGCCTTGGAGGACCGGTGCGCGCCCCTACGCTAACCCTTATCGGCCCCGCCGTCGCGCGGACTGAACCCGATCGTGTGACCAGTCGAGCGGCCTATCATCAAGGGCATGACCACCCCCGCCTTGGGCACCAGCACGCTGATCGACGAGCGCACCGAGGAACGCGAGCTGCAGGATCCCGGCTCGGTGGCGCACATCGTGAAGAACCCCGGCAAGGTCACGGAGGCCTACATCCTCGGCACGCCGGTCGAGGCGCTCTGCGGGCACGTCTTCACGCCCAGCAAGGACCCCAAGCAGCTGCCGATCTGCGACACCTGCAAAGACATCGCCGACATCCGTACCGACGGCAAGGGTGGCGAGATCGGCTAGGCAGCCGACGGG
The DNA here is from genome assembly GCA_046595815.1 of Mycobacteriales bacterium. Lineage (GTDB taxonomy): Bacteria > Actinomycetota > Actinomycetes > Mycobacteriales > SCTD01 > RYN-111. The sequence continues at coordinate 4,179 of JBKJSN010000186.1, forward strand.
CGGCACCTGGGAGGTCGACTTCGGCACCGCCGAGCTCATCCGCGACCTCGACCGCCCGAACGGCTGGATGCTGCTGGTCGACGGCACACCTCAGAGCTACCTCGACCTGAGCGACCCGACGTACCTGGAGTTCGACTACGTCCGCTGGCTCGCCGACGTCGTCGACGAGCTGCCTGACGGACCCGTCACCGCGCTGCACCTCGGCGGCGGCGGGTGCACGCTCCCCCGCTACGTCGCAGCCACCCGCCCCGGCTCGACCCAGGTGGTCGTCGAGGCGGACGTCCGGCTCGTCGAGGTGGTGCGCACGCAGGTAGGTACGGCGGGGTTCAAGCTCAAGGTCGGCGACGGCCGCGCGGCGCTGGCCGGGATGAGCCCGACCGCGGACCTCGTGGTCACCGACGTGTTCGTGGGGTCCGAGGTGCCCGCGCACCTGGCCACCCTGGAGCACGTGCAGGAGGTACGCCGGGTGCTGCGCGACACCGGCCGGTACGCCGTGAACCTGGGCGACACCGGGGCCCTGCGCTTCGCACGCCAGCAGGCGGCCGCCCTGGCGCAGGTCTTCGAGCACGTGCTGGTGATCGCCGACCCCGCGGTGTTACGCGGCCGACGGTTCGGCAACCTGGTGCTGGCCGGGTCCGACGCGCCCTTCGACACCGACCGGCTCAGGCGGGTCCTGGCCCGGGCACACGGCCGGGCCCGGCTCGAGGACGGCCGGGCGTTCGCCGCGGGGGCGCGACCGTCGACCGATGCCGAGCCGCCGACCGTGCCGACTCCCCCGCCGGACCTGTTCACCTCCCGCTGAGCGCATCACCCGCGGGTCCCCCTGTGGGGAATGGCGACCCGGTCCCGCCCGGGTCGCCATTCCCCACAGCCAGTGCCACCCCGGGCCCGCGCCCCTCAGGGGACGCGGGGGGGGGTGGGGTGCTGGGGGTCCGGTCAGCGCTGGCGGGCGGCGTGGAAGTCCGGAGCACGCTTGGCGAGGAAGGCGGCAACCCCTTCGGCGTACTCCGGCCCGTGGAGCGAGTCGTGGTAGTGCCCGAGCACCTCAGCGTCCTGTTCCCGCTCACCGGCGGCCGCCTTGGCAATGAGCGCCTTCGCGCCCAGCAGCGAGACCCGGGCCCGGCTGGACAGCGTCGCGGCCAGCGCCGCGGTGCGGGCTGCCGGCTCAGCGGTCACCTCGTGCACCAGCCCGATGCGCAGGGCGGTCGAGGCGTCCACGAGGTCTCCGGTCATGAGGATCCAGGACGCCCACGCAGGACCCACGACGTCGACGAGACGGGCGGTGGACGGCAGGGCGTAGACGATGCCGAGCTTGGCCGGAGTGATGCCGAACCGCGCATCGGGTGAGCAGAGCCTGAAGTCGCAGGCCAGTGCGACCTGCGACCCGCCGCCGATCGCGAACCCCTCGATCATCGCGACGGTGGGCTTGGGGCAGGTCAGGATGGCTCGCTCGCCGGAGGTCACCGCCTCGCCGTACTCCTGCGCGCTCTCCGGGGTGCTGCGCAGCGTCGTGAACTCGCTGATGTCGGCGCTGAACGGCCCGCCGGGGGTGCCGCGGAACACCACGACATCGACGTCGTCGTCGCTGCCGAGGTCGGCCATGAGCGGGGTGAACGCCTGCCACATCGCGAGGTGGATCGCGTTGTGCTTGTCCGGGCGGTGGAGGGTGACCGTGGCAACGCCCCCCTCGCGGTCAACGAGCAGGGACCCATCACCGATCACGTCATCCAGCACGGGCCCCATCTTGCCGAAGACCCTTTGGTGAGTTCGGTCCTGGGTGTCATCAGCGTGGGTTGCGCCGTCGGAGTGGTCGGCGTGATGACCCAGTGGGCCACCCACCGCAGGGACGCCCTGGGCCGGGAGCGGGACCTCCCCGTGGTCAGCGTGAGCCTGCTGCTGTTGGTCGCCGTGGTGGCAGCCATCCCGGGTGCGCAGCGCAAGGTGCAGGAGCACCGCCTCGCCGGGATCGCGTCAGAGCTGGCAGGGCGCAGCGTCTCGGTGAAGTGCCAGGACGGCGCGGCGGCCTTCGTCGACGCGGGCGGTGAGCTCGGTTGGGTGCCGTACGACGAGAACGGCACCCCGTTGCCGCGGACCCTGATCAAGCGCGCACAGTGCCAGGACCTCAAGCACTACCTCGAGCACCTGGACGACCCGAGCTGGGACGAGATGGTGGCGGTGCACGTCCTGACCCACGAAGCGATGCACATGCGCGGCGAGACGGACGAGGCCAAGGCCGAGTGCCAGGCGCTGCAGCGCGACGCGTTCACAGCCCAGGCGCTCGGAGCTACCCCGCAGCAGGCCTACGACCTGGCGGTGCGTTACTGGAAGCAGGTCTACCCGCGGATGCCCGACGGCTACTTCAGCCGTGAGTGCGGGCCAGGTGGAGAGCTCGACGAGGAGCTGGAGACGACTCCTTGGTACTAGCGCGCGCGACGACGCTCGGAGGGCGGCGGGCCGACGGGCTGCACGTCCGGGGCTGAGGCGTCGATGGCGCGCAGCGAGTCCAGCACCGCCTCCAGGGAACGCGCCCTGTAGAAGGGTGGGAGCGTCCGCAGCAGCATCTCGCCGTACCTCGCCTTGGCGAGCCTGGGGTCGAGCACGACGACGACGCCCCTGTCCGAGGTGGACCGGATGAGCCGGCCCGCCCCCTGCGCCAGCAGCACGGCCGCCGGCGGCAGCGTGACCTCGTTGAAGGCGCGCTCCCCCGCGTCGGCCTGCCGCGCCTTCACCAGCGGGTCGTCGACGAAGGCGAACGGGATCCGGTCGAGGATGACGAGCTGGCAGGCCGAGCCGGGCACGTCCACGCCCTGCCAGAACGACCGGGTGCCGAACAGGCACGTGCGGGCGTCCTTGGCGAACCGGTGGGTGAGCGCCCCCGGAGTGTCCTCGCCCTGAAGCAGGACGGGTACGTCGGAGGCTGCGCGCACAGCGGCTGCCGCCCGGGCCGCCGCGGCCGCCGAGGTGAACAGCGCCAGAGTGCGGCCCCCGGCCGCCTCGACGAGCTGGACGCAGAGCCGGTCCACGGCCTCCTGCCAGGCCGCGGACTGCTTGGTCGGGTCGGGTAGGTCAGCGGCGACGTAGAGCTGACCCTGGCGGGGGTAGTCGAACGGGCTGCCGACGTCCAGCCCGCGCCAGCCCTGCTCAGGCAAGGGCAAGCCCAGTTCGCGGGCGGTGTGCTGGAACGAACCGCCAAGCGTCAGGGTGGCCGAGGTCGCGATCACCGTCGCCTCGCCGAACAGCCCCGTTTGCAGGGCACCCCCGACGTGCAGCGGGGACACCCGCAGCGCCCGGTCCGCCGTCACGTAGACCGCGCTGCGCTCATGCGGCGCCCGCAACTCACCGGCGGCCTCCGCGGCCTCGGCGAGGGCCTGCTTGACCCGCTCCCGCTTGGCCAGCTCCAGCTCGGCCTCGCCCTCCTGCGCCCGGCCCACCTCAACGGCAGCGGCGCCGCAGACCTGCTCCACGACACCCAGGGCATCGAGCACCTGCGCGGGTACGACGGGAAGCCACCCCGGCTCGAGCCCCTGGGCGGCGCCCTCGAGGACCGCGTGGGCGTCCTCGAGCCGCTCGTGCATGGACTCAACGACGTACGGCCGCGCGGCGGCAGCAGCCCGGCGTACGGCGGGTGCTGTGAGCTCATGGGTGAGCGCCTCGGTCGCGGAGGAGACGAACTCATGGGCCTCGTCCAGCACCACGGCGTCGTGCTCGGGCAGCACCTGGGCGGAGGTGAAGGCGTCCAAGGCCAGCAGAGCGTGGTTGGCGACGACGATGTCCGCGTCCTTGGCTCGCTCACGTGCCCGCTCGGCGAAGCAGTCGATGCGGTCGGGGCACTTGCTGCCCAAGCACTCCCGGGCGGTCACCGACACCTGGCGCCAGGCCCGGTCGCTGACCGGGAAGGGCACCTCGTCGCGGTCGCCGGTGTCCGCGCCCTCGGCCCACTCGCGCAGCCGCACGACCTGCTGACCTGTCAGGGACGACGGGCCGTCCCACAGCTCGTCCTGCTCGGGCTCCAGGACCCCCGTGCCGCCGATCTGCTGCAGGCAGGCGTAGTTGGAGCGGCCCTTGGCCAGGGCGAAGGTCGGGGTGCGGCCCAGGACCGGGGCCAGCGCCTCCACGACCCGGGGCAGGTCCTTGTCGACGAGCTGGGCCTGCAGCGCCTTGGTGGCGGTGGCGACGACGACCCGCTTGCCGCTGGCCAAAGCTGGCACCAGGTAGCCCAGGGACTTGCCCGTGCCGGTGCCCGCCTGCACGAGCAGGTGGGTGCCGCTGCTCAACGCCTCGGCGACAGCCTCCGCCATGTCGTGCTGACCCTCGCGGGCCTGCGCCCCCGGCACCGCCGACAGGGCGACGTCGAGGAACTCACGTGCGTCAGGCGCCGTTGACGTACGCCTTGATCTTGAGCGTGAAGATCTCGGTGCCCGACTGGAGCTTCAGGGTGATCTGGTAACCGTCCTTGTTCACCGCGGCGTACCGATGGGTCCAGGCGAAGTCGCGGCAGTCCGCCGGAGCCGTCGCGGTGCACGCCGTGCCCCGAGTGCCCGGGGTCGCGGACGTCCCGTCACCCCAGGTCAGCGACAGCAGGCTGATGGCCCCCTCGCCGTCGGTGGCGTGGGAGAACAGGTGGAACACCGTGTCGGTCGTGGTGTCACCGTCGGCGGGGTCCAGCGAGGCGTCGGCGAGCAGCGGCTGGGCGTCCGACCCGGTGCCGGTGCCACCCGCGGTGCCCGTGCCGGTCCAGTCGCCGGACGGCGAGGAGGTCACGCGCACGCTCGCCCGCGGCGAGGCGCTCGGGGCCGGCGTCGTCGTCGCGGTGGGCGCCGGCGTGGACGTTGCCGCGACCGTCGGCGTCGAGACCACGACCGGCGTGGGGCTCGAAGTCGGGGTCGACGTCTCCAACGGCAGACCGGGCTGGGAGCTCGGGATCGCCAGGGGCGCGACAGCGTCGTCCCGGCTCGCCACCACGAGCGCGAGCGCAGCCGAACCGCACAGCGCGGCCGACACAACAAAAGCGACCACGACCAGCGCGCGGCCGCGAGACGTCAAGGAACCCACGGTGAGCCCACCCCTCTCCAGCACTCCAGTATGCCTGGCTTCGCGCTGGTTCTCAGTGAGCCGCGCCGTGCCTGCCCTGGCCCCCCACGAACCGCGCCGCACCCTCCAGCGCCTCCGCCAGCGAGACCAGCCCGTGCTCCCACTCGTTGGCCATCGCCGCGTGGTGGTCAAGACCCGCCTGCTCCAGCAGCGAGGCCCGGTCCTGGCGCAGGCAGGTCTGGGGCAGCGCGGCGAGCTCCTGAGCCAGCGCGACCGCGGCAGCGCGGGCCTGTCCGTCAGGGACGACCCGGTTCGCAAGGCCGATCCGCAGCGCCTCGTCCGAGCGCACGGCGCGGCCGGTCAGCACGAGGTCGAGCGCGACCGACTCCCCCACCAGCCGGGGCAGCCGGACGGTGCCGCCGTCGATGAGTGGCACGCCCCAGCGCCGGCAGTAGACGCCGAGAACCGCCGACTGCGCCACGACCCGCAGGTCGCACCACAGCGCCAGCTCCAGCCCACCAGCCACGGCATGACCCTCGATCCCGGCGATGACGGGCTTGGACAACCGCAGACGGGTCGGGCCCATCGGCCCCGGCCCCTCGCCGTACCCGTGGACGGGGAGGGTGGCGGCGGCGACCGCCTTGAGATCGGCGCCGGCGCAGAAGTGGCCCCCCGAACCGGTGAGGACGCCGACGTGCAGGTCCTCGCGCTCCTCGAACTCGCTGAAGGCGCGCAGGAGCGCGGCAGCGTGCTCGCCGTCCACCGCCCCGCGCACCTCGGGGCGGTCGAGCACGACTACCCGGACCGGACCGACGTCCTCCACGCGCACGCTCATGCGGCCGAACCTACGACCTGGGTGAGCCGGGGTTCACCTGGTGCGCGAGAATGGCCGCTGGTCCGCCTCACGAAGGAGGCGGTGAGACTGAGTGGGACGCATGACTGACATCACCTTCGACGGCCGCGTCGCGATCATCACCGGCGCCGGCGGCGGCATCGGCCGTACCTACGCCCTCGACCTGGCCCGGCGCGGCGCGCAGGTGGTCGTGAACGACCTCGGCGGCAGCGTCAACGGCGTGGGCGGCGACGGAACGGCCGCGCAGAAGGTCGTTGACGAGATCAAGGCGGCCGGTGGCGACGCCGTGCCGAACTACGACTCGGTCAGCACGCCCGAGGGCGGCGCCAACATCGTCAAGACCGCGGTGGACGCCTTCGGCAAGGTCGACATCGTCGTCAACAACGCCGGCATCCTGCGCGACACCAGCTTCGCGAAGATGTCACCCGAGGACTGGGACTTGATCTATCGAGTCCACGTCAAGGGCGCCTTCGCGGTGACCCACGCGGCCTGGCCCCACATGCGCGAGCAGAAGTACGGCCGGATCATCATGACCGCGTCGGCCGCAGGCATCTACGGCAACTTCGGTCAGGCGAACTACGCGATGGCCAAGATGGGGATCATCGGCTTCTCGAACACGCTCGCGCTGGAAGGCTCGAAGGCCAACATCAAGGTCAACACGATCGCGCCGATCGCCGGCTCGCGCCTCACCGAGACGGTGCTACCACCCGAGATCATCGCCGCGCTCAAGCCCGAGTATGTGAGCCCGCTCGTGGCGTATCTGGCCCACGAGTCGTGCGCCGAGAGCGGTGGGCTGTTCGAGGTCGGCGGCGGGTTCTACGGCAAGCTTCGCTGGGAGCGCACTCGAGGCAAGACGTTTCGCGTCGGTCGTCAGGTCACGCCGGAGAGCCTGCAGGCGGCATGGTCGGAGATCGCCGACTTCGCCGACAGCACTCACCCCGAGAGCATCGCGGCCTCGATGGGCCCGATCATGCAGAACGTGGCCGCCGGAGCCTCGAAGGGTGGCAACGAGCTCATCGATGTCGACGAGGCGCTCGGTTTCGAGTTCCCGCCCTTCGAGACCCACTACGACGAGCGCGACGTCTCCCTCTACGCGCTCGGCGTCGGGGCGGCCGAGAATCCCTACGACGAGACCTCGTTGCAGCAGGTCTACGAGATGCACGGCGCGGGCTTCAAGGTCCTACCGACCTATGCCGTCGTGCCGCCGGTCA
>JBKJSN010000198.1:0-13371 GCA_046595815.1 Mycobacteriales bacterium
CCTGCCGGGGGCGTCGCCGCCAGCTGCAACGGATCGTCGGCGCGCTCGTGCGGTTCGGGCTCTGGAGTCACTGCACCTCCCGTACGAGTGAGCTGCGCCCGGGCGGCGGCGTACGACTCGCCGGTCTTGGCCATCCGCGCGCGGATGACGTCCTTTTCGTCCCTGTCCTTGGTCATGCCGGTCCTCTCGTACCGTCACGCCGCGTCGCCAGCGCGAGCGAGTGACGGCCGGAGGTGCCGGTCCGGACCGAGGATCTGCTCCCCTTTGCCCCTGGTCTTCAGATGCCGCTGGACATCCACTGGGGTTGCGCGAGGCCGCCGCGCTGGTGGGAGTCAACGGCCAGAAGCCCCTAGGTGTCAAGGGTTCCGGCGACTCAGTGCGTCAGGCTGGTCGCAGCGCCGGGGTCACGTCGGTGTGGGTGAAGTTGTCGCCCTTGAACAGCAGGGGGCGTGCCGACTCCTTCGCCAGGGCGTACGCGAAGCAGTCGCCGAAGTTCAGCCGTGCCGGGTGACCGCTGCCCCGCCCGAAATCGCGGTAGGCGGCCCGCGCCAGCCGAGCCTGGGAGACGGTGACGTCGACGATCTCGATCGCCGCGAGACGCAGCAGGTCGTCAAGGCGGCGGCTCTCCACCGGGTTACGGTCGGTGTCCACCACCACGCCGGTCTCGACGTAGGTTGCCGCCGAAATCAGCGAGCCACCCGCCGCCTCGGCGAGAGTGAGGGCCTCGGCGATCGCGGCCGCCTCGGGCTCGTCGCGCAGCAGCGCGATGACCGCGGACGAATCAACGATCACGCGGGCAAGCCCCGGTCGTCGTACAACAGGTCCTCTGGATCAGGGATCGAACCCAGACCGGCACCGATCTGACGACCCAACTCAAGGATCGCCTGAGTGCGCCCTGCGATCTCGCTCTGACGCTGAGCAAGCACGGTACGCAGCCCCTCCTCCAGCAGCGAAGTCAGCGTCGTCCCCTGCCGAGCCGCCTCCCGTTTGGCCGCGGCCGCCAAGGCGTCGTCCAGGTTCAGCGATGTGACTCCTGCGGAGCCCTCTCGCCCGTGAAGAGGACTCTCCGGAGCAGAACGCGGAACGGCCCGGCCTCCCAAGCAGGGAGGACGGGCCGTTTGAACGAGCCGGGGTGACTAGTAGCGGTAGGCGTCAGCCTTGTACGGGCCGTTGACGTCGACGCCGATGTACTCAGCCTGGTCCTTGCTGAGCTCGGTCAGGCGGACGCCGAGGGAGTCGAGGTGCAGGCGCGCGACCTTCTCATCCAGGTGCTTGGGCAGGACGTAAACGCCGAGTGGGTAGTCCTCGGTCTTGGTCCACAACTCGATCTGCGCCAGCACCTGGTTGGTGAAGGAAGCGCTCATGACGAACGACGGGTGGCCGGTCGCGTTGCCGAGGTTGAGCAGACGGCCCTCGCTCAGCAGGATGATCGAGTGGCCATCGGCGAACTGCCACTCATCGACCTGCGGCTTGATGTTGTTGCGCACGATGCCGGGGGTCTTGGTCAGGCCGGACACGTCGATCTCGTTGTCGAAGTGGCCGATGTTTCCGACGATGGCCTGGTGCTTCATCTTGGCCATGTCGCCGGCCATGATGATGTCCTTGTTGCCGGTCGTGGTGATGAAGACGTCGGCGGTGGAGATGACGTCCTCGAGGCGGGCGACCTGGTAGCCCTGCATCGACGCCTGGAGGGCGCAGATTGGGTCGATCTCGGTGATGATCACGCGGGCGCCCTGGGCGCGCAGCGACTCAGCCGAGCCCTTGCCGACGTCGCCGAAGCCGCAGACGACAGCGGTCTTGCCGGCGAGCATGACGTCGGTCGCGCGGAAGATGCCGTCGACGAGGGAGTGCCGGCAGCCGTAGAGGTTGTCGAACTTGGACTTGGTCACCGAGTCGTTGACGTTGATGGCGGGGAACAGCAGCATGCCCGCCTTCTCGAACTCGTACAGGCGGTGGACGCCGGTGGTGGTCTCCTCGGTGACGCCCGTGATCCCGGCGGCCATGCGGGTGAAGCGCTGCGGGTCCGCCGCCAGCGAACGGCGCAGGGTCTCCAGGATGACGCCCCACTCCTCGGCGTCGCCCTCGGCGAAGGACGGCACCGCACCGGCGCGCTCGTACTCCACGCCCTTGTGCACGAGCAGCGTCACGTCGCCGCCGTCGTCGAGGATCATGTTCGGCCCCGAGACGGCGTCGCCCCAGGCGAGCGCCTGCTCGGTGCACCACCAGTACTCCTCCAGCGTCTCACCCTTCCAGGCGAAGACGGGTACGCCGGCAGGCGCGTCCACGGAGCCCGCGGGCCCAACCGCCACTGCGGCGGCGGCGTGGTCCTGGGTGCTGAAGATGTTGCAGCTGGCCCAGCGGACCTCGGCGCCGATGGCGACGAGCGTCTCGATGAGGACCGCGGTCTGCACGGTCATGTGCAGCGAACCCGTGATGCGGGCGCCCTTCAGCGGCTTGCTCTCGCCGTACTCGCGGCGCATCGCCATCAAACCGGGCATCTCGTGCTCGGCGAGGCGGATCTCCTTGCGGCCGAACTCGGCAAGGGAGAGGTCAGCGACCTTGAAGTCCATCATCGTTCCCATCATCGGTGTGCAGTTCTTCCATTCTCGCAGCACCGCACCTGGCCTCCCTCAGGGAGCGGGAGCAGGGAGTCCGCGGTCGAGATCTGGTTCGAGGTACATCTGGCGGGCGATCGGCTCGACGGACCGCACGCGCGCCTCTGCGGCATCGATCGCGCGGGCGATCTCGGGGAGGGCAAGGGAGCGGTCGACCGCGACCTTCGCCGCGACGAGCAGCTCCTCAGGCCCGAGGTGCATCGTCTTGAGGTGGATGACGCGGGTGATCCCCTCGCCGACCAGGGCTTGGCGGATCTGGTCCACCGACGAGCGGCTGGCGGACTCCCCGATGAGCAGGCCCTTCATCTCGATCGCGAGGATCACTGCCACGACGGCGAGCAACGCACCGATGCTCAGGGTCCCGATCCCGTCCCAGACCGGGTCGTCGGTGAGCAGGGTCAGGCTTACACCGGCGAGGGCGAGCAGCAGGCCGACGAGCGCGGCGAGGTCCTCGAGCAGGACGACCGGCAGTTCAGGGGTCTTCGCGTGCCGGATGAAGCCCCACCAGGACAGCGCGCCCTTCACGGGCCGGGCCTCACGGATCGCCGTACGGAAGGAGAACAGCTCCGCCACGATCGCGAAGGCCAAGACGCCGAGGGCGATCTCGGCACTGTCCAGGTGATGTGGGTGACGGATCTTCTCGACACCTTCGTAGAGCGCGAAGGCGGCGCCGAGCACGAACAGCACCACCGCCACCACGAAGGCGTAGAAGTAGCGGTCCCGCCCGTAGCCGAACGGGTGGCGGTCATCGGCGTCTCGCCGCGCCCGCTTGCCGCCGACGAGCAGCAGCACCTGGTTGCCCGAGTCCGCGAACGAGTGCACCGCCTCGGCGAGCATCGACGACGAACCCGTGATCACGAAGGCGACGACCTTGGCGACAGCGATCGACAGGTTGGCGGCGAGGGCAGCGAGGATCGCCTTGTTCCCGCCCGAGGCGCTCACCGGCGCACCGCGTCCTTGAGCTCGTCGATGGGCCGGACGGGTGTCGGGTCGATGCCCTCGAGGATGGCGAGGTAGGTCGTCGCCCAGTCGCCCAGGTTGACGAGTGAGGCGATGCGCTGGAAGCCCGAGGAGCCCTCGGCGAGCAAGTTGCTCACGTCCAGACCCCGCGCGTGGGCGAGCTCGGTGATCACATCCGCCCGGCGCGCGACCCTCGGGTGCTCGTCGGTGTCGCGCAGCAGCACGACGTGCAGGCGGGTCGCTGTGTCGTCCTCGTCCTCGACGCGGTCACGGAACAGGTCCTGCTCGCCTCGTCCGGCGAAGGGACCGTCGAAGGCCACAATCTGGTTGTGCCCGGCCTCGGGCAAGGTCCCCCAGGCCGCCGGCGTCTTGGCGTTCTCGTTGAGCTGGCAGGCGAACCGGTACGCCGCGACTCCCGCCAGCGGCGAGGCACCCCACACCATGGGAAGCCGACCGGCCAACCCCCGGGCCAGCGTCTTCGCGGGGTTCAGGGCGGTCTCGGTGTCAGGACGGTGCCGGGCGGCGAGCCGCTCGAGTTGTACGGCGGTGGCCTCCACCTCCTCCGGGCTGCACGAGAGCAGGCCCAGCGCGTCGGCGGCCACCACGAGCGGGGTCGCCAGCGCGAAGATGGAGGCGCGCGGCTGACGGCCCTGGGTCACCGGGACGAAGGCGCCCCGGCCCCGAGCGGCGAGGTCGGCGAGCGGGGAGCCGGAGGCACCCACGACGAGGAGGCGACAACCGCGGCGGACGGCCTCCTCGAGGGCCGACAGGGTCTCCTCGGTGGAACCCGAGCAGGACACCGCGATGACGAGGTCGGCCGCGCCCACCCAGACGGGGAGGCTGTGCCCGCGCACGCTCACGATGGGCACGGGGCACTCGGGCCCGGCCACGGCCGCGAGCAGGTCGCCCGCGATGGCCGAGCCGCCCATCCCGAGCACGACGACAGCCCGCGGCAGATCCTCGTCGGACAAGCGTGCGAGGTCGGCCTCGGCACTGAAGACCGCAGCCTCGCGCACCTGGGCGGCGCTGGAGGCGACGGCACGCAGCATGCCTTCGGGGTCGGCGACCTCGAGCTGGGCAGGGCTGTCGAGCAACCCGTCAGGGGTCATGGAAGAGCTCACGCGGGCCGGCGGGCCTCGTCGACGAGCAGCACAGGGATGTCGTCGCGGACGGGGTACGCCAGGCCGCAGCCTGTGCAGATGAGCTCCTCTGCCGCCTCATCGGCCTGCAGCGGCGCCTTGCAGTCGGGGCAGGCGAGGATCTCAAGGAGGGCGGGGTCCAGCTTCATGGGTGCAACCCTATCGGGAGGCGATCACGGACAGGACCTCGTCACGGACGGCCACCATGGTCGGCTCGTCACGCGCCTCGATGTTCAGACGCAGCAACGGCTCGGTGTTCGACGGTCGCACGTTGAACCACGCACCGAACCACGCACCCTCCCCGAACTCCACCGTCAGCCCGTCCATCTCGTCCTGGGGATGATCGGCGTACTTCTCCTTGAGCGCGGCGAGCTTGGCCGCCGTGTCCTCGACGACGGAGTTGATCTCACCGGAGGCTGCGTATCGGTCATAGGCCTCGAGCAGACCCGAGAGCGGACCCGCCTGGCCACCAAGGGCCGCCAGGGCATGCAGCGCAGCGAGCATGCCCGAGTCGGCGTTCCAGAAGTCCCGGAAGTAGAAGTGGCCGGAGTGCTCGCCGCCGAAGACGGCGTTGTGCGCCGCCATCTCAGCCTTGATGAACGAGTGGCCGACCCTGGTCCGCACCGGCGTGCCCCCCTGCTCACGGATCACCTCCGGAACGGCACGGGAGGTGATCAGGCTGTGGATCACCACCGATCCAGGGACGCGCGCGAGCTCGCGCTCAGCGATGAGCGCAGACAGGACCGAGGGGCTGACGATGCCGCCCTTCTCATCCACCACGAAGCACCGGTCGGCGTCGCCGTCGAAGGCCAGGCCGAGGTCCGCTCCGGTCTCGAGCACCTTGGCCTGCAGGTCGCGCAGGTTCTCGGGGTCGATCGGGTTGGCCCCGTGGTTGGGGAACGAGCCGTCGAGCTCGAAATACATCGGCACGACCTCCAGCGGCAGGCCGGTCAACACCGCGGGGACGGTGAACCCGCCCATGCCGTTGCCGGCGTCCACCACGACCTTCAGCGGTCGGATCACGTCCAGCCCCAGCACGAGCCCCTTCACGAACTCGGAGTACGCCGAGAGCAGGTCCTGATGGGTTACCGAGCCCTGTCCGGCGCTCGGCACGCCCTCCTCGAGGAACCGCTCGGCGTCCGCCCGGATCTGGGCCAGGCCGGTGTCCTGGCCAATGGGCCTTGCGCCGGCCAGGCAGAGCTTGATCCCGTTGTACTCGGCCGGGTTGTGCGAGGCGGTGAACATCGCACCCGGGACGCCGAGCGAGCCAGCCGCGAAGTAGAGCAAGTCGGTCGAGCCGAGCCCGGCATCTATGACGTCCACGCCCTGGGCCGTGACGCCCTCGGCGAACGCCCTCCCGAGGGCGACGCCGGATTCGCGCATGTCGCGAGCCATCACGATGGTGGGCGAGGCGACGAAGCGGGCGAAGGCGGCGCCGATCGCGCGCGCGATGTCCTCGTCGAACTGCTCGGGAACCAGGCCCCGGACGTCATAGGCCTTGATGATCGTGGAGAGGTCGGTCACGTACCGACCCTAGCCCTGCAGGGCACCGGCCAACCCTGTCGGCCGGGGCCAGGGACTACTTCGTGGCGGGCTTCTGCGCCCTGCGCAGCACGTCGGAGATCTCCAGGTCGACTTGCTGGCTGCTGCCCGCCTCCGTCCACGTCTTGCGCTCGCAGGAGTGGCAGGACACGAAGTCCACGAGCGAGCCGTCGGTGAGGGTCATCGAGATGCTCATGACGCGGCTGCTGGCGCAGTGGGCGCAGGTGGCGAGCTCACGGACCGGCGTGGTGACGAGGGACATCGAGTACTCCTGAAGGGGAAGGGTTGGTGCGCTACTCACCCTTTCGGAGCAACCGCCGTTGGGCTTGAGGATACGGCGTGTCGTGCCCATAACGGGACGAACAGGACATTCAGCTCGGGGTCGGGAGGGCCCGGAGATGCCCGCGTCGACCGCTGGTCTCGGCGTACAGCGGGGAGCGGGGCTGTTCGGGTCGAGCGGCCTCGCGCACGGCGTCCGCCAGCGCCTCGAGGTCGTCGCTGCTGCGCAGTCGGGTCTGCGCGGGATCGGGGTCGTGCCGCACGACGTCCCAGCCCCTGGGCGCAGTGAGTCGCTGGGCGTGCGCTTCGCACAGGTCGTAGGTGTGCGGCTCGGCGTAGGTGGCCAGCGGGCCCACGACGGCGGTCGAGTCGGCGTACACATAGGTCAGCGTGGCGACAGCGGGCTGCGCGCATGCAGTGCGGGAGCAGCGCCGGACAGGACTCACGTGGCAGGACGCTAGTCGCCCCGGGCCCCTGTCGGCCACCAGGCGGGCCGTGTCGCGTGCCAGGCTCGTGTCATGTCCGCTCCCCACCGGCGTGAACGACGCGGCCGAGGCCCCCGTGGTGAGCTCCTCCCGCCAGCTGCCCGGGTCGGTGCCACGCAGGTCTCCCTCCCCGCCTGGCGCAGCCCGACGGAGCGCTTCACTCGGTTGGTCCAGCAGGCGCTGCGGGACCTCGGTCCCCGCTGGGGCGCCGAGCTCGAGGGCCTGCGGGTAGAGATCCGGGACGTCCCGTCGAGCTCCGGAGCCGCAGCGGCCGACGTCGAGGTGATCCGCGACGGGCCAGGCGGATCCGGCGTGCCCCTGGCCCAGACCGAGCCGGGGCTGCTCGTGATCTACCGTCGGCCCCTGGAACTGCGCGCCGAGAGCGCCCACGAGCTCAGCGAGCTCGTGGGCGACGTAGTTCTTGAGGCCGTCGCGCAGCTACTCGGAGTCGACCCGGACGAGCTCGATCCCCCTCAGGGGTAGCCGGCGCTGTCGTCCTGGACGGTGATCGGACGGGCGACCTGCTGGTCAGGGCCCTCCAGCCCCAGGAGGGCGCTGAGCGTGCCGCGCGCACCGTGCTCGCGCAGATAACGGGTCGCGTAGACCTCCCCCGATCCCGGGACCGGGCGCACCTCGACCGCGAGACGGGCCTGCGTGCCCGGTGGGAAGAAGGTCGTCAGCCGCAGCTCGACCGAGCGGCCTGCGGGGACCTGGATGCGACGGGCCGGGGGCGGAGAGCCCACCGCACCCAGCACCCGGATGGGGGTGACGAGGACCGTGGCCGCTTCGCCCGGGGCGCTGAGCAGCAGGGTGCTCTCCGTGGGCCGGTCGATGACCAGGTCCGTGAGCAGCGCCGGCCCGGACAGCGGCACCGCGGATCCTCCGAAGGCCAACTCGCGCACGGGACCGACCTGGAAGGTCTGCACATCGATCAGGACCGCACCCGCGACAACGGGTGCCCCCGTGCTGGTGACCGTCGCCGTGACGGAGGAGGAGTCGGTGTAGGTGGTCAACGGCAGGCTGATCGAGCGCCGGGCCGGCACCGTCACCTCGGCCATGCCCTGCGGCACGAACTGGCCGTCCTTCAGCGTCACCTGGACGCTGACGGTCGTGTCGTCCTCACCAGGGTTGCCGATGACCAGGCCGCGGGTGCCGGGGCCGGTGGGGATGCCGGGAACGACGACCTTCGAGGCCGGTGGCTGCGCCTGAGGCACGAAGTCGAAGCCCAGCTGAGTAGTGCCTGAGGTGCGCACGCTGCGCAGGGCGGCCACGACGCGACCCTGGCGGCTGCTCACCTTGACCACGAGCCAGTTGCGGCTCGGGATCAGCTGATCGAGCGGGTACACCACCCGCGCGTGGGGCGGCACAGTGATGCCCTGGCCGGGACGCTGGTCGACAGTGCCCGCATGCCCGAACGCCGTGATGTCCACCGTGGCCGGTGTGTCGTCGACGTTGGCGAGCACGAGCTGCGAGTCATCGATGACTCCCGTGCTGGCGCCGACGAACCACGCCTCGCGCCGTGGCGGCTCACAGCGCAGGTTGGCGAGCCCGCGGAAGCGACCGTCGTTGGCGCGGAAGACCTCCTCGACCTCCAAGCCGGTCGCGAGGGCGCCCGTGGCCGAGACCACCAGACCGTTGTCGTTGACCGCCGTACCAAGCCCCACGGAGACCTGGCCGGGCTCCTTGATGGCAACCGCCGTCGTGGTCGCGGGGCGGGTCACGAGCGACGACACGACGCCACCGCCCGTGGCGGCTCGACCGACCGGCAGCGGCGCGGCACCGACGCTGATGCGGGTCTGGAAGATGCCCGCGAGCTGCCTGACATCAGGGCAGACAGCCGTGGCTCCCAGCACCTCGACCGACTCCGGCACAGCGCGGCGCTGCTCCGGTCCGGCGACTGCGGAGACGGCAGCGGTCCCGAGCACCAGGAGCAGGACCACGGCGAGCAGACCCAGTTGTGTACGCCTCACAGCGTTGCCCTCGCGCGCGCCAAGCTGTCCGTCACGTCGTCCTCCACGTCCACGTCGTCCTCCAGGCCGGTGCGCCGACGTCCAGACGGCAAGGCGAGCACCAGCACCGCGAGCAGCGCGCCGAGCTGCACCCCCAGCGCGGTACGCCGGGTACCTGTCGCATGGGTCAGGGTCAGGTGACCTCCCTCGGGCGGCAGGGCGAAGGCCTGCGCCCAGCCCCACGCCGTACGCGGCTCCAGCGGTCGGCCGTCCAGGGTCGCGTGCCATCCGCCTTCACGCGCGTCGGCCAGCACCAGCAGGCGTCCAGGGGGGCCGGCTACGACCTCGGCGGAGGCGCCGACGTCGCCCGCGGGCAGGGGCTTGCCCGGGCTGGTCCTGAGCAAGGACGGCTCCGGCGCACGGGCCTCGGTGAGCGCGGCCGCAGCCAGTGGCGGATCGAGCAGGGTCAAGCGGTTGCTGGGCGCGACGACGCGCCACAGGTTCACGGCACCGGCCGTGCGGCGTACCAGACCTGGCTGGGCATCCAGGGCCTGCATGATCTGCTCGGCGCCGGGGCCGGGACGCAGCGCGACGTAGCGAACCGCGCGGGTGGCCAGGGCCCCGGCTGCGTCGGACCCTCGGGGCGAGGCGAGGTCACCGACGATCCGGTCGAGCTCGGCCCGCTGGAACGGCTCCGGTGCCAGGCCCCGCATGGCGGCCGTCGGGGCACTCCCTCGGATCAGGTCGTAGCCGAGCCGACCGTCGCTGCGTGGCACGAGCACGAGAGCACGCAGCCCTGGTGTCGCAGCGACCTCGGCCCGCGCGAAGGCAGGCAGCACGTCCGTCTTGCCGCGGGTCAGTGGGTCGTCGGCGCCCCGCACGATCCAGGCCCCTGCGGCCAGCAGCGGAGCAAGCAGGGCCAGGGCAGCGATGCCGGCGCTCGCGAGCTGACGCCAGCCGAAGTTGTGCCCCGCGAGGCGCTGCCGGGCGCCGTGCGCGCCGACAAGCGCAGCAACGAGCACGGCCAGGCCGGCGAGCTGCACCGGCGTCCCTGGCCAGACCGCCTTGCCGGAGACCGACGTACGGGCCACCAGGCCGGCGGCCGCGAGGCTGACCAGGGCGACGGCCCAGGCCGCCAGCGCGAGCCGGCGGAACGACACCCGGACCAGTCCCCCCAGGCCGCCGAGAACAAGACCGGTGGCCAACAAGGCGAACGGAACGCCCGGGCCGCCCGGGGAGAGCAGGACCAGGTGCCAGGCGGGGAGGGCGCCCTCGGCGGGGTGCTGCCCTGCGAGGAACAGGCTCGGCTCGCGGACCGCGGCGAACGACCACGGGAACAACAGCGCGGCCGGCAGCAGGGCGACGAGCACCGCGGCCAGCGCACGCCGGCGGGCTCCGGTGCGGATCAGGACCGCGGCGCCGGCGAGGAGCACCACCGCGCTCAGTGGCCAGAGCAAGGGAGCGAGGGCGCACGTCACGGACAGGCCGAGCCCCAGGGCCCACACACGCCACCAGCCATGCACGCGCGGCTCGTCCAGGAGCACCTTCGCGGTCGCCAGCGCGAGAACGGGCAAGGCGATCTGGACGGCTGCCGCGTCGAGGTGCCCACCGGCGATAGCGCCCGTCGCGACGGGCAGCAGCGCCCAGGTCGCTGCAGCCCACAGCCGCAGGTAGAGGTGGCGCACGAGCCGGCAGGCCGCGAGGTACGCCGTGAGCCCAGCCAGCGGGACGCTCGCCAGCAGGAGCGTGTCCACGGCCAGCCAGGGCTTTCCGAACAGCAGGGTCGAGAGCATGGCGAGCACGGCGGTGGAGGGCGGCGCGGAGGCGTTCGTCCCCACCGACACGTCGTGCCAGGAGGCGGCGTACGACGCCCAGAGCTCGGCTGCACCTCCGGGCGGCGCGAGCAGCGCTCCGCCGTGCAGGGAGCCGCCGTGGACCGCCAGGACCGAACGCTCTGCGAGCAGCGCGATCACCGACAAGCCGAGGAACAGCAGCACCCCGGGCCGCTGCAGCAGTGCGCGCAACAACCCGGGCCCGCGGGGGGCGTAGGCGTCGAACCCATCGGGGCCGTCCGGGCCGGGATCGCCCAGCATTCCAAGGGACTCGGAGTCACGGAGGCCTCCGGTCAGCCACTCTCCGACCATCGCCAGGCGCGAGCGGATGCGCACACCGCGGGAGGCGAACATCGGCCGCAGCTGTCGCTGCGACAGCTGGCGGGAGGCCCGCCGTGACCGCCGGGCCTCCCGGAGCCGGGCGGGGTGCGCGAGCACGTTGAGCAGGGCACGCCAGTCGTCAGCGGCCGCGCCGGGCTGTCGGCTCAGGACCAGCAGCAGCGAACGCAGCGCCGTCGTGAGCAAGATCCGCGGCACCAGGCCGGCCAGGCGCAGACGTCCCGCGTGCGCCATGAGGACGAACAGGGCGTTGCGCCGGTCGATGCCGGGCGCGCGACCAGGGGAGGCGTCAGTGCTGCGGTGCCCCGTGGTGGCGGCTCGGACGTGGCGGATCCGGGCTTCGGGAACCACCACGACGCGGTGCCCGGCTGCGTTGAGCTTCCACCCCAGGTCGAGGTCATCGCGAAACAGCGGCAACGAAGGATCCAGCCCCCCCACTGCATCCCAGGCATCTCGACGTACCAGGGCCGCGGCGGTGCCGACAGCGAGGACGTCGCGGACGGCGTCGTGCTGGCCCTGGTCGCGCTCGCCCCTTTCGAGGCCGGTCTCGCGGTGCCCAGCGGCATCGGTGGTGAAGCCGATCTCCACGAGGTAGCGCGGATCGTGCCAGTCGCGCACCTTTGGCCCGAGCAGAGCCGCCGACGCGCTGGTCTGCGCGTGGTCGAGCAGGCGCTCGAGCGTGGTGGGCTCGACAGCGACGTCGTCATGCAGCAGCCAAAGCCAGGCCGGGGACCGCTCGCCCTCTGGGAGGCTGGCGAGCGCTGCGGCCACTGCTGCACCGAAACCGGTGCTGCGAGGCAGTTCGAGCACCTCGCCGAAGGCTTCACGGAGCAGTTCGGCGCTCCCGTCGACGCTGCCCGTGTCCACGCAGAGGACTCGGGACGGGGTGCGCGTCGAGGCGGCGAGCGTCTTCAGCGCCTCCGGGAGCCAACTCGCGCCGTCGTGTGCCACGAGGACCGCGAGCACGTCGACGGAGGAGGGCTTACGTGGCGTCCGGCGCCGCTCAGGGCGGCGAACCGGGGACGCCTCGTCAGGCAGAGGCTGCTTGGAACGGGGAGGCATGGGGAGATGACCGTCGAATCAGCTTTGGGAAATCAGCATGGGGACTTCAGCACTGGGAGTTCAGCACTGGGAGTTCAGCACTGCGGGGGCGCACCGCGGGCAGCGCACCCGCCGGCCGGGCCTGCCCAGCCTAGTCGGCTGGGCCACCAGGCACGGACGAACCACCCAGTCAGACGGCCTGGCGCTTGAGTCGTCGGCGCTCGCGCTCGGACAGCCCGCCCCAGATCCCGAAGCGCTCGTCCTGCATGAGGGCGTACTCCAAGCACTCCTGCTTGACCTCGCAGCTCACGCAGATCCGCTTGGCCTCGCGGGTCGATCCACCCTTCTCAGGGAAGAACGCCTCCGGGTCCGTCTGAGCGCACAGCGCCTTCTCCTGCCAGGCCAGCAGGGTGTCGTCCACTTCGTCCGTCCCCATCGGAACAGTCCTTGCGACCAGCTCGATCATCACGCCTCCTGCGGTGGTGGTGCCGCTACCGGTGCAGCGAGCTTGCGTCGCGGAGCGTGGACAGGGTGTTCCGTCCGCGCGCCGGGGGAACGACACGAACAGAATTACACGCGTGTCGTCCTCGCGCGTCAAGGGGGGTGCGTGCTAACGCCTCACCTGTCCGACGCCGGTCAGGGCTTCCGACGCCGGAAAAGCCGACTCTTGTCCTCCTCCGCGGTCGGCTTCGGACGCATTGCCGCAACGTCCCGGGCAGCCTGGGACGGGCCCGGCGGCTCGGGTGCGGGGGTGGGTGCCGGGGCAGCCGAGGCAGCGTCGATCGCGTTCGACGGGCTGGGTACGACGGGCATCTGCTGCACGCTGGCCCGCCTGACGGGCCCACCGTCGGGAGCCATCTTGGTGGGGGATGCCGGGGTTGGGGGCAGGGTGGGGGGCACCGGGGTTGGGGGCGACTTCTTGGCGGGCGCTGCCTTTGGGGGCGCTGCCTTCTTCACCGAGGCCTTCACCGGAGTCTTCTTCACCGGAGCCTTCGCGGGGGCAGCCTTCGCAGGCGCCTTCGCCGGGGCGGCTTTCGTGGGGGCAGCCTTCGCAGGCACCTTCGCCGGGGCGACCTTCGGCGGGGCCTTCTCCGCGGCGGGCTGCGTGCCCGCCGTACCCAGCGCTTGGCCACTGTCGACGAGCGCAGCCAGCCGGACCTTGGCCTCGTCGAGACCGCCTGCGGCGCGGG
>JBKJSN010000003.1:0-11754 GCA_046595815.1 Mycobacteriales bacterium
GATCTCGGGAGCGCTGATGAGCGCGTTACCGAGCGAGGAGCCGACCCCGGACAGCAGCGTGACCGGCAGGCCCTGCCGCTTCATGATCGCGTGGGCAAGGGTCAGCGTGTGGAAGCCACCCTGCGAAGGCGTCTTGGCGACCACGGCGTTGCCGGCGAGTGCCTGGACCAGCTCGGCGTGCACCTGCACCGACATCGGGTAGTTCCACGACGCGATGTTGCTCACCGGACCCGGCAACGGACGGCGTCCCTCGAGCTGGCGGTCGATCTCCTCGAGGTACCAGTCCACGCCGTCGAGCGCCCGGTCGACGTCGGCGCACGCGAGGCGCCAGGGCTTGCCGATCTCCCACACCAGCAGCAGGGCGAGCGTCTCGCGGTGCTCACGCATCTCCTCGACGGCGGCCTGCACGCGGACCTTGCGCTCGTCGAGATCCACCTCGCCCCAGGCCTTGTGCTCACCGGCCGCCTGGCCGACGGCCGTGATCGCATCGTCATGGCTGATCCGCGGCGGCCCGGGGATCTGCGAGCCGTCGACCGGCGTGATGTGCGAGCCCACCGAGCCGAGCCGCTTCCACTCCCCACCCAGCAGGTTCAGGGTGCGGTCGGCGTCGAAGGCCTCGGGCGCGATGGCCCGGGCGCGGCCGTAGACGTCGTCCCAGGACGTGCCTGGCTTCAGGGACAGCGTCACGTCGGAGCCTTCCGTCGGGGCAGGGGTGTTGCCGAGCGTCGCCCACGCGCCTGCGACACACAAGACCATCGGGGTGTGATGCCCACCACTCGGGACATCCGTCCCAGGATGTGAGACGCCTAGAACAGCACCGACGCGAACGTACCCACCTGCCGGAAGCCCACGCGCTCGTAAGCCCGCCGGGCCGCGACGTTGAAGTCGTTGACGTACAGGCTCACCACTGGGGCCACCGCCTCCCTCGCGAGCTCGACGACCGCCGCGGTTCCGGCGGCACCAACACCTCGGCCTCGCAGCGAGGGGTGCACCCACACGCCCTGCACCTGGCACACCTCGGTTGTGGCGGCGCCGATCTCAGCCTTGAACAGCACCGCCCCGCCCTCGATGCGGGCATAGGCGCGACCCGTCGCCACGAGTTCCTCGATCCGTGCGCGGTACAAGCTCCCCCCGTCGCCGGCCAGTGGCGAGATGCCCACCTCCTCGGTGAACATCGCGACGCAGGCGGGCAGCAGCACCTCGACCTCGTGCCGCTCCACGCGCCGTACGAGGGGGTCCGGGTCGATATCCGGCGTGCCGTCGATGGCCATCAACGGCTGCTTCGGACGCACCTCACGGGCCGGGCCCCATGAGGGCTCGAGCAGGCTCCACAGGCCCAGGGCCGTGGCGGCGCTTCCGACGATGGAGGAGCAGCGACGGCCCTGCCTGCGTGCCCGCTCCGCGAAGGCGCGTACGGCGTCCGCACCGGCCTGGACCGGCACCAGGTTGGCCCCCGCATAGCAGAGCGACTCAAGCGCCCCCCGCTCGCCGTACCCCCAGAGCTCCGCGCCCAGCCGCCAGGAGTCCAGGCCGCACGCCTGCACCCGCGAGGACACGAACACGTCCTCGACAGGCCTGCGCGCCAGCAGCCCCCGGACCTCGTCCAGGTCCGGCGCGGCAAGGACGCGGGTCGGTGACGTGCGGAGCACGACCTAGATGCTGACAGAAACGGTGCCGGTCGGTCCCTCATACGCCTCAGCGAGCCGCAGAGCCTCCTCGATCAAGGTCTCGACGATCTGCGACTCGGGGACCGTCTTGATGACCTCCCCCTTGACGAAGATCTGGCCCTTGCCGTTGCCGCTGGCCACCCCGAGGTCGGCCTCGCGGGCCTCCCCCGGCCCGTTGACGACACAGCCCATGACGGCCACACGCAGCGGCACCTCGATGCCCTCCAGCCCCGCGGCCACCTGGTCGGCGAGGGTGTAGACGTCCACCTGCGCACGCCCGCAGGACGGGCAGGACACGATCTCCAGCCGCCGCTGGCGAAGGTTCAGCGACTCCAGGATCTGCAGCCCGACCTTGACCTCCTCGACCGGCGGAGCCGAGAGCGAGACGCGGATCGTGTCTCCGATGCCCTCAGCCAGCAGCGCCCCGAAGGCGACGGCCGACTTGATGGTCCCCTGGAACGCCGGTCCCGCCTCGGTCACGCCCAGGTGCAGGGGGTAGTCGCAGGCCTGCGACAGCTGCCGGTAGGCCTGCACCATCACCACCGGGTCGTTGTGCTTGACGGAGATCTTGATGTCGCTGAAGCCGTGCTCCTCGAACAGCGAGCACTCCCACAGCGCGGACTCCACCAGCCCCTCGGGAGTCGCCTTGCCGTACTTGGCGAGCAGCCGCTTGTCGAGGGACCCCGCGTTGACGCCGATGCGGATCGGCGTACCCGCGTTCCTCGCAGCCTTGGCCACGTCGCCCACGCTGCCGTCGAACTCCCGGATGTTGCCCGGATTGACGCGTACGGCGGCACAGCCCGCCTCGATCGCCGCGAAGACGTACTCGATCTGGAAGTGGATGTCGGCGATGACGGGGATCTGACTGTGCTGAGCGATCTCGCGCAGCGCCTCCGCGTCCTTGGCCGTCGGACAGGCCACCCGCACGATCTGGCAGCCGCTGGCGGTCAGCTCGGCGATCTGCTGCAGCGTCGCGTTGACGTCGTGCGTCTTGGTCGTCGTCATCGACTGGACACTGATGGGGGCGCCGCCGCCGACCAGGACCCCTCCGACATCGAGCTGCTTGGTGACCCGGCGCGGGGCCAGGGTCTGTGGGACCTCGGGCATGCCCAGGTTGATAGTCATCAGTTGATGGTGATCGGGTTGACGATGTCGGCGCCGAGCAGGAACAGCGTGAAGCCCACGAACACCACCACGACCGCGAAGGTCAACGGCATCAGCTTGTTCATGTCCACCCGCTGCAGTTCTCCTCGATAGCCCTTGATCCTGCGCAGCCGGTCGCGCACCTGCTCGAACCACACCACGGCGATGTGCCCACCGTCGAGCGGCAGCAGGGGCAGCAGGTTGAACACCCCGACGAACAAATTCAGCCCGGCGAGGAGCAGGACGATGCCGTTCAGCTTGTCGGTTATCGATACCGGCGCCTGCGCGATCTCGCCGGAGATCCGACCCACGCCCACGACCCCGATGAACCCGCTCGGGTCGCGGTCCGGGCTGTAGACACTGCTGATCGTGCCGAGCTTGTGCGTCAGCGTCTCCCACGTGCCGGTGACGAGCAGCTTGAGCATGGCGCCGGTCTCGCGGACCACGCCGACCGGGCCGAAGTGCTGGTAGGAGTAGTTCGCCGCGATGCTCACGCCGATGGCGCCGATCGGGGCGGGCGCTCCTGGACGCGTCACCTGCTTCGGCGTGACCGTCACCACGCGCACCTGCTTGTCCCGCAGCACGGTGAGGCGGATCTGCGTGCCAGCGCTCGCCTTGACGCGGGTCACCAGGTCGGTGGACCCGGAGACATCGACACCGTCGACGGCCGTGACCACGTCACCGGGCTGCAGCCCGGCGGCCTTCGCGGGCCCCGGCGCGGCGCCGGCCGAGCAGGCCGCCGCCGGGTCGTCCACCACGCACGTGCTGATCGCCGTCAGCGTCGGGGCCGACTCCTTCTGCACGCCGAAGACCGCCACCGCGAAGGCCACGAGCACCACGCAGAGGATGAAGTGCACCGTGGAGCCAGCGGCCAGGACCACGGTCTTGCGCCGGGCGGGCTGGCGGTAGAACGCGCGCTCCTCGTCACCTGGCTCGAGCTCCTCCAAGGGAGTCATCCCGACGATCTTCACGAAGCCGCCGGCCGGGATGGCCTTCACGCCGTACTCGGTCTCGCCCCGCTTGGTGGACCACAGCGTCGGCCCGAAGCCGACGAAGAAGTGGGTGGCCTTCATGCCGTAGCGGCGGGCGGTCAGGAAGTGCCCGGCCTCGTGCAGCATCACCGACAACAGCAGGCCGATGACGAAGGCGAGGACGCCCAGGGTGGCCAGCACGTCAGGAGTCTCCTCTTGCGGTGAGTACGTGGGCGCGGGTGCGCGCCCACTGCTCAGTCTCCAACACCTCGGGCAGGGTCGGCAGTTCCCGGTACTCGTGCTCGGCCACGACCTGCGCCACGGTGTCGACCACGGCAGCCAGCGGCAGACGCCCTGCCAGGAAGGCCTCGACGCAGACCTCGTTGGCGGCGTTCAGGGCCGCGGGGGCCGTGCCGCCCGCCGTACCCGCCTGGCGGCTCAGCGCCACCGCACCGAAGACGCGCTCGTCGAGCGGTTCGAAGGTCCAAGTGGCGGCCTTCGACCAGTCGCAGCCGGCGGCCGCGCCCGGGACACGGCCAGGCCAGGCCAGGCCGAGCGCGATGGGCAGGCGCATGTCCGGCGGGCTCGCCTGCGCGAGAGTCGAACCGTCGACGAACTCCACCATCGAGTGGACGATCGACTGCGGGTGCACGACCACGTCGATCCGGTCGTAGGGGATGTCGAAGAGCAGATGCGCCTCGATGAGCTCCAGGCCCTTGTTCATCAAGGTCGCGCTGTTCACGGTGACCACAGGGCCCATGTCCCACGTGGGGTGTGCCAGGGCCTGCTCGGGCGTGACCCCCGCCAGCGAGGTCCGGCCGCGGAACGGGCCGCCGCTCGCAGTCAGCACCAGGCGCGCGACCTCCGCCCGGCTGCCGCCGCGCAGGCACTGCGCGAGAGCGGAGTGCTCGCTGTCGACCGGCACGATCTGGTCCCGGTACGGCGTGACCAGCGGCCCACCGGCCACCAGCGACTCCTTGTTGGCCAGGGCCAGGACGCGTCCGGACTGCAGAGCTGCGAGCGTCGGAGCCAGCCCGACGGAACCGGTCATGCCGTTGAGCACCACGTCGCAGGGCCAGCAGGCGAGCTCGGACATCGCGTCGGGGCCGGCAAGGATCTTCGGCACCCGATGATCACCCGCGCTGTAGCCGCGGCGCTGGGCCTCGGCGTACAGCGCCAGCTGCAGGTCCTGGGCAGCGGTTGCCCGGGCGACGGCGACGACCTCGACCCCGAGCTCCAGAGCCTGCTGGGCCAGCAGGTCGACCCGGCCTCCCCCGGCCCCGATGCCGACGACGCGGAACCGCTCGGGCGCAGCCCGCACGACGTCCAGCGCCTGCGTCCCGATGGAGCCGGTGGACCCCAGGATCACGACGTCCCTGGCAGCGCTCACTCGAGCGCCGCCAGCTGGCCGCACGCCCCCGCGATCTCGCGCCCGCGCGTATCGCGCACCGTGGCGTTGACCCCGCCCGCACGCAGCCGACGGACGAACTCCTCCTCGGCCGGCTTCGGCGAGGCGTCCCACTCCGAACCTGGCGTCGGGTTGAGCGGGATGAGGTTCACGTGCACGAGCTTGCCCTTGAGCCGCTTGGCGAGCATGTCCGCGCGCCACGGCTGGTCGTTGATGTCCCGGATCAGGGCGTACTCGATCGACAGCCGCCGACCCGTCGTACGCACGTAGCCGAAGGCCGCCTCGAGCACCTCCTTGACCGGCCAGCGCGTGTTGACCGGGACAAGGGTGTTGCGCAGCTCGTCGTCCGGGGCGTGCAACGACAGCGCGAGCGTCACCTGCAGGCCCTCGTCGGCCAGCTTGCGGATCGCCGGCACCAGCCCCACGGTCGACACGACGATGTTGCGCTGCGAGATGCCCAGACCGTGCGGCGCCGGGTCGACCATCCGCCGCAGGGAGCCGACGACGCGCGCGTAGTTCGCCAGCGGCTCGCCCATACCCATGAACACGACGTTCGTGATGCCCCGCTCGCCGCGACCCAGCTCGTCCGCGTTCGCACGCACGACCTGGTCCACGATCTCGGCGGTCGACAGGTTCCGCGTCAGCCCACCCTGCCCGGTCGCGCAGAACGGGCACGCCATCCCGCAGCCGGCCTGGCTGCTGATGCACACGGTCGTCCGCTCGCGGTAGCGCATCGTGACGGACTCGACGAGCGTGCGATCGTGCCCGCGCCACAGCGACTTGATGGTCGCGCCCTGGTCGCAGGTCACGTCCCGGACACGCTCCCACAGCTGCGGCAGCAGGGGAGCGAGTCGCTCGGACGCCGCCGCGCTGAGGTCGGTCTGCTGCTCAGCCCCGTGGCCGGCGAAGTAGTGCCGGGACAGCTGCTCCGCCCGGAACGCCTTCTCCCCCAATTCGACCACCGCCGCACGGCGTTCGGTCGGGTCGAGGTCGGCGAGGTGCCGTGGAGGCAGCCCGCGCTTGGGCGCGTCGAAGACAAGGGGAAGGACCATCGCCTCATCAGGGTACGGGCCGGCCGGCCAGAAGCCGTTCTACGGGAGCGGGACGAAGGCCGTCAGCAGCAGCCAGGCGACGGGCGCAGTGGGCAGGATCGAGTCGAGCCGGTCCATGATGCCGCCGTGGCCGGGCAGCAGGTGCCCCATGTCCTTGATGCCGATGTCCCGCTTGATCATCGACTCGCCCAGGTCGCCGAGGGTCGCCGAGCAGACCACGGCGAGCCCGAACAGCACGCCCTGCCACCAGTGCGTCCCGTCGAAGATGGTGACGAAGAAGATCGCACCGGCGAGCGCGCAGGCTGCGACCGACCCGGCGAAGCCCTCCCACGACTTCTTCGGCGACACCGACGGTGCCATCGGGTGTTTGCCGAACAGCACCCCGGCGACGTACCCACCCACATCGCTGCACACGACGGTGGCGATGAAGGCCGTGATGCGTCGCGGGCCATCCGGCGGCGCGGTGAGCACCATCGCGAAGGCGATCAGGAACGGCACGTAAGCCGCCGTCAACACGCCCGAGGTCACATCACGTAGCAGCCCGACGGCTGGGTCGGCGATCCGCCAGAGCACGCAGCCCAGCGCCGTCAGGGCCAGCGCGAGGAAGAGCTCCTCGGCGCCGTACCGGTAGCCGGCCACCACCATCGCGGTCCCGCCGACAACGAGGGGTACGACGGGTGGTTGGGCCCCGAGCTGCCGCAACGCCCGCACGATCTCGAACGTGCCGATGACAGAGGCGACCATGACGACGACCACGAAGGTCCAGCGAGCGGGCGAGTAGAGCGTGCCGATGATCAGCGCCGCTAGACCCAGCCCGACTCCGATGGCCGCCCGGAGGTCGCGGCCGGCCCTCCCTACGGGGGGCGCATCTGTCGTCATCAGCGCTGCATCAGACTTCGAGTAGCTCGGCTTCCTTGTGCCGCAGGAGCTCATCGACGTGGTCGACGTGCTTGGACGTCACCTTGTCGAGCTCCTTCTCAGCACGCAGGACCTCGTCCTCACCCGTCTGGCCATCCTTGATGAGCCGGTCGAGCTCGTCCTTGGCCTTGCGCCGGATGTTGCG
This sequence comes from Mycobacteriales bacterium, assembly GCA_046595815.1. Taxonomy (GTDB): domain Bacteria; phylum Actinomycetota; class Actinomycetes; order Mycobacteriales; family SCTD01; genus RYN-111. The sequence continues at coordinate 7,305 of JBKJSN010000003.1, forward strand.
GATCGAGATCTTCGCATCCTCAGCCTTGTGGCGCGCAACCTTGATGAAATCCTTGCGCCGCTCCTCTGTGAGCTGCGGGAAGTTCACCCTGATGATCGTGCCGTCGTTGGACGGGTTCACCCCGAGGTCGGAGTCACGGATGGCCCGCTCGATGATCCCCAAGGAACCCTTGTCGTACGGCGTCACCACGCACATCCGCGGCTCCGGGATCGAGAACGACGCGAGCTGCACGATCGGGGTCTTGGTGTCGTAGTAGTCGACCACGATCTTGTTGAACATCTGAGGAGTGGCGCGACCGGTGCGGATGCCCGCGAAGTCGTCCTTGGCCACGGTGGTGGCCTTCTCCATCTTCTCCTCGGCGTCGAAGAGGATCTCGTCGATCACTGTGCTTCCTTCTCTAGGGTCGCGTCGCCGCTGACGACCGTGCCGATCTTCTCGCCACGTACGGCGCGAGCGATGTTGCCGTCCTTCATGAGGTCGAAGACGACGATCGGCAGCTTGTTGTCCATGCACAGGCTGAAGGCGGCCGCGTCGGCGACCTTCAGCCCCTTGTGCAGCACCTCGGCGTAGGACACCTGGTCGTACTTCACGGCGTTGGGGTTCTTCTTCGGGTCGTCGTCGTAGACGCCGTCGACGGTCTTGGCCATGAGCAGCACCTCGCACCCGATCTCCAGGGCACGCTGGGCGGCCACCGTGTCGGTCGAGAAGTAGGGCATGCCCGCGCCGGCGCCGAAGATGACGACCCGGCCCTTCTCCAGGTGCCGCACGGCCTTGCGCGGGATGTAGGGCTCGGCGACCTGCCCCATGGTGATGGCGGTCTGTACCCGCGTCTCGACCCCGGCCTGCTCGAGCAGGTCCTGAAGGGCGAGGCAGTTCATCACCGTGCCGAGCATGCCCATGTAGTCAGCGCGAGCCCGGTCCATCCCCCGCTGTGCGATCTCGGCGCCGCGGAAGAAGTTGCCGCCGCCGACGACGACGGCGACTTGCGTACCGGCGTTCACCACGTCGCGGATCTGGCGTGCGATGTCGGACACGACGTCGAGGTCGAGCCCGACCGCACCGCCGCCGAAGACCTCGCCCGAGAGCTTGAGCAAGACCTTCTTGTACGGCCCCTCGTTCACCGAGAAGGCCGCCTCCCCGTTGGCTGTGCTCATGGGGTGGCGGCCTCCTCGGTCGTGACGTGTGTGCGGTACAGCGAAAGGTTAGGCCTGACCGACCTTGAACCGCGCGAAGCGGACCACGCCGACACCGGCCTCCTCGAGAACCTTGCCGACCGTCTTCTTGTTGTCCTTCGCGAACGCCTGCTCCACGAGCACGGCCTCCTTGAAGAACCCGGTCACACGACCCTCCACGATCTTGTCGAGCGAAGCCTCAGGCTTGCCCTCCTCGATCGCGGTCGCGTGGGCGATCTCGCGCTCCTTGGCGACGGCCTCGTCGGAGACCTCGTTCCGGGTGGTGAACTGGGGCGAGAAGGCCGCGATGTGCTGGGCGACGTCCTTGGCCAGTTCGGCGTTCTCCGCCGTCAGCTCCACGATCACACCGAGCTGCGGGGGCAGGTCGGGGCTGGTCTTGTGGAGGTAGACGCCGACGTAGGCACCCTCGAACGTCGTGACCCGACGGACCTCGATCTTCTCGCCGAGCGTGGCGTTCGCCTCGTCGAGGACGGTCTGCAGGGCCGCGCCGTCGACGGTGATGTCGGTCGGCTCGTTCGCGCTCACCGCGGCGGCCGCCGTGACGACCTGGTCGGCGAGCGCGATAAAGCGCTCGCCCTTGGCCACGAAGTCGGTCTCGCAGTTGAGCTCGAGCAGGGTCGCCTTGCCGGCGCTCTCAGCCTTGACGGCGACGAGGCCGTTGCTGGCTGCCCGGCCCTCGCGCTTCGCAACGCCCTTGAGCCCCTTGATACGCAGGAACTCGACGGCCTTGTCGTAGTCGCCGTCGTTCTCGACCAGGGCGTTCTTGCAGTCGGTCATGCCGGCGCCGGTGGCCTCGCGGAGCTTCTTGATGTCCGCAGCGGAGATGGTTGCCATGTCTGAACGTCTCTTCTCGGTACTAGGACTCGGTGGTGGGGGCGGCCTCGACAGCGGCCTCAACAGCAGCCTCAGCAGCGGGGGCCTCGGTCGCGGGGGCCTCAACAGCAGCCTCAGCAGCGGGGGCACCGGCGAGCAGCTCCTGCTCCCACGCCGGAAGCGGCTCGTCGGTCGCGAGCTGGCCGGCAGGCGCCTCGTCGAAGGACGGCTTGTCGGCACTGCCCTGCTGGCTGGCCCGGGCCATCAGGCCCTCGGCTACCGCGTCCGCGATGACGCGGGTGAGGGTCTGGATGCTGCGGATCGCGTCGTCGTTGCCGGGGATCTTGTAGTCGACGACGTCGGGGTCGCAGTTGGTGTCGAGGATCGCGACGACCGGGATGTTGAGCTTGCGCGCCTCGTTGACGGCGAGGTGCTCCTTGTTGGTGTCCACGATCCAGATCGCGCTCGGGGTGCGGGTCATCTCGCGGATGCCGCCCAGGGTGCGCTGCAGCTTGATGCGCTCACGGGTGAGGACGAGCGCCTCCTTCTTCGTGAGGACGGTCGCGCCACCGGTCTGCTCGATGAGCTCGAGCTCCTTCAGCCGCTGCAGCCGCTTGTACACGGTGGAGAAGTTGGTGAGCATGCCGCCGAGCCAACGCTCGGTGACGTACGGCATACCGACACGGGTGGCCTGCTCGGCGATCGACTCCTGCGCCTGGCGCTTGGTCCCGACGAACATGATCGTGCCGCCGTGCGCCACGGTCTCCTTGACGAAGTCGTACGCGCGGTCGATGTACCCCAGCGTCTGCTGCAGGTCGATGATGTAGATGCCGTTGCGCTCGGTGAAGATGAAGCGCTTCATCTTGGGGTTCCAGCGCTTGGTCTGGTGCCCGAAGTGCGCGCCGCTCTCGAGGAGCTGGCGCATGCTGACGACGGCCATGGTGGGCCTGTTCTGTGCTCACCCGCCGCAGGCGGGCTTGTCCGGTTGTCGCAGGTCCCGGGATGGGGCCTGCCCTGGTGCCCTCGGTGAGCGTCTTGCCCCTGGCGGGGACCGGAGACGAACACCTGCGCCGTTGACAGCACGGCAGGGACACGCGAAGTCACCCGGCGGACCGGGCGCTGATGGCCAGCCTACCGGACCCGCCAGTTGTCCACAGCCGCGGCGGCGGCGTTCCCCAGGACCGCCCATCCTGCTGCCCACCCACGCCCCGAACTCCGCCTCTCCCGACAGGAGCCTGACGTGTTGCGTCCCGGCCGCCGTGCCCTCATCGTCGTCCTCAACATCGCCCAGGTCTTGCTGGCGCTCGCCTGGTTCGGCGTGCACACCGAGGCAGCGCAGGCCACGTCACAGCCTGCTTGGAGCTGGCCCCTGCAGGGCGACTCGGTCGTCGAGCGCACCTTCGCCCCGCCGAAGACGCGGTGGGGGGTCGGGCACCGCGGCGTCGACCTGCTCGGTGAGATCGGCCAGCCCGTCGTGGCGGCCGGCGACGGGGACGTCACCTACGCCGGGAAGCTGGCCGGAAAGGACGTCATCGCTATCACCCACGCCAACGGCCTGCGGACGACCTACGAGCCGGTGCGCGCGACCGTCCGCCTGGGTGCGCACGTCGCCCAGGGCCAGCGGATCGGGGAGTTGACGACCGGCCACTCCTCCTGCCGAGCCGACACGACCTGCCTGCACTGGGGGCTGTTGCGCGGCGACACCTATCTGGACCCGCTGTCCCTCATCACGCAGGGACGGCTGCGCCTGCTGCCCACCGGCCCGACGAGCGGTAGCGAGTACGCCGAACCCCCGGCGTTCCAGGCCGCTGCGGGCCACGTGGCAACCCCTGAGCTCGCCGTCTCATCAAAGGCTCTGGCCGAACCCCGGCGTCGGGGCCTGACCATCTTCATCAACCTGGCGGCCAACGTCACGGGCGCGGCCGTCCTGGGATACGGGCTGTTCCTGCTCGTGCGCAAAGGCCTGCGCGTCGGCCGCGCGCGCCGCTGAGGGCTAGCCGCGCTGGTCGGCGAGCTTGCCGCGCAGCTGCAGCACGGCCTTGGTGTGCATCTGGCAGATCCGGCTCTCGGTGACCCCGAGGACCTGTCCGATCTCAGCCAGGGTCAGGCCCTCGTAGTAGTAGAGGGTCACGACGATCTTCTCCCGCTCGGGCAGCGTGTTGATCGCCTTCGCGAGCAGGTACTTCGTCTCCTCGGTCTCGAACGCCTGGACCGGGTCCTCGGCCTTGGTGTCCTCGAGGGTGTCGACGAGCGAGAGCTTGTCCCCGCGCTCCTGCCCGGCCGAGAGCAGCTCATCGAGGGCAACGACGTTGACGAAGCTCACCTGGCTGAAAATCGTGTGCAGGTCCTCGAGCGCGATGCCGAGCTCCTGGGCCACCTCCGCCTCGGTGGGAGTGCGGTGCAGCCGCGCCTCGAGGGCGGCGTAGGCCTTCTCGACCTCACGG
>JBKJSN010000007.1:0-5496 GCA_046595815.1 Mycobacteriales bacterium
CCAGCGACTCGGCTGGGTCGAGAAGGTCTTCAACACCCCGTCGCACCACCGGGTGCACCACGGCTCGCAGTCGCAGTACCTCGACCGCAACTACGCCGGGGTCCTCATCCTCTGGGACCGCGCGTTCCACAGTTTCGAGCCCGAGGGCGAACGTGTCGTCTACGGCCTGACGAAGAACATCGACACGCGCAACCCGCTTCGCGTCGCCACCCACGAGCTCGCCGCGATCGCCCGCGACGTCCGTACGGCGAACAGCTGGCGCGACCGCTTCGGCTACGTCTTCCGCGGCCCCGGCTGGAGCCCCTCCGAGGCGTAGCTCTCGACTTTGCGATCTTCGCCCATTTGGCGCAAGGAGCGTTACCCTCCGGTTTGTGACGGAGCTGTCGCAGACGGACACCGCACTCGCCCCGCACGCCGCGGTGAGCGAGCCAGACGTACGACTGCAAGGCGTCACCAAGCGCTTCGGCGACGTCCTCGCCGTCGACGACGTGACGCTCGACATCCAGCCCGGAGAGTTCTTCGCGCTGCTCGGCCCCTCGGGCTCGGGAAAGACCACCTGCCTGCGCATGATCGCGGGCTTCGAGCGCCCTAGCGCCGGGGCGGTCTGGCTCTCCGGACGGGACGTGACCGCGACCGCCCCCTTCGACCGGCCGGTCAACACGGTGTTCCAGGACTACGCCCTGTTCCCCCACATGACGGTTGAGCGCAACGTCGGCTACGGCCTGATGGTCCGCCGCGTCGCGAAAGTCGAACGCCGGGAGCGCGTCGAGGAAGCGCTGCGCACCGTGCGCCTGACCGGGTACGGCGGTCGGCGACCCAGCGAGCTTTCCGGTGGGCAACGGCAGCGCGTCGCCCTGGCCAGGGCACTCATCAACCGTCCCAAGGTTCTGCTGCTCGACGAGCCCCTCGGGGCGCTGGACCGCCAGCTCAGGGAGCAGATGCAGATCGAGCTCAAGCAACTGCAGCGCGAGGTCGGCGTGACCTTCGTGTTCGTCACGCACGACCAGGACGAGGCGCTCACCATGGCCGACAGGATTGCCGTGTTCCGCGATGGCCGTCTCGAGCAGGTCGGCACTCCGGAGGACATCTACGACCGGCCGCTCACCCCCTTCGTAGCCGATTTCATCGGCACGACCAACCTCGCCGACGGCGCCGTGGCGCTGGACCTGTTCGGCGAAGACGGGCAGTTCGCCATCCGTCCGGAACGACTGCAGCTGGGTCCACCTGACGCACCCCGTCCGGCGCGCGGCTCCGCCCCGGCGAAGGTCGTGGATGTGGTGTACGCCGGAGCCCTCGTACGCACCGTGGTGGTCCTGGACGCCGGCCCGACTTGGGTCGTCACCGCCCCGTCCACGGGCGGGTCGGCACTGAGCGGGCCGCGGCAGGGCGACCGGATCCTGCTCACCTGGAACGACGACGCAGCACGACGACTCGGCTGACGCCGAGCGCCAATCCCGACAGGAGGACACGATGTCAGCAAGTCGAAAGGTGCCATCAGGTCGCACGGCGAGGTTGGTGGGGCTGACAGGAGCCACGGTCCTCGCGCTCGCCGCGTGTGGAGGTGGGAGCTCCGAGGTGAACAAGGACAAGGCCGCGCCGCCTGTGCCGAGCATCGCGGCTCAGGCCTCGATCGGCGCAGGCGAGGGGGCGCTCAATCTCGTCGCGTGGGCCGGCTACGCCGAGGATGGCACCAACGACAAGACCGTCGACTGGGTGACTCCCTTCGAGAAAGCCACCGGCTGCAAGGTCAACGTCAAGATCGGCAACACCTCCGACGAGATGGTCACGCTGATGACCTCCGGCCAGTACGACGGCGTCTCCGCCTCCGGGGACGCCAGCCTGCGGCTGGTGTACGGCGGCCTCGTCGCGCCAGTGACGACCTCGCTGGTCCCGAACTACGGGACGGTGCAGCCCTTCTTGAAGGACCGCCCGTGGAACTCCGTCAACGGCCAGATGTACGGCATCCCGCACGGATGGGGCGCCAACCTCCTGATGTGGAACACCAAACTCCTCTCCCCGGAGCCCACCTCGTGGTCGGCGGTCTTCGAGCCGAGTGCGGCCGTCAAGAACAAGGTCACGGCGTACGACTCGCCGATCTACATCGCCGACGCAGCGCTGTACCTCATGGCCCACCGGCCGGAGCTGAACATCACCAACCCGTACGCGCTCGACAGCAAGCAGTTGGCAGCGGCGGTCGCGCTCCTGAAGACCCAGCGCACCGCGGTCGGGGAGTACTGGTCGGACTACACCAAGGAGGTGCAGGCGTTCGAGTCCGGCAACAGCGTGGTGGGCACCACCTGGCAGGTGATCGCCAACCTCATCCAGGCGAACAAGAAGGTAGACATCAAGGCCATCGTGCCCACCGAGGGCGTCACCGGCTGGTCCGACACCTGGATGATCGCCGCGAAGGCCGAGCACCCGAACTGCATGTACAAGTGGATGGACTGGATCATCTCCCCGAAGGTCAACGCCCAGGTCGCGGAGTGGTTCGGCGAGGCGCCGGCGCAGTCCCTGGCGTGCGAGCAGACAGCCGACAAGAGCTTCTGCACGACCTACCACGCGGCGGACAAGGCCTACTCCGACGGCATCCACTACTGGACGACGCCGACCAAGCACTGCCTGGACGGTAGGGGCAACATCTGCACCGACTACGCAGCCTGGACCCAGGCATGGACGTCCATCAAGGGATGAGCCGGCGGGCCTCGGGGTGGCTGCACCGCCACCCCGGGGCGCGGCTGCTCGCCTTGCTGTCCCTGCCCGCGTTCTGGCTCGTCGTCGCCTACCTGGGCTCGCTGCTGGCGATGCTCGTCGCGGCGTTCTGGACCACCAACGACTTCACCGGAGCGGTGGAGCACCGCGGAACGCTCGACAACTTCACGACTTTGCTGACGGAGCCGGTGTACGGCAGGATCGCGCTCCGGTCTCTCGGTGTCGCCGCCCTCGTGACGGTCGTGGACGCTGTCGTCGCACTACCCATGGCGTACTACATGGCCAAGGTCGCCTCGCCGCGGTTGAGGCGACTGCTCGTCGTCGCGATCCTGACACCGCTTTGGGCCTCCTACCTGGTGAAGGCGTACGCGTGGCGGGTCATGTTCGCCAACAACGGGGTGGTGGACTGGCTGCTCAACCCCTTCGGCCTGCATGGTCCGGGGTTCGGGCTGCTCGCCACGGTCATCACCTTGGCCTACCTCTGGCTTCCCTTCATGGTGCTCCCCCTGTTCGCTGGACTGGAGCGGATCCCCGACGCCGTCCTGGAGGCCTCCTCCGACCAGGGGGCTCGGGCGATGAGCACGTTCAGGTTCGTGGTGCTGCCGCTGCTGTTCCCTGCCCTTGTGGCGGGTTCGCTTTTCACCTTCTCGCTGTCCCTCGGGGACTACATCAGCGTCAAGATCGTGGGGGGCGCCACCCAACTGGCCAGCAACGTGATCTACGACAACATCACCACTGGCGGAAACCTGCCCTTCGCGGCAGCAGCTGCGTTCTTCCCGATCCTGGTGATGGTGGGCTTCCTGGTGGGCGCCCGTCGTACCGGCGCTCTGAGGGAGCTCTAGGTGCTCTCGGCGACAGGGCGGCGCGTGCTCGCGTGTTTCATGGCCGTCGGGCTGGCCGTTGTCTACCTGCCCCTCGTCGTGGTGCTGGTTAACAGCTTCAACAGCTCTCGCACGTTCAGCTGGCCACCCACGAGCTTCACAACGCACTGGTGGAGGCAGGCCTGGCAGAGCGAGGGTGCGCGCACGGCCTTGGTGACCAGCCTCCAGGCTGCGCTGGGCGCCACGATGGTGGCTCTCGTCCTCGGCACGATGGCGGCCTTCGCCGTGTCGCGCTATCGCTGGTTCGGCCGCGAGACGGTGTCGTTCCTGCTGCTGCTGCCCATTGCACTACCGGGCATCGTGACCGGCATCGCCCTGAACAACGCCTTCCGGGTCGCCGGAGCCCGCTTCGGACTGCTCACGATCATCGTGGGACACGCCACCTTCTGCATCGTGCTCGTCTTCAACAACGCCTTGGCCAGGCTGCGGCGAGTCGGCACCACTTTGGAGGAGGCGTCGGCGGACCTGGGCGCCGGCACGTGGCAGACCTTCCGCTTCGTGACGTTCCCGATCCTGCGGTCAGCGCTGTTCGCCGGCGGTCTGCTGGCATTCGCCCTGTCCTTCGACGAGATCATCGTGACGACGTTCACGTCAGCACCAGGCGTGCAGACCTTGCCCCTGTGGATCTTCGAGAACCTGTTCCGACCGAACCAGGCGCCAGTCGTGAACGTCGTGGCCGCGGCCCTCGTGGTGCTCTCCGTTCTGCCGGTATGGCTCGCGCAGAGGTTGTCGGGCGAGCCGCCCGGCGCCCGACGCTAAACGCTTTCCGGGTAGCGGCTGTACGTCGGGAAGTTGCCGTAGAGCTGCTCGCCCTCCGGTCCCTCGGTGACCGCCTGCACGAGCAGGTCCCCGCCGACGAACGCGCCCTTCCACGACGCGCCCTTGCCGCCGAAGACCTCCTCGCGGTCACCGCGGCTGCGCGGCTTGTTGATGCCGACCTTGAAGGCCTGCAGCTCTTCGGCCACCCGAGCGCCGAACGACGGGTCGTCGGTCGCGACCGAGGCGACGAGCGAGCCGTTGGAGGCGTTCATGGCAGCCAGCAGCTCCGGCTCGGTGTCCACGATGATGACGCTGTCGAGAGGGCCGAACGGCTCGCTGTGGTGCAGCGCCCAGCTCGTGGCCGGGTTCAGCACAGCGGCCGGCGCGACGTACGCCGAGGTGTCCTGCCCCGGCAGGAACCGGCCGTCGTGCACCTCACCCCGGTAGAGCGGGATCGCCCCTCCGGCCACGGCCTCGTCGTACCTCGTGCGCAGCTCTGCCGCCTTGGTCGCGTGGATGACCGGGCCGAAGTCGAGGTCGGGCAACGGGTCGAACGACGTCTCCACCGCCAGCGGGTGCCCGAACCGCACACCTTGTACGACGGGCAGGTAGGCCTCGAGGAACGCCGGGAACAGGTGCCGCTGCACGACGTAGCGGGGGTAGGCCGTGCAGCGCTGCTTGGCGTACTCGAAGCCCTTCTTCAGGTGGGCCTCCAGCTCGTCCCAGCGCGAGAAGTCCCAGATGCCCCAGGCGTTGAGGCCCTCCTGCTCAAGCAGATGGCGCTTGCCGGTGTCGGCGAGCGTCGTGGCGGCCTTGCGGCCGTTCGCCCGCCCGCCCACGAAGGCCAGCGCGCCGATCTCGGGAGAGCTGATGAGGGCGTCACCGAGCTGGCTGCCGACCCCGGACAGCAAGGTCACCGGCAGGTCGTGCCGCCGCATGATCGCGTGGGCGAGCGTGAGGCAGTGGAACCCGCCCTGTGACGGGGTCTTGGCGACCACGGCGTTGCCCGCAAGGGCCTGCACCAGCTCGGCGTGCACCTCAAGAAGGGCTTCGAGTACGCCAAGCAGCGCTGCACCGCCTACCCGCGGTACGTCGTGCAGCGCGAGCTGTTCCCGGAGTTCCTCGAGATGTACCTCCCGGTGGTCCA